>DAHUYD010000092.1 GCA_027315385.1 Acidobacterium sp.
CCTGCGGCGCGAAGGAAATACAATGTCCGGAGTTCCGGGCAAGTCCCGCCGATGCAGTCGATAACGGTATCCGAGAGAATGAAGAAGCTGCCGAACCGTCAGCTCCGGGGCAGTGTCCTTCCCGCCGATCCGCGACATCAGTGCGCTCCGGCTCTCTGGCGTCCGGTTGTCGCTCATTCAACAAGACTCCTGTCTAAACATTCTGTACCCGGCGGCCCGCATGGTCGATCCCGTATCATCGGAACTTACCCCCGCCACGAACCGGCCATGACCTCACCCGCCAATTCCAGGTCCCAGCTCCGCAAGACCATGGGCTTCTGGGACGTCCTGCTCTTCAACATCGCCGCCGTCCTCGGCCCGCGCTGGATCGCCGCCGCCGGCCACAATGGCGCATCCTCCATCAGCCTGTGGGCCATCGCCGCCATCTTCTTTTTCATCCCCGGCGCGCTGGTCATCAACGAGCTTTCCTCCCGATTCCCCAATGAAGGCGGCCTCTACGTCTGGGCCAAAGAAGCCTTCGGCGATTTCCACGGCTTCATCGCCGGCTGGACCTACTGGATCTACACCTTCTTCTATTTCGCCGGCCTGTTGTTGGCCAGCGCCTCCATGGCCGCGTACATCCTCGGACCGCACGGCGGGTGGCTCGCTACGGACCGCGCCTTTCAGCTTTGGGTTTCCATGGGACTGCTGGCGGTTGCTGTCGGCATGAACATCGTCGGCCTCAACATCGGCAAGTGGCTGCAGAACGCCGGCGGCGTCGGCACCTACGTCCCGTTGCTCATCCTGCTCGGCGTCGCGGCGGTCGTCGTCTTCCACCACGGCGCCGGATTCGGTTCTGCCACCCATTTCACCGTGCACGCCATGCTGCCGGCCTGGAACTGGAGCACCGTCAATTTCTGGTCCCAGATCGCCTTCGCCTTCACCGGCCTCGAACTCGTCTCCGCCATGAGCGAAGAGGTCCGCGACCCGCGCCGCACCCTGCCCCGCGCCGTCTTCGGCGCCGGCGCCATGATCGCCTTCATCTACATTGCCGGAACCTTCGCCGTCCTCGCCCTGCAGCCTGCCGCCTCCATCAATGCGCAGAGCGGCGTCTTCAGCGCCATCACCATCGGCTCCGTCGCTCTCAAAATCGGCTTCCTCGGCATTCTCGCCGCGCTCCTCGTCACCGTCGGCAACGCCGGCGGAGTCGGCTCCACCGTCGCCGGCATCGCCCGCGTTCCCTTTGTCGTCGGAGTCGACCGCTATCTCCCCGCCGCCTTCGGCAAAATCCACCCCAAATGGAAAACGCCCTGGGTCGCCATCCTCGTCCAGGGCGTCATCTCGGCCGCTATTCTCCTCGCCAGCCAGATCAGCCAAACCGTCAGCGCCGCCTATCAATTCCTGGTGGATGCGGCCGTCATCCTCTATTTCATCCCCTTCCTTTATGTGTTCGCCGCGGTCATCAAGCTGGCCAACCGCCGCGATCGCGCTGAAAATCCCCACGCCGTTCTCGTTCCCGGCGGCCGCGCCGGCGTCTGGGTCTGCGGCAGCCTCGGCTTCCTCGTCGTCCTCATCGGCATCGCCGTCTCGCTCGTCCCGCCTGGCGAATCGACCAATAAGTTCACCTTCGAGCTGCAGCTTCTGGCCGGCACCATCGTCTCCATCCTCTTCGGACTCATCCTCTACTGGCGCGGGGCGCGCACCAAAGCGCTCTGATCCTTCCCTTACACTGGATAGGCCCATGAAGCGCCTTCTCGATGGCTACGCCAAATTCCGCCGCGACGTCTTCCCCCAATGGAAGGACCGTTTTCATCTCCTCGCGGAAATGCAGAAGCCCGATGTCCTCTTCATTACCTGCGCCGACTCGCGCGTAGTGCCGGCCATGATCTTCCAGACCGAGCCGGGCGACATGTTCCTCTGCCGCACCGCCGGCAACGTCGTCCCGCCCCATGGATACCTGCCCGGCGGCGTCTCCGCCACAGTCGAGTACGCCGTTGAAGTTCTCCACGTTCGCCACATCGTCGTCTGCGGACACTCCGACTGCGGCGCCGTCAAGGCCATGTTCGACCAGCGCGATCTCACCCGCCTGCCGCTCACCGCCAAATGGCTCGGCCTGATGGAGCCTGCCTGGAAGTTCCTCGACCCCGCCTGCGCTTCCGACGCGCCTTCTCGTTACAAGGGGCTCATCTACGGCAACGTCGTCGCCCAGATCGAGCACCTGAAAACGCATCCCGAGGTCGCACGCCACGTCGAAGAAGGGAAGCTCGCGCTCCACGGCTGGTTTTACGACATCCTCACCGGCTCAGTCGAAGCCTGGGACGAAACCCAGCGCCGCTTCGTCCCGCTGGACGCCCTCGCCGAGCTCGTCTGCTGACTGCTTTCCCGCTACCCGCCTCTTAGCTACCCGTCCCTTAGCTGCCCTCAGTGCACCCCGGCCGGCGCCCGTCCCGGCCTCGCTTTCTTAAAGAACCACACCAGCCCCACGCACAGGAAGCAGATCAGCGACATCCATCGGAACACATCGATAAACGCCCACAGCAGCGCCTGCTGCCCCAGTTGCCGGTACATCGTCTGCTCAGCCGCATGCTGCGCGTTCGCCGGCCCCAGTCGCTGGCCGAAGTAGCCCGTCAGCGCGCTCAGGTGTTGTTCAAACCAGATTTGCGTGCGCGGAACGTAGCCGCCGATTTCCGTCTGGTGTACCGCGCTGCGCCGCACCAGCAGCGTCTGCGTGATCGAGATCCCGATCCCTCCCCCAATATTCCGCACCAGATTGAAAATCCCGCTCGCATTCCCCATCTCTTCCAGCCGCAGCGTGCTGTAGGCCTGCGTCGCGATCGGCACAAATACAAAACTCAGCGCGAACCCCGTCAGCACAATCGGCATCAGCAGCGTCCACGGGCTGATGCCCAGATTCACGTCGCCGAACACCAGCGACATGATCCCGAATCCCATAAACCCGAACGTCAGCAGATATCGCGGGTCGACCTTGTTGCCCAGGTACCCGATCACCGGCATGCCGAGAATCGATCCAATCCCCCGCGGCCCCACCACCAGGCCTGCGGCGAACGCCGTGTATCCCAGCAGTTCCTGGTAGAAGAGCGGCAGCACCGTAATCATCGAATAGATCGCCAGCCCCAGCAGCACCATCAGCAGGCAGCCCAGCCCAAAGTTGCGATCCTTCAGCGTCCGCAGGTTCACCAGCGGCTGTTTGCTCGTCCACGAGTGATAAATAAACCACACCAGCGCGACCACCAGAATGATCACCGCCCACCGAATCCAGGCTGCGCCGAACCAGTCGTCTTCCTGCCCCTTGTCCAGTACCACCTGTAGCAGCCCCGTCCACACAATCAGCAGCCCAAACCCCAGATTGTCGAACTTCGACGCCTTTGCATTCCTGATATACGGCGGGTCCTTGATGTACCGCGAGATCATGAACACCGCCAGCGCCCCCACCGGTATGTTGATGTAGAACGCGTAGCGCCAGCTATACGTATCCGTCAGCCAGCCCCCCAGCGTCGGCCCCAGCACCGGCGCCACCACCACGCCAAATGCGAACAGCGCCATCGCCGCGCTCCGCTTCTCCGGAGGAAAACTCTCCATCAGAATCGACTGCGACAGCGGCTGCAGCGCGCCCCCGCCCGCGCCCTGGATCACGCGCGCCACCAGAATGAATCCCAGCGTGGGCGCCGCTCCGCAGAAAAACGACGCGATCGTGAAGATAATCACGCACGTAATCAGGAACCGCTTGCGTCCAAAGCGCAGCGAGAACCAGTTGCTGGCCGGCAGAATCACGGCATTCGCCACCAGATAACTGGTCAGCACCCAGGTCGCCTCGTCCGTCGTCGCCGAAAGCGATCCCGCAATATACGGCAACGCCACCGACGCGATCGCCGTGTCCAGCACCTCCATAAACGTCGCCAGCATCACGGACACCGCGATCAGCCAGGGATTCACCCCGGAATTCTGCGGCTGCTGACTGCTCTCGTCGGCCATGCACCTCTGCCTGGATTGGAATTTTGCGGATAGAGAAAGGCGGGGCAGCGCCGCGGCACTCGTCCGCAGGCACTGCCCTGCCCCTTAGATACCGTGATGGTACCCGAGGATGCAGTGAGCCGGGGGGATTTGGGTGGGTCGCATATGGCCCGCCCGCGGCCGCTGGTAACCGCTCGTTTTCAGAAGAGCGCTGCGGCGAGCATCGAATGGATCGCAAGGCTGCGAGTCAGCCCGCGCAATCCTCGGCTTCCCCCTTCCGCCCTATCCCGGCGGATAGCGCGAAGACACCCGACCGTCTTTACGCCGTTACGAGGAGTGCTTGCTCTTCTGCGTGGGCCCGCCGAAGTATTTCTGCAGAGACTCTACCAGCGCCTGGCCCTGCTTGCCCCACGCCGCTCCCTGGTTCTGCGCCGGGCCCACGTAGCCGGTCGATCCCCAGAACGAAGGCTCCGTCTTCAGCTTCTTCGACCACACCACTTTGCCTGAAGGATCGTGCAGCTCGTACAGCATCACCAGGTGTGCGCGGCCCGTGCCCCAGCCTATCAATGCCCGCTCCGCCGCGCTCCCGCCCGCGAAATCCAGTTCTTTCCCGGTCAGCGTCCACGCCGCCGAGGGTGCGCTGGCCTGGGAGCTGAATTGCGTGACCCCGGTAAACAGATTGGAATACTGCAGCGCGGCAAAATCCGCCTGCTGGGTTCCGGCCACAGCCTGTGCGGCCTTCGCGTCGCACTGGAATTTCGCAATCCACAGGTTCTTCGTCGGCTGGCTGCTGGTGGCCGTTGCCGCGCCATCGGTGGCTGCCGCCGCCGCCGTGGTGCCGTTGCTTTGCCCGCTCGCCGTCGCTGCAACCATCGCCACCACCGCTGCCCAGCACATCGCCCTCATCGCATTCGTCGCCATCCACGCTCTCTCTTTCTTCGATCCTGTCTGCTCCGGCCCGAAATTTCGATCTCATCTGTACACGCCGCCTGCATCGCCTGGGGTCTCACAACCCAGCCGGTGCGGCCTGCCTATAGCGGCCTGTCTATAGATGAGCAGCTGATTGAGTACCCACAGTTTACGTCGAACCTCGCGAATCCTGCCCGCCTTTTTTGGGAACATCGCTCCTTTTGACGCCCCCGTCTTCAATAGCTCGGTGCGAGAAATCTGCGAAGTCGCCCCCCGCGCAGGTGCCATCCTGGCATCGTCCTCCCGCGCTCTCAACCTCGCCCCACCCCTGTGGTACTGTGGCCTTAGTTGCCTCGGGGCGTGTACGCGCGTTCCCGCGCTCCGCACCTGATATGCAGCCTTCTCCCAATCTGGCGCCCGTGCCATCTGTGCCTGCTCCTCCCGCCCCCGTACCCACCCGGCAGAGCCGCTGGCTCAGCCGCCTGGATCTCTTTGTGCGCATCATCCTCCATTTGTATCTCGGGATGATCCTGGTCTTCTGGCCCTGGACCCCCTTCTGGACTTACAACCGCTTCCTCCTCTACTTCGCTCCTGTCGCCCGCGTCGCGGCCGCCGGCGCCCTCCGCGGCCTCGTCTCCGGCCTCGGCTTCCTCAACCTCTGGATCGCCATCTTCGACGCCATCCATTACAAAGAGAACTGATATGCCATCTCGCAAGCCGCCCGCTCTGCTCCAAAGCGCTCCCCTCGCCTACGAAAACGATGCCTTCCTCAACGGCCCCGACGGCCGCATCATCCGCATCCTCGCCGAGTACTCCGAGCCGCTGGCGCGCTTCCGCCGCGAACGCATCCAGGACACCGTCGTCTTCTTCGGCTCCGCGCGCTTTCGCGCTCTCGACGAGGCCAGCGCCGATCTCGAACTCCTTGAAAATACCGGCTCGCAGCAGCCCGCGCCCGAGGAAGAGCAGCCCGCGCGCCAGCCCGGGCACGAAACCAGCGAGCTCCGCCGCACCCGTGCCGAAGCCGCCGTGGAAATGGCCCGCTACTACGAGGACGCCCGCCGCCTCGCCTTTCTCCTCACCTCCTGGGCCAGGGATCTCAAATTCCGGCGCAGCCGCTTCGTCGTTACCTCCGGCGGCGGCCCCGGCATCATGGAAGCCGCCAATCGCGGCGCCTGGGAAGCCGGCGGCAAATCCATCGGCCTCAACATCAAGCTCCCCTTCGAGCAAATGCCAAACCGCTTCATCACCCCCGCCCTCAACTTCGAGTTCCACTACTTCTTCATGCGCAAGTACTGGTTCGCCTATCTATCCAAGGCGCTCGTCGTCTTCCCCGGAGGCTTTGGCACCCTCGACGAAATGTTCGAGATCCTCACCCTCTCCCAGACCCAGAAGCTGGCCAAGAAGATCACCATCGTCCTCTACGGCTCCTCCTATTGGGAAAACGTGCTGAATCTCGACATCCTGGTGAACAAGGGCGCAATCTCACCCAGAGACCGCGATCTTTTCCAGATTGCGAACACTCCGGAGGACGCCTTTGAGATTCTCCGCGATGGCCTTACCCGCAACCACCTGGAGCCCGAATCCGCCGCCCAGGAATCCGATTTGCCGGACATTGCGCAAACCCGGCGCTGAACCTTCAGCCCTCCTCCCCGGTAACCATTCCGCTCTCTGGCTCAGCGATTGCTGCTACATCCCGCCGTTTTCCAGGCTCACGGGTAACTCCCATCTTTTCAGTACCTGTTTGACACTCTGCCGCCGTAACGCTCACGTTATCTCCAGAGATACGTTTCGGCAATTGACCCAGCTTTGTTTGCCCCCTAATGCCCTGTTGATGGTGCCGTCGGGATACTGGACCCGAGGGTGACTCCAGGAGGTATCATGGCCGGACTGCGACGCATCTCGTACCTGTGGCACGAAGCGGACGCCGCTCGCGGTTGCTCGACCGCTGTCTCGCTCCACAGTCATACCAACCAATCCAAAGAGACGCTGGATTTCCTCGCCAACCTCGGCAATCAGATTCCCGTCATCCGGCCTTTTCTCAATCGGTATGAGCGGCTCTCCCGCGAACGGCACGGCATTCCCGTCGATTATGCCGCCTCGTACTGGACCCCGCCCCTCACTCCCAAGCTGGCCTTCGATCTCGAAAAAGCTCAGATCGAAAACCGTCTCGGCCTCCTCCCCCTCGTCTCCATCACCGACCACGACACCATTGCCGCGCCCATGCTGCTCCGCACCGTCCCCTCCGCCCGTCACATCCCGGTTTCGGTCGAGTGGAGCGCCCCCTTCAGCGCCGGCCAGGCGTTTCACCTCGGCATTCATAATCTCCCCAGCGACTCCGGCGCCGCCTGGATGAAGACCTTCGAGGAGTACACGGCCAGTCCCGACAAAAAACGCCTCACTGAAATCCTTGCGGCCCTCCACCAGCTGCCCAACGTGCTCACCGTGTTCAACCATCCCTGCTGGGATCTCTACCTCATCGGCAGGGACAAGGCGGCGCAGCGTGTCCGCGAATTCCTCTCCGCCAACCACTCCTTCATCCACGCTTTTGAGCTGAACGGCCTCCGCCCCTGGCGCGAAAACCGCGCAGCCAAACGCCTCGCCCAGCAGTGGGGCAAGCTGCTCATCTCCGGCGGCGACCGCCACGGCCGCGAGCCCAACGGCAACGTCAATCTGTCTAACGCATCCAGCTTCACCGAGTTCGTGCACGAGATCCGCTGCCAGGGCCGCAGCCACGTGCTCTTTATGCCCCAGTACGCGCAGCCCTGGAAGCACCGCATCCTGCAGTCCACCCTCGATGCCATTCGCGACTATCCTGACTTCCCGCTCGGCTCGCGCCACTGGGACGATCGCGTCTGGCATCCCGGAGCCGACGGCGTCCTCCGCCCCGCCAGCCAGTTGTGGCCCACCGGCCAGGCCCCGAAGCTCTTCAACCTCATCATCAGGTCCGTCCTGCTGATGGGCACCCGCCCCGTCTCCAGCGGTTTGCGCTTCGCCTGGAGTGAATCGCGCGAGCTCCGCTTCGCCCTCGGCAAAGACACCATCGCGTAGAATCCGCCGGGCCCGGGACGCCCTGACTCACTGAAACCTCAGCTCAGCCACCGTCCACGCAGCCCCAGCCACCAGGAACGTCTCCGCGCATTCCGACCACATAAAGTGGTTCCCCGGCAGCAGGATCACCCGCGGAATCCACGCCAGCACGCCGAACAGGCCCACCATCAGGGCCATCATGCGCATCGCCAGCCGCGCCTGGCGATTCAACAGAATCGCAGGCGCCGCGAGCGCGAAAGCAATCGTCGTCAGGATTGCCCAGAACATGGGGCTCGGCGGAATCCATCTCGGAACCCCCTGCGCCGTTCCACGAAGATCCAGAGCCTGGCCCAGCGTAAAGGAAATGGCGCAGACGCCCAGTCCAATCCGCGCCGCGCGCCCCAGCCCCGCCGCCCTTGCAGCATCCGTCTCCGTGCCCGCGTAGGCGGCCAGCGCCCCCCAGACCAACGACAGGAACAGGAAGAAGCTTCCGCCGAATTTGTCGTACACGTTCGCAGCGGCGATGATGTCGGGAACACACGCCAGCGAAAAACTCACATAGACAATGCCAAGCGCCACCGTCGCGGCGCGCAATGTCCGCGGGTGCCACAATCCAATCCCGCCCGCAATCTGAGCGGCCATCAGACCCGCGCCGATCACCACGCCGAAAGGCAGGCTCCAGAGATGGGCCGTGTTCTGCCAGGTTGCGGCATCGTGCCACGTCAGCGCGATCGCGCCAAAAAACACCGCCGCCGCGCCAAATAAGATCCGTCCGCCGTCCGCCGCTTTCATGCAGCCAAACTAGCAGAAATCCCCGCCGCCGGAGTCGAATGCGGGAGCACGAACCCAATCGCGCTGAGGATCTCTGCTTTGTATCAGGGCATGACTTGAGTCGTGCCGTAAACGGCGCCGAATAGACGGGGCTTCAGCCCCTGGGCATTGTTTCGGGCTGCCGGGTACCCCATAACCTGGCCTGAGCAAAGTCGCGCGGCGAAGGAGTCGAACCGCCGCGCCGGAGGCGCAATGCTGATTAGCCCAGCTCTCCAGCGCTGGGTAGGCAGCGAACAAGAGAAAAGAGTCCCGGAGCGACGGCGCCCGTGCAACGCGTCACCCTACTGCGCGGCGCCCGCCCGCTCCACCGCAAACCCCTCATAACTGTGCGGCAAAACCGTCAGCTCGAAGCTGCTCTCCGGCGCTCCCTGCGGTGCCGAGTTGTGGAACCCCGTGATCTTCGTCTCTGGCGGCGCGCTCGCCGTTACCACTTCATCCGTCGCCAGATTCCGAATCTGTTTCCCCGCGCCCGCCACCGACACCCGAATCGACACCGGCGCGTCCCGGAACGACTCCACCACGAATGTCCCGTTGTCGTACTCCATCAGGCTCACCTGGCTCGGCCCCTCCAGCTGCACCGGCAGGCCTCCGCCCAGATAGTGCCGCACCGAATTCAGCACGCCCTCCGGCAGCGAGTAGAGATCGTTGAAGTTGTCCGGAATCGTCAGCGCGTAAAGCGTCCCCTTCCCGTAGCTGTCCATCAGCAGCACCGGCGCGCCCCCGCCATTCGCCGTCCCCCGAATCAGCGGCCACGCGTCATTGGTGAAGAAGTGAATCTCCGGCATCGGCAGCGGCCTGGACGTGCCCATGTTTGCGCCATTCCCCGCGCCATACGCGCCCCAGTATTGCGTCGGCATCATCTCCCGGCCCGTGTCGCGCAGTTCGCAGATCTCCGCAATCTGCCCCTGCATCGCCCGCAGCAATCCCGACGTGATCGCCACATTCCCACCCGCCATCAGATGCGCCTTAATCTCCGCCATAATCTGCGGATCGTATTTCGCCGCTTCCGTCAGCACCACCGTCTTCGCATGCGTGGGAAAGTGCGCGTACATCTCCACCGGAAGCCCCGCTTCGCCCAGATACTCCGGCAAAAAATCTTCTCCCGTCGAGTTTAGCGGCCGGTACACAGCCACGCCCACCGGATTGCCCAGCTTCCCCACCACCGGGTCGATTCCCTCCAGCGCCTTGCCCGCCACCGCCCCGTAATCCGGCGTCTTCCCGCCGAACAGCTGGTTGTAGTCGAAGCTCGTCGGCAAATCCGCCCACGCCTTCCGGTTGCCCGCCGCAGCCGGCTCCAGCAGCAGCGTGTATTCGAACAGCATGATCTGCGGCGCCTTCGCCAGCATCGTGTCCCACAGTTGTTCCGGATAGCGATCCACGTAGCGAGTGCTGAACGTGTCCACCCATCCCCCGCCATTCCGCCCTGGCGCCACATCGTCGAAATACCGGATGACCTCGTAGCTCTCATACTGCTGCAGCAGTTGATCCGTGATCACCGGATCGCGCGTCTCGGTCCCCGTGTAGATCCCGCTGAAAATCTTCGGTTCTACCGCCAGATCGTACCCGTTCGCCTGGAACGACGGATACCAGTTCGGGAACTTGATCACGATCTTAACTTTCGGATTGACGGCGCGCGCCGGACCCATGATCAGATCCCGCGAAACCTCGTCCATCAGCTTCAGCCGGAACGCCGGCCAGCTTTGATCGCCCTTCGCGGCGATGTCGGAAGCGTGCTTCGTGTTGTTGAAGAAGAAGTCGTCGAGGATGATCTCGTTGAAGTGCCGCGCCGTCAGCTCCGCCACATGCTTCACATACGCCCGATCCGCGGTATCGGTGTAGCAGAACGACGTAAACTGCCCGTTGTCGCGGTCGCTGTACGCAATGCCTCCCGCCACCTGCACGCCCTGGCCCTCGAAGAACTTCTTCACCGCGTCGATCGCCGCATCCGGCGCGATGTTCCGGCTGCGATACGTCTCGATGTAGACCTTGTCGATGTGCACGCCCTCGTTGATCCGCTCCCACGACGACTTCATCCACCCGGGATCGTTCGCCATCCGCTCCACAATGTTCACCGGAATGTAGGTCGCCACGCGGAAGTTATGGTTTGCCGGCGCAGTCTCCTGCGCGCGCGCCCCGCTTCCCATCGTCAACGCCGCCGACACACACCCCAGCATCCCCATCCGCAGAAATGCGCGCATACCATTTCCCCCTCTGCTCAATCGATTCAGCATACTCCCTGAGGTGCGAAGGCGAAAAGCTGCGATGAGAACGGGTAGTGGGTCAGTTTGACTTTTTCGGCAGGTTTTTCTTCGTAGACGCAGCGGCTGCCATAGGCAGAGAAACGGCCTGGGGCGCACCGCTTTTTGGAAGAGAGATTACGGACGGCAGATGTTGGGAGACGCACGATTCCTTCTGTTGGGAGACGCACGATTCCTTCAGGCCGAGGAAGCGCACCAGTTTCCGAACGTGGCCTACCTACTTCAATGTCCTTAAATTTAGGCAGCGCCCGGTAGGCCTTACCGCTATAGGAAACGACCCGGCTATGGGTTGCCAGACGCAGCGTATAGCCGGGCGCGCAGTTCCTATATCGCCTCATCCAATGGGAAACTTCCTGCGAAACCGGCTACGAAGCTGGCGGCGAGAACTCCAGCCCCGCCTGTTGCGCGGCCTTCTCCGTCGCCGGCACGTTCAGGCTGGCCAGCGGAATCCGCCTCACCCGGCCCGCATCCGCCTGGTCCAGATTGAGCAGAGCGCCCTGCGTCAGCGCATAATTGCGCACCTGCTCCGTGTGTCCATCCTTAAAGATCAGCGTTAGCCGCGGCTCGGGAGCAAGGGGCGCCGCGCTGGCCGCCGGTTCCGTGTCAGCCGGCGGTGGAGGCGCATACTCCCCGCGGTAGCCCTCTTCCGGCATCGAGGAATCCGGCCCGTAGCCTGGCCCGGAATCTGGCCCGTAGTCCGGCTCGTATGCCGGCTGTGATTCCTGCTCCGGCCCAGTTTGATTCGCCGTCTGACCGCCGCTCGTATCGTCGTCGGAAAAATCCGAGTATCCCAGGTCCCCCGGCAGCAGTTCCCAGGAATTAATAAATGGATACGCGAAGCCGTTATACGCCCCGTAGTTGCCAAAGCCGCCATAGCCGTCATATTCCCAGCGATCATGGTCGCCGTGGCGTCCCCCGCGCCCATGCCGTCCTCGTCCATGGCCGTCCCCCCCCGGCGGATACGCCGGCCGGTAGCTGGACCCATAGGCTGGCCGATACACCGGCGCCCCGCTCGGAAGCCTCCCCGGCCCGAAGCTGTATCGCGGCGTCATCGATACCGCGTGCGGCCCCATCACCGGGAATCGCGGAGCCCCGCCGCCAAACCGGCCCACCGGTCGCGCCCCCGAGAGCCCGCCGTGGAACCCGCCATAACCGCCATGGAAACCCGAGTATCCACCCCCACCCGCGTGGCCCGCGAATCCGCCATGCGCTCCGCCCCCCGCATGGCCCGCGGTTCCCACATGCTGCTGCGCCAGCGCCGCCGGCGCCACGGCCAGCAGAGCGGAAAGCATCGCGACTGGAAGCACCCGCCGCATTGGCATCGATCCTACCTCTTGTTTAGACACCGCGACGGAACAATCGACTCGTCATTTGCAGTATCGCCCCGCGACGGCCCCTTCAGATCAGCTCTGTCCGCCACAGATCGTGCAGGTGCAGAACTCCTTCGATCCGTCCCTCCGCGCCCACCACAATCAGCGACGTGATCTTTCTCTCCTCCATCGTATGCAGCCCGCCCACCGCCATCTCCGCGGCCCCAATCGTCTTCGGAGACGCGTTCATCGCCTCTCCGGCCGTCCTGCGCAGTCCCTCCGGCCCGTCCCGCTCCAGCAGCCGCCGCAAATCGCCGTCGCTGATGATCCCCGCCAGCCGCCCGTCGCGCTCCACCGTCGTCATCCCCAGCTTCTTTCGCGACATCTCGTAGATCACGTCCTTCATCGGCGTTTCCGGCGCTACCCGCGGAATCTCCTCGCCCGTCCGCATCAGCTGCCCCACCGTCGAGAGCCGTTTCCCCAGCTTGCCCCCCGGGTGCAGCGCGGCAAAGTCCTCGGCGCGAAAACCCTTCCGCAGCGACACCGCGATCGCCAGCGCGTCCCCCAGCGCCAGCATCGCCGTGGTCGAAGCCGTCGGCGCCAGCCCCAGCCCGCACGCCTCCGCCGGAACCGAGCAGTCCAGCGCCACGTCGCTCGCCGCCGCCAGCGTCGACTGCATATCGCACACAAACGAGATCAGCGCGTTCCCCATGCGTTTCAGTGTCGCCAGCAGCCGCAGAATCTCCTCCGTCTCGCCGCTCGCTGAAAGTGCAATCGCCAGATCCCCTTCGACAATCATCCCCAGGTCCCCGTGTACCGCCTCCGCCGGATGCAGAAACAGCGCCGGGCTCCCCGTCGACGAAAGCGTTGCCGCGATCTTCTGCGCCACGATCCCGCTCTTGCCCATCCCCGTGACCACCACCCGCCCCCGAGCCTGCCCGCACGCCACCACCCGCTCCACGGCGCGGTCGAAATCCGCCGCCATGGCGCCCTCCAGCCGCTCGGCCAGGGCCAGCAGCGCGTCCGCTTCAATACGGACCAGCCGTGCGGGGGTGTGCTCTCTGCTCATGCTCTGAAACTCCTGATCCTATCACCCTGGCCCCGCACCGAATCCTCCGCCCCGGTAAAATGAAATCAGTGGCCGTCCCTGGCATTTAGGGTCGCCCGAAGGCAGGACCAGTTTTGCGGCGGAATCTTTTTGTTTTATCCGCGATGGTGATCGCGCTCACGCTCATGATCGCGGCCGGCCTCATCAACTATGCCCACCGCCGCCTCGGCGGCCAGGCGCTCCGCGGCGAGCAGATGCAGCTCGTTCCCGCCGATGCCCCCCCCGGCGCCTCCGCCTCCCCGAGCCCCGCCGGCACGGCCGCCTCGGAAGACGCCTACACCACCCCCCTCAACGGACAGCAGGCCCCCAACTTTACCCTCCAGAACCTTCAGGGTCAGAATGTCTCTCTCGCCAGCTTCAAAGGCCATCCCGTCATCGTCGATTTCTGGGCCACCTGGTGCGGCCCCTGCAAAATGGAGATTCCCTGGCTCGAACAACTGCAGCAGCAATATGCCGGCCAGGGGCTCCAGATCATCGGCATCAACGCCGACGACCTCGATAAGGACGATCCCGCAAAGCTCTTCACGGAGAAGCGCGAGATCGGCGACTTCGCTTCGGAGATGCACATCAATTACCCCGTGCTCCTCGACGCCGACGCCATCGCCAACGCCTGGGGCGGCGTCGACGCCCTTCCCACCACTTTCTTCATCGACCGCAACGGCAGAATTGTCGCTTCCACCGTCGGTCTCGCTCCCCGCGACGAAATCGTCAGCGACATCCGCAAAGCCATGACCGGCGGAGCGGCATCATGAGGATCCTCGTCCCTGCTCTGGCCGCGGTGGCCTTCCTCTCCGGCGGCTTCGGATCTCCCTTGCAGAAGCTCCCCTGGCAGACCTCCGGCTCCGCTTCGCCTAATGCCCCCATGGTCCGCTTCCTCTATCCCCAGCAGGTCCAGGTCCGGTCCGGCAAGCCCTACACCGTGGAAATGCACTTCCGCATCTCAAAGGGCCTGCACATCAATTCGCATACCCCGCTGCAGAAGAGCCTCATCCGCACCGACCTCAACGCTTCGGCTCCCGCTGGCGTAAAAGTCGCCGCCGTGCAGTTCCCCGCCGGCACGCTTTACGCCTTCCCCGCCTTCCCTTCGCAGAAGCTCAGCGTCTACACCGGCGAAATCGTGGTCGCCATGCGCATCGTCGCCCAGCCCGGCAACCATCTCATCCAGGGATCCCTGCGCTACCAGGCCTGCGACCTGAACACCTGCTTCCCCCCCCGCAATGTTCCCGTCGCAGTCGACGTCGTCGCCCAGTAATTCCCCGCGATCGCTGTCGCGCGTACTCCCGGGGCGCCGCCTACGAACTACTCCCGGCCGCTCTCCCCGTCGAATGCCGCTTCACAAACGTCGGCGCCACCAGAACCGCCTCCGCCCCGGCCGCGTCCGCGCCCTCCCGGATCAGCCGCAGCAGGCTCGCCGCCGCTGTTTGCCCCATCTCCCGCAGCGGCTGATGCAC
>DAHUYD010000114.1 GCA_027315385.1 Acidobacterium sp.
TCAAACCCGTCGCTAACCCCCGTAAAGTCAACGGAGTTTACCACTCGTGCACGATATGACTTCAGGAGCCGGAATCAGAGGGTAGCGAGGGTCTCCGGTGCGGGCTCCAACTCCGCCCGGACGGCCAGCCCCCTGCTGAAGAAGCGGTCCACGGCGTCGAGAATCGCCGCGCCGGAACGGGCTTCGTAGATGGACTTGCGCAGCGCCGTTCCGCCTGGAACGCCGTGGGTGAACCAGGAAGCGAACTGCTTCATCTTGCCGGCTGCGTCGGGCGCGGGCGCGCGGCTTGCGCCCTCGGGTGCCCAGGGATCGGCCCCTTCCAGGAGCATCCGGAAATAGGTGCGAATCATGCGATAGCAGTCCTGATCAGTCGGCACGTCGTAGCGGCCGGTGGCCGTGTACTGTGCGATCTGGCGGAAGATCCAGGGATTGGCGGGAGCGGCCCGGCCGATCATGACGGCGTCGCAGCCGGTCCTGGCGATCAGGGCGCAAGCGTCCTCCGGGGTGCGCACGTCGCCATTGCCGATGACGGGGATGCCGACGGCGTCCTTGACCTCTGCGATGTGCTCCCAGCGGGCCTGACCGGTGTAGCCCTGCTCGCGGGTGCGGGCGTGGAGGGCGACCGCGTTCAGGCCGGAGTCCTCCGCGAGGCGAGCCAGCGGGACGCAGACGATGTGGTTATCGTTCCAGCCCAATCGGAACTTGACCGTGAACGGGATGCTGACGGAGGCGCGAACCTGGCGGAAGATCTCGCCGATGAGGGGGAGATCGCGAAGGAGGCCGCTGCCTCCGTTGCAGGAGACGACACGTTTGGAGGGGCAGCCGAGGTTGAGGTCGACGATGTCGAACCCGGTTTCCTCGACGATGCGCGCGGCCTCCGCCAGCGTTTCCGGATTGGAACCGAAGATCTGCGCGGCGATGGGGTGTTCGTCCTCGTAGAAGGTGAGATAGCGCTTGCGCTTGGACTCCCTCATGCGGGAGAGGCCGTCGGCCGAGGTGAACTCGGTCATGATGAGCCCGCAGCCGGACGCTTGGTTCGTCACTTGCTCTTCTACCGAGGCGTGTTCTGGAACAGCGGAGAAGACACTCGCGTTCCGGATGAACCGGCGGAAGACCGTGTCCGTGACGCCGGCCATGGGGGCGAGCACGGTGGCCGGAGCAACGGTGACATTGCCGATCTGCACCGATGCCGGGACGCGGGTCTGCTCCGGCATCGCGTGCTCCATCGGATTGTCCCAGTGCTTCCTCATAAGAAAGGCCCCCGCCGAGGCGGAGGCCTGGGTTTGTCAAGGGCCGCTCGCGGCTAGCGGGTGGCCGGCGTCTCCGTCTTGGCGTACTTGCGGCGGAAACGCTCAACGCGGCCCGCGGTATCGATCATCTTTTGCTTGCCGGTAAAGAACGGGTGGCAGTTGGAGCAGATTTCCGCGTGGATGTCGCCCTTGTGCGTGGATTTGGTGGCGAAGTTGTTGCCGCACGCGCAGACGACGCGAATCTCGTGATAATTGGGGTGAATTCCCTGCTTGGGCATGATGCTGTTTGAACCTTTCCTTCCGTATTTTAGCGGAAAAGCGGTCAGGGGTGAAGCGGCAGGGGTCAACCGGCTGGCTGCGACGGGGACAGCAGGAACGCAGCCGCGGCAGTTAGGTTGGCCAGTAGAGGAGGAGAAGTGCGGTTCCTGCGACATAGAAGCTGGCGCTGACCCATGGAGGGGAATGGAGCACGAAGTGGGCCAGCACGCCGCAAAGCACAATGCTTTCCGCCGAGGCGAAGCCCAGAAGGTGGGCGGTCGTTTGCACCTTCGCAGCCGCGTCGGAGTTCCCTTCCATGGCTTTGAGGGCGGCGCGGGCGAAGAGTCCGCGGCGCAGATGGTACACGCTCCAGGCGGACCACGAGATCAACGCAGCAAGGATGAGAAGGCTCCACCCGAGACGATGGGCCGGGATCCCGGCGGGAACCGCGGCAACCCCCGCGATGAGCACGAAGCTCATGGCAAACGAGCCCCAGAGCAGCCGCAGCGTCGCGAGGCTGAGAGGTTTGCGGGAAGGTCGAGTCATCTCCGTGTCTTCGTCTAAACAAGAGCCTGGTTGCCGTGGGTGCTCGAAACCTGAGTGGGACCGATCACTTCGCCGCGGCGGCGCGCAACTCGGCGACAATCTCAGCGGCGGCGCGGCGGGCGTCGTCTTCGCGGTCGGGCGGGAAAGAGATGGCTCCGACGCGGGCGTGGCCTCCGCCGCCGTAGCGTTCGCAGATGGTGGCGAGGTTGACCATGTCCTCGGGCTTTGTTTTGGTCCAGGGATTCGAGCCAACCGAGACCTTGGTGCGGAAGCTGGATTTGGAGAGGCCAATGGAGTAAGTGGCTTCCGGGTGGAGATAGTAGGGGATGAATTTGTTGTAGCCCTCGCTGGGCTGGTCGGAGATGTCGAAGAAGATGGTGCCCTGCTTCGATTCGGAGCGGGAGCGGATGAGCTCGATGGCGCGCGCGTGGCGATCGAGGAGGGGCGGAAGGAGGCTGGCGATCCAGGGCTGGTCGAGGACCTGCTGCAGGCTCATGCGGGTGAGCAGGGGGATGAGGCACGGCATGAAGGTGGGGTCCTGGGTGGACTCGATGACGAGGGTGAGCTTCATGGCGGGCGCGGGCATTTCGACCGCGGACTGGGCGCTGGTGTAGAGCGCGCCGTCGACGATGTCGGCCCACTTGACGAGATCCGCGACGGGGGCGGCGTTGAAGCCGAAACGGGTGGAGGCGATGTGCGCCAGGAAGCTCGTGCAGGAGATGTAATTCGGATCGTAGAAGCGGCGGTCTTTGTAGCGGCCGTCGGCCATACCCTGGAGGTAATCCTGATGATCTTCGGGGGTGAGGAAGGCGCTGAGGTGGTGATCGAACCACCAGGTGATGCGGGACGAGGCGGAGTATTTGAAATCCACGATGGCGTTCTCGTCGCCGGTGAAATCCGCTTCGCTGAACAGGGCGCCGGCGCGATGGACCAGGCCGCAGAATTCGTAGGAGGCGTCCTGACGGATGCACTCGCGGTGGAATCGGCTGAAGAGCGAGGCCGAGCAGGCGCCGTCGAAACACTTGTCGTGATAGAAGACCCGAACGTTCAAAAGGAACCGCCCTCGGAAACCGCCGGCGTCGTTCGCCGGTCGGGAATCTCTTAGCTTACCGGGAAGAGGCGCGGTGTCAAGCGGAGGACCGCTGGGGAATCCAAATATCCGAATACAAGGTGCGAAGCGCCGCATCCAACCAGATGCCTGCGCGCTCCCGGGTGGCCTTTCCCCAGCCGGAATGCCGAACAAAGTCAGGTATAGTCAAATGAATACTATGCGTTCTGTCTCCGCGAGACCGCGATCTGTCTGGTCCTGCCTTTTGGTGGGGCTGTGCGCGGCCCTCATTCTGTTGAGCGGGACGATTCAGAAGGCACATTTTCATCGCGACGGCAAGATCGACCCCGACTGCGCGTTGTGCGTCACCGTGCACAGCGCCGTACACGTCGTCCATCCGGTGACGCTGCAATTCAGCAGTCGCCGCGTGGAGACGATCGTGCCGGCGCGTCGCCTGGAGATGCCCCGCGCCGCGGTATTCATTCGGCTTATCAGCCGGCCTCCGCCCGCCGACTCTGCGCTTCCCGCGTAGACGTCTTTTCCCGGGTAAGTTTCACGACATCATAAGGAGGCCGCGTATGCGCACGCTGCTGCGCCGCGTTTCTGTTTCTATCTTGTTTGCTGCTGGTGTAGCTGTGTTGGGGGGGCTGCCCGTTTGGGCTCAGTCCGGACCGTCCTCGGGGACGGTAACGGGTTCCGTGACGGACCCCAGCGGCGCCGTGATCCCGGGCGCGGCCGCGACCCTCGATAATCCTGCCAGTCATTACCGGCGAACCGTAAAAACGGATGGCGGAGGAGCGTTTACGCTTTCAAATGTGCCCTTTGCCGTGTATCACCTTACCGTTACAGTGAGTGGCTTCAACACGTGGTCGGGAACGGTGGCCGTGAAATCCGCAACGCCGGTGAACGAGACGGTGACGCTGAAGGTGGGCACGGCCACGCAGACGGTGGAAGTGACCGGGCAGGCATTGGTGAACAACGCGGCCAATATGGATACCGATCTCGACCGGAAAGCGTTCGCGGAGATTCCGCTGGAGAGCGTCTCGTCGGGGCTGAGCTCGCTGGTGACGCTGTCGTCGCCGGGCATCACGGCTGATTCCAACGGGATGTTCCATGGGTTGGGCGATCACGCGGAGAACTCCTTCAGCGTGGATGGGCAGCCGATCACGGACCAGCAGAGCAAGACATTTTCGAACCAGTTGCCGGATCAGGCCGTGCAATCGATGAAGGTGATCGAGGGAGCGCCTCCGGCCCAGTATGGCGACAAGACGAGCCTGGTGATCGATGTAACGACGCGGTCCGGACAGGGTGACCGTAAGCCAACCGGCGCGGTGAATCTCTCGTACGGGTCCTTCGGGACAGTGCAGGGCGGCTTCAGCCTGGGATACGGTGGGCAGAACTGGGGGAACTTCCTGACTGCCACGGGATTGAACACGGGCCGCTTCCTGGATACGCCGGAATTTGCGATATTCCACGACAAGGGAAACGAGGAGAACGTCTTCGATCGCATGGACTACACGATCGATCCGGCGAATTCGCTGCATCTGAACTTTAACTACTCGCGCTCCTGGTTTCAGACGCCGAATACGTACGACAATCTGAATTCTGGAGGCGTAAACCTGGCGGGGACTCCGGTGCCGGGACAAACGGATCAGCGGTCGAAGATCGGGACGGTCGATATTGCACCGAGCTACACGCGGATCGTGAATCAGCATCTGGTATGGAATGTCGTAACGTATTTCCGGCGCGACGGATATCGCTATTATCCGAGCCGCGATCCGTTTGAGGATCTGGGGCCGGTGCAGCAGGAGACGGTGGGGCAGACTCGCAGCCTGGCCAACGCCGGCGTACACACCGATGTCTCGTGGGTCCATGGCATCCACGATGTGAAGGCCGGGCTTGAATACTACTCGACACTGCTGAACGAAGACGACACGCTGGGCATTGTGGCGCCTGGATATCTGGCGTCGCTGGGCTGCATGGCGGGCAATGTGCCCACCGGGCCGCCGTGCACTTATCTGCTCCCCTATGACCTGACGCGCGGGGGCGGGCTCTATACGTTTCACGGGCATGCCGATGTCCGCGAGTTCTCGCAATACCTTGAGGACATCATCACGAAGGGCAACTGGCTTTTCAATATTGGCATTCGCGGCGATGAGTACGCCGGGCTGACGGATGCCACTCAGGCGGAGCCGCGGCTGGGCGGTTCGTACACGATCAAGAAGACGAATACGGTGCTGCGAGCTTCTTACGCGCGGACCCTGGAAACCCCTTTTAATGAGAATCTGGTGCTGTCGAGCGACGGCTGCCTGAATCCAGTGCTGGCTCCGCTGCTCTCGTGTACCGAGGCGCACGCCTCGCCGCTGGCGCCGGGATACCGCAACGAGTACCACCTGGGGTTGCAGCAGGTGTTCGCCAAACACGTTGTGTTCAGCGGCGAGTACATCTGGAAATTCACGCGGAATGCGTATGACGAGAGCGTGCTTGGATACACGCCGATCACCTTCCCGATCGAATGGAAGCAATCGAAGATTCCGGGTTTCGCGGCGCGCGTCACGGTGACGCCGGTCCATGGATTCAGCGCCTATACGGCGATGTCGTCCGTGGCGGCGCGGTTCTTCACGCCGCAGGCCGGCGGGGCGGGGACCCAGTTCGGCGGGTTCGCCCTGGGCCAGACCAGTTACCCCTTCCGCATCGACCACGACGAGCAATTCAACCAGACCACCCATTTCCAATACCAGCTGCCCTGGAAATGGGGGCCGTGGTACAGCATGAACTGGCGTTATGACAGCGGCATGGTGGCGGGCGCGGTGCCCTGCTTCAACCCGGTTTCGCATGACCCTAACAGCGCCTGCGGCGCGACGTCGATGTTCATCAACGGGCAGCCGGCCGTGAGTCTGGCCAGCCTCGATGCGGACGAGGAGTTCGAAGCTGGATTCGCCTGCAACGGCGTGAAAGCTACGCCGTTCAAGCCGCTGCCGAACGCGTGCCTGGTGTCGCAGTTCACCTCGGACCTGGTGAAGATACCCGGGCCCTATACCGGGGACAATGACAAGAACCCGCCTAGAGTGGATCCGCGCAGCCTGTTCGATGTGTCGCTGGGGGAAGATAACATTTTCCACAGCGATCGTTACAAACTGGACGCGACGTTTACCGCGGTAAACGTGACGAATAATTACACGCTGTATAACTTCCTGTCGACGTTCAGCGGAACGCACTATGTAACCCCGCGGATGCTGACGGGCGAGCTGCGCCTGCAGTTCTGAGGGGCGGCTTCGCCACGGATGACACAGAGAGCAGAGAGATCGTCGAGATTTGCGCTCTCCCGCATCTGTCGAGTTCGCGGAAAGCCTTGCGACTGCGCCGCTGAGCTACTTTGCCGAGGCCGGGTTGTGCGGCTCTCGGC
>DAHUYD010000130.1 GCA_027315385.1 Acidobacterium sp.
GCGATCGACTCCGGCGCGGCTTCGCGCGTGATCCAGGCGCTTCGCAGCTTTCATCCGTGCTGACCCGCGCTGGCCACCGGGAATCTCTCCGCAACCTCACGACGCGAAATGACCGAGCCCCACGGGGGGCCGCTGAGCAACTCCAGGCAATGCGGTTGCTTCAGATGTCACATTAGTAAACATGCCTGAGCGCTATCCGCGCTACAGGCAGCGGAACCCTCTACACCCCTGTGAAATCAAACTTATCCGGCCCAGGTCTATGCCGGGAAATGAATTGCGCTTCGAGGGGGGCTTTGTCTCATGGATAAAGCGATTTTCTTCCCGCGACATTCGAATCCGCGGAGGTATCCGGCCCACTTGACAGACCCAGATCCCGATCTCTATAGTTTCATATGCTAACTTACTTGCTATTAGCGATGACGATATACACGTTATCGGGTCTCGGGCCAAACAAGCTTTAACGACGCTCGACGTTCAGGAGGCACTGTGACAACAATCAGCACTGGGGCCATCCCTGGCCAGGGGACGGCTTTTTCTCTCTCCTCTCAGAAAACTGCCAATCAATCCCTTTTCCGCACGCGTTCCCTGCCCGCGTGGACCGCGGGCGCTCTCGTCTGTCTGCTGCTGTGCTTTGGATTCCCCTCATATCTACGGGCGCAGGCCACTTCCGGCACCATTTCCGGCACGATTGAAGACCAGTCCGGCGATGTCGTTCCGGGGGCACAGGTCAGCCTGATCGATCAGGCTACGCAGACGAGCCGCGTAACCGCCTCGAACGCCACCGGCTACTACACGTTCCCTGATGCTCAGCCCAGCACCTATACCGTAAAAGCTACGGCCAAAGGCTTTGAGGCAAAGCAGGTCACCGGCATCGTGCTCCATGCGGGCGCTTCGCTGATGGTCCCGCCTCTGAAGATGAATGTCGGGCAGACGACGCAGACTGTGACCGTGCAGGCTACCGCCGCCATGATCCCTGTGGACAATGGCGCGCGCGAAGCCGTGATCACCTCGCACGACCTGAAAAACCTGGCGCTCGAGGGGCAGGACACGACCGAGTTGCTGAAGGTGCTCCCAGGCGCTACAACCATGGTCGCCAGTGCAACGAACAATTCTCCGCAGTTCAGCGACCTCAATATCTCCGCCAACGAGAGCGCCATTGGCACCGGTATTAACCTGGACGGAGCTCCGAACCGTGGCGGCACCGAACTGCTCTCCGACGGCGTTGACGTTCTCGATCCTGGGGACGAGGGCGGTTCTATCTCCACGATCTTTCCCTTCATGACCCATGAGGTCAGCGTCCAAACCACCTCCTTCGGAGCGGAGAACCAGTACGGACCGGTCATCGTCAGCGCCATCACCAAGTCCGGGGGCGCCAACTATCACGGAGAAGCTTTCTTCGACGCGCGCAATGACATCCTGAACGCAAACGGCTGGTTCCAGAATCATCAGCACCTGCCCCTTGCCGGCGCTTCCTATTACTATCCGGGCGGCGATATCGGCGGGCCGATTCCACACACCCACAAGAAACTGTTCTTCTGGGGCGGGGTCGAGTTCTTTCGCCAGAACCAGGGCAATGCCAACATTCTGCAGTCGTATGTCCCAAGCCCTGCCATGATGGCCGGCGACTTTACTTCCGATAATCCGGCGAACAACATTCTGTGTCCCAGCGGTTTCTCCTCCACCGTGCAGGGACAGTGGTGCAACAATCTCTCCGGAACAGTGATGCCCAACGGCGCGGCTCCCACGCCGGCTGCGGCGGGTCAAACCGGCGCTGTTATTCCTCCGGGCGAAATCGATCCCGCATCCAAAGCCCTCTCCAGCTTCTGGCCAGCCGTCTGGAACCCCGACGGCACGCCGAACCCCGCCGGCGGTTACAGCAATCCCGCCACGACCCCCAGCGGATATGACTATACCCGTACCGTCATCAACACCAATAACGGATGGGTCTGGAGTGCTCGTGTGGATTGGGCTCCCAACGCCAATAACCACGTCTACATCTCCTACCAGCAGGGTTACAGCGGAGAGTTGGCTCAAGGTAACGGAGCGCATATCTACTGGACTCCGGGTAATGCGGTTCCGTTTCCAGGAGGGGGCATTTACGGCAAGGTTTACACGAAGGCTCTGTCCGGCCACCTTCTGCACACCTTCGGTCCCACCGCCACCAACGACTTCATTGCGGCCTGGGGCTATGGTAATTTCCCCTTCACCGTTCCCAACCTGAGTGCAGCCTACAAATCGACGCTTGGCTACCCCACCACTTATGGCCAGCCTTACAACTCCGGTTCTCTGCTGATTCCCTCCTACAGCAGCGCGGGAACCAATACCTTCCCGGACTTTTCGCAGAGCGACATCTTCGAGAATCCCCTGGGACAATATGAGGTGCGCAAGGAAGTGCCCTCGTTCTACGACACCTTTACCAAAGTATGGGGGCGCCACACCTTAAAAATCGGCGGGTTTACACAGAACACGGGAAACATCCAGAGCAATGACGGAACGTCCATCAATGGCAGTATTGGAAGCTTCGGCGGACAAAATCCGGATCTCGTTACCGGAGGTCTGGTCGGATCGCCGCAGAATCCGGATGCCAACTTCGACATGGGTGTGGTCAGCAGCTACAACCAGCAGAATGCAGCACCCATCAGCGACATGGCCTATCAGGTCCTCGCCGGCTATGCTCAGGACAACTGGAGAGTCAATAACCGCCTGAATGTCGAGTTCGGCGCGCGCTTCGAGCACGACGGCCACTGGTACGATCGCAAGGGCGTCGGTATGGCCGACTTCTTCCCCAGCCGCGTCCTCTCTGACTTCTATGCTGGCAAGCCCGACCCGGGTTATTACTGGCACGGCATCGATCCCGGCATTCCAAACGCCGGACAGCCGACCCGCCTCATGTTTGTCTCGCCGCGGTTCGGCATGTCCTGGGATCTCTTCGGCAATGGTAAGACGGTGGTACGTGGCGGGTGGGGCGCCTACCGCTTTACCGGCCAGTACAACGACTATGCGGCCGCTCTCACCACCGCGCAGCAGGTTCAGAGCTATAACCTGCCCGGTGGGAAGAACATCACGCTGTCCCAGCTCGGCAGCATCAAGGTGCCTACGCCGGTGCCGCCGAGTTGCCCGCCCATCACCGCGCCTGGCGCAACCATACCCACCTGTACAAACGCCACGGTGAACGGCTCCCAGAACGGCCTCGACGCCAACGACTACGGAGAGCCCCTGACCTACGACTATAACCTCACCATCGACCAGCGCCTCCCCTGGAATTCCCTCCTCGACCTCGCTTACATCGGAAACTCCACACAGGAACTCCTCGACGTCAGCGAGAGTATTCAGGGCAGCGACTTTACCGCTTTCGGCGATCAGAACAAAACGCCGCTCGGCGCGCTGTTCAGGCCCGATCCGGTTACCGGGATCACAGCACAGAACCCGGAAAACGTCACTCAGCAACTCGACGGCACAAAGATTCCGAATACTTACGCCGATTACCACCCTTTCGGCTATGCCTATGGAACCAATACCGTCGAGCAGGCGGAGAGCATCGGCTACGCCAATTACAACGCATTCCAGGCCACGTGGCTCAAGCAGGCAGGACGCCTGACCTATGACTTCAACTTTACCTGGTCGAAGTCGCTCGGCAGCGCACTGCAGGAGAATCCCTTCGTCTGGAGACTGAACTACGGTCCGGAGCCGATCGATCGTCCCTATGTGTTCAACGCTTCTTATACGTACACGACTGGCGCGCTCCACACCGGAAGTGCGCTGCTGAACGGCGCTGCGGGCGGATGGACGCTCTCGGGGATCACTACCTGGCAGGCTGGCGGCTACCTGCCGGATCTGGAGCCGGGCAACGACGTGCCAAACTTCGGCATGAGCCTGGCCTACGATCCTGCCACTCTGCCGGCCAATGCAAAGGCGATCGGCCTGAACACCAATATCGGCGATCCCACATACTACGGTACCGATGCAACCATCGAGGGCGCCGATATGATCATGCCTAAGCTCACCTGCAACCCGGCCACGAACCTCGCCGCCACGGACGGTTCCGGGTCATTCGGTCAGCGGGTCAAGCTTAAGTGCTTCTCCGCTCCGCCTGTGGGCACCTATGGTGGGCAGAACTATCCATACATGTCGATGTCTCCGTACCTGGAGAACGACCTGGCACTTTATAAGACGTTCAACATCCACAAGCGGCAGAATATCCAGCTCCGCTTCTCGGCCTTCCATTTGTTCAACCATCCATTGCCGGACTTCAGCTCTGGCAACCAGCTAACTCTCCGCTACCTGGTCAACTACGCGACCAAGGCCATCACACTGAACACAGGATCAGGCGGCACGGTTCCCAGCTGGGGCTACCAGGATTCGAAGAATGCCTATCCTGGCGGCTCGCGCGTGCTGGAAATGGACGCAACCTATAACTTCTGATTGTCTCCAGGGGAAGGCAGCCGCCCGGCTGTCTTCCCCTCTGTTTTGCTGACTCAAGCCGCCGGGACGCTCGATCAGTGGCTCTTTTCCGGTATCTTTGCCGCCGACTGCGGTTCAGCCTGATGAGTGGGGCTGGCCGGCCTGGCCGCCGCGGGACGAATCCGTGCGAAGGGTACGATTCCCGTTCCTTCCAGCACCGAGTAGAAGCGATCCGCTGCCAGATTGTGCATCACGTCCACGTGGCCTGACGGCCAGTAAACCGTCACCGTCTCGATCTTCGTCGCCGCTCCCAGCCCGAAGTGCACGCGCAGATCGTTCTGGGACAGATAACTGCTGCCGCTGAGCACCCAGCCTGTCTGCGTCATCCCGCCGGCTTCAACCCTTACCCGCGCACCCAGCGCGAGCCGGTTGCTCCTGGTTCCCGCCAGTTCGAAGCTGACCCAGTGCCGCCCCGCAACCCCGCGATTGCGAAGGACCAGCGGCCGGCCGTCGATATTCTCCACCACGGCATCCATGTTCCCGTCATTGAACAGGTCGCCGACTGCCAGCCCGCGGCTCACGCGCGAAATCTGAATCGCCGGCCCCGCCTCCCTGCTCGCATCGCAGAATTTCCCGTTGCCTTCGTTCATCTGCAGCAGCATGGGTTCTTCGTAACGGGCGCCGGACGGGAGCTTATCCACCTGCGGATAGACATGGCCGTTCACGGTCAGCAGGTCGAGCCAGCCATTATTCGCAAAATCGGCGAAGGCCGTTCCCCACTTGACGTAGGGCAGGGAACTGATGGCCAGCCCGGACGGATAAGAGACCTCCGTGAAGTTCCAGCCGCCGTCATTGCGGTACAGGTCGTCGTTCTCGTTCTCAAAGTCGGTCACGTGCATCGATGGGCGGCCGCTGTGGTTGTAATCGCCGACGGCGATACCCATCGATGCCTGTTCCGATCCATCGTCGCTGAGTGCGGTACCCGATTCGAGCCCGATATCTTCGAATTTTCCATTGCCAAGGTTCTTATAGAGATAGTTAGGCGTGGAATCGTTCGCCACATAAATGTCCTGGCGCCCGGTATTGTTGAAGTCCACCCACACGACTCCGAGGCCATAGTATTCGCTCTGGCCGTTCACCCCAGCCTCTTCGGCGACGTTCGTAAAGGTGCCGTCGCCGTTATTGCGATAGAGCGCGTCCCGCGAACCCTCCAGACCGCGCGGGCCGCACTGCACATCCATGCCGCGATACTTGCAGTACGTCTGGCTCCCGAACGTCGGCAGGTTGTGCAGGTTGAAATTCACATAGTCCGATACCATCAGGTCCGCGAAGCCGTCGTTGTTGTAATCGCCGAATGCCGCGCCCGTCGACCAGCCGCCGTTAGCCACCCCTGCCTTTGCCGTTACGTCGGTAAAGGTGCCGTCGCCGTTATTCCGGTACAGGATGTTCCCGCCCAGGCAGGTAATGTACAGGTCCGGCCAACCGTCGTTGTTGTAGTCGCCCACGGCTCCGCCCATGGCGATGCAGGAATGGGTGAGGCCGGACTTTGCTGTGACGTCGGTGAATGTGCCGTCGTGGTTATTGCGGTAGAGCGCGCCGTAAGCTTTCTCCCCGCGCAATGCCATCGCGACCGTGGGCGCATTGGTGAAGTAGATATCGGGCCACCCGTCGCGGTTGTAGTCGATCAGAATCACGCCGCCGCTCATGGAGTCCGGAATGTACTTCTTGTCCGGATCGGACGCGTGAGTGAAGGTAATGCCGGCCTTCGCCGTCACATCCTCAAGTTGTGGAATCGTGCGTCCTGTGCACCGCTCCGACTTCGCTCCGGGTGGCGGCGGGGGCGGAGTATTGTGTCCCTCCTGCGCCCGGACTGAAGACGTCAGGGCCAGTAGCATCGCGAGCGCCGAAACCCGGGCGCCCCTGAACAAAAGCAAAGGATATCGAGTCGTCACAGCATCCTGACTGGAAGATGGGGCAATCCGCGCAAGCCAATGCGCCTGTCACGAAGTATAAATCGCCGCGGAAAGGAGGGGCCGCGCAGCTTCGCCGGACACATGTCCCGGGCCCGGCGTCGCGTAGCTCCTCCGTTGAATCCACTGGGGGGCCAGAAGCATCCACCGGTTGAAAGTGCTACATTCAGGGAATCGACACAAGCGCAAACCGCGCTGCCCATTCCGCGCAGCGCAACCGAGAAATCCACCCGTCGATCGCCGGGCTCCTGCTCATCCCGGAATCCGGGCCGCAACCCCAAAGGAGAAGCAAGAATGTCGACTGAAGCCAAGTGTCCGTTCACTCAGGCGAGTGACGCCGGTACCTCCAATCGTGACTGGTGGCCGAATCAGCTCAACCTGAACCTCCTGCACCAGCATTCTTCCCTCTCGGATCCGATGGACGAGGATTTCAACTATGCCGAGGAGTTCAAAACCCTCGACCTCGCCGCCGTCAAAAAGGATCTCCTCGCGCTCATGACCGACTCGCAGGACTGGTGGCCGGCGGACTTCGGCCACTACGGTCCTCTCTTCATCCGCATGGCCTGGCACAGTGCCGGTACCTACCGCATCGGCGACGGCCGCGGAGGAGCTGGCCGCGGCCAGCAGCGTTTCGCTCCCGTCAACAGCTGGCCCGACAACGTCAGCCTCGACAAAGCCCGCCGCCTGCTTTGGCCAATCAAGCAGAAGTACGGCAGGAAAATCTCCTGGGCCGACCTCATCATCCTCACCGGCAACGTGGCCCTCGAGTCCATGGGCTTCAAAACCTTCGGCTTTGCCGGCGGTCGCGCCGACGTCTGGGAACCCGACCAGGATGTCTACTGGGGCCGTGAGAAAACCTGGCTGGGCGGCGACGTCCGCTATGCCGGCTCCGGCGAAGGCCCGGTCGTTGCCGAAAAGCAACTGCACGGCACAGAAACATCCCGAAGCCTGCCGCAGCGCAACCTTGAGAATCCG
>DAHUYD010000137.1 GCA_027315385.1 Acidobacterium sp.
GCCGACTGCGGCGACTTGAAGTAGAAGCTGAGCCACTCCTGGATGCCGAGGTGGCGGAGCTCCGGGGTGCGCTGGGCGAGGTCGAGGAACATAACCAGGTCGAGCGCGATGGGCGCGGCCAGGATGGAGTCGCGGCAGAGGAAGTCCACCTTGATCTGCATGGGATAGCCGAGCCATCCGAAGATGTCGATGTTGTCCCAGCCCTCCTTGTTATCGCCGCGCGGCGGATAGTAATTGATCCGCACCTTGTGATAGATGTTGCCGTAGAGTTCGGGGTACTTATCCGGCTGGAGGATGTATTCGAGCACGCCGAGCTTCGATTCTTCCTTGGTTTTGAAGGACTCGGGATCGTCGAGGACCTCGCCGTCGCGGTTGCCGAGGATGTTGGTGGAGTACCAGCCGCTGACACCTAACATGCGGGCCTTAAAGGCCGGCGCCAGGACGGTTTTGAGGAGGGTCTGGCCGGTTTTGAAATCCTTGCCGCAGATGGGCGCGCCATTCTGGCGGCTGAGCTCGATCATGCAGGGCAGGTCCACGGTGAGGTTGGGCGCGCCGTTGGCGAAGGGGACGCCTTCCTTGAGGGCGGCGTAGGCGTATATCTGCGAGGGGGCGATGGCGGGATCGTTGTCGGTGAGGCCCTGCTCAAAGGCTTTGATGGACTGGTGGACGGCGGCCGGCTCCATAAAGATTTCAGTTGAGCCGCACCAGAGCACGACTACGCGATCCACCTGCGACTTGAAGCGCTGGATGTCGGAGCGGAGCTGCTGGGCGAGGTCGCACTTGTTCTTGCCCTCTTTGACGTGTGTGCCGTGGAGGCGCTTGACGTAGTACTGGTCGAAGACGGCGGGCATGGGCTTGATGGCCTGCAGGAACGGCTTGATGCTGGAGAGATGATCCTTGTCGAGCACGGCAGCGTGGCTGGCCGCCTCGAACATGTCCTCGGGGAAGATGTCCCAGCCGGTAAAGACGACATCGTTGAGGTCGGCCAGGGGGACGAACTCCTTCACCAGCGGGGTACGGTTGTCGGTGCGCTTGCCGAGGCGGATGGTGCCCATCTGAGTGACCGAGCCGATGGGCTTCGCGAGCCCTTTGCGCACGGCCTCCACGCCCGCAATCAGAGTGGTGGCCACGGCCCCCATCCCTACCGTCATTACACCGAGCTTGCCCTTTGCGGGTTGAATCGATTTCTCGCCTGCCATGATGAGTGCCTTTCGCTTCCCAAAATGAGTTCAAAAAATTTCAAGACCAAACAGTCAGTGTCTCGCCGCGGCGAAGATTTCGCAAATTACCGGCGGCGACCGGGGGAATTCCGGCAGCGAATTGCAGAGGCGCCGTCTGCCTTCATGCCTCCTCCTTCCGGGAGCGGCGGGGCCAGTGGGTCCACGCGAACCAGACGATGACGATGAGCACCAGCACTTCGACGCTGAGCTGGAAACGGTGGTAGAGGTCGCGGAACTCCGGATTGGTCTCCCAGGCCTGGCCGAGACGCATACCGATCCAGGCGAGCACGAAGCACCAGGGCCAAGAGCCGAGAAACGTAAAGAGATGGAATTTGCCCTGGTGCATCCTGGCAATGCCGGCGGGGAGGGCGATGAAGGTTCTGACGACGGGCAAAAGGCGGCCCACCAGAACGGTGATTGCGCCAAATCGGGCGAAGAAACGCTCGGCGCGGGCGAGGTCGCTGCGATCGAGGAGAACGAAGCGGCCGAACTTCGCAATGGCGGGACGGCCGCCGCGCGCGCCGATCCAGTAGGCAATGGCGGACCCGAGGTTGCAGCCGAAGGCGCCCGCCGTCGCCACCCAGAGCAGGCTGAGGCGCGCAACATGCTCAGGGTGGGGGCCGCAGAGGTAGCCGGCGAAGGGCATGATGATCTCCGACGGCAGCGGGATGCAGGCGGACTCGATGGCCATGAGCAGGAGGATGCCTCCGTAGCCGGTGGCGGAAATGGTGAGGATGATGAAGTGCGCGATGGCCGCGATGATCTTCTCGCTCATGCGACCCCCAGTGTATCGCGCGGGGTTCGCGGGGTCGGGCTGGGAAGGCGGGGCCTATTACCTCGGTAACAGCCTTATTCCCTATTAGTGTCATTGAGATAGCCCCCAACTCAGGTTACTGTAGGGACATTCAATTGTACCTAAGTCTGCTGTTACTACCTGCTGTCCAGACGTAGCCGAAGCTCGACCGCCGCTCACAACGGAAACGGCCCGCCTTGGGACTGTGGCACCCGTGGTCTGCCCAGATGGGGCCTGCGGGCCGGAGGCCTCGATGACGTCCCTTTCCCGCTCCGCGGCGCTGGTTTTGGCCGCCGCTGTTACGCTGTTCTACATTCCCACGGGCTGCGGCACCGTAGCGAACGACACCGCCGCAAAGACAAGCCAGAGCGCCGGCGCTTCCTCAGGGGCGTCGGGCGGCGGGTCTGGTAACTCCGGTACTTCAGGGTCGGGAAACAATGGGTCGGGGTCAGGGTCCGGCGGCTCGGGGTCTGGCTCTTCTGGTTCGGGCGGCTCGGGGTCCGGATCAGGGTCGTCAGGCTCAGGAGGCTCGGGGTCGGGCAGCGGATCAGGATCGAGCGGGTCGGGCAGCGGTGGCTCTGGATCAGGGTCGGGGTCGGGTTCCGGGTCGGGTTCGGGCTCCGGATCAGGTTCGGGGCTGCCCTCCATTGTGCCCTCGGATGCGGTCGCGGTGACGGCGATCCAGACGCTTGGCAAGTGGAAGCTGGCCGATGATTCGGGCACGAGCGGGACCGCCAGCGGAACGATGTCGGTGGTGACGCTGCCTTCGCTGAGCGGCGAGGCGCGCGAGTTCGCGACCACCTATACCAAAGGCGGCGGCGAGCGGTACTGGGTGTCGTTCGGCTCGGATCCGAAGGCGACGAACTTCTTCTACGACGCCTGGATTTATCTGGCTAAATCGGCCGCCGGGGTCGATACGCTGGAGCTTGACATGAACCAGGTGACGGCCAACGGGCAGACCGTGATCTACGGGTTCCAGTGCGACGGCAACGCGCATACGTGGGACTACACGGAGAACGCTGGGTCGCCCACCAACTACATTGACCACTGGATTCGATCTTCGCAGACCTGCAACGTCAGCAAGTGGCCGGCCGACACGTGGCATCACGTGCAGGTGTGGTACTCGCGCGACGACTCCGGCAACGTGACTTACCACTCCGTGTGGCTGGACGGGAAGGAACAGGACATTGACGGGACCGTGCCTTCGTCGTTCGCGCTGGGCTGGGCTTCGGTTCTGCTGACGAACTTCCAGGTGGACGGGCAGGGATCGAGCGGAGCGTCGACGGCTTACGTGGATGAGCTGACGGTTTATCGCTGGTAAGGACGGCCCGCTGTGCGCGGGTGCGCCAAAACTGGCGCAGCCGCGCCGAACGATTTCCGCGGCGACGCTGAACCGGGGCTTGTCCTGGGCGAAAGCCGCCATTCCCGCACTATAGTGGTGCCCTATGCCAGGGAGAGTTTTCCGCAGGCGCCTGCGGCTGTTGCTCGTGGCGATGGCCTTGTTCGGGCCGCTCTGCGTGCGCGCGCACGCCGCCAATAACCCGCGCGATGTGGATGCCGTCCGATTTGGGGAGCGGCTCCATCTGGGACCCAACTGGCTCTTTCATCCCGGCGACAATCCGCAATGGGCGTCGCCCACGTTCGACGACCACGACTGGACCATCGTTTCCGAGCAGCGGGGTCTGGCATTCTATGGGTTCCACGGGATGCGCTACGGGTGGTACCGGATGCACATCCACCTGGGTCCCGGCGCGCCGGCCGCAACGATTGCGGTTGCGGACATCGATGGCAGCTATGAGGTCTACACCAACGGGGTGCGCATTGGCGGCGATGGTCCCATGGATCACCATGCCTATGAGAGCCAATACGGCGTACGCGGGTTTCCGATTCCGCCCGGGGCGGACGCGGACGGCAATCTGGTGTTGGCGGTCCGCTTTGCTTTCAACGCGGTCGGCTCCGACGGTCCTGGCACGTCGACACCGCTCAGCGGCGGGCCGGGGGTCACCGTCATCTCCTCCGGTTCGTATCGTGACGATGCGAACAGCCTGACGATGCGGAAGACGTTCCAGGATCTGGCCATCGCCGCACTTGCGCTGCTCATCTGCATCGTAGCGTTCTCGCTCGGCATCGCGCTGCGCGACCGCCGCGAGTACATGGCCGCCGGCCTCTATTTGCTGGCTGTCGCGGCCTCGGCCGCAGCCCGGGCCTGGGAATTCCGGGCCGATTTCAACGTATTGCATGGGCTCCTCGACAGCTGCCTCACCGGCCTCACGTATATAAGCCTCATCGAGTTTATCCGTCTGGTGGTGCGCCAGCCCCGCCGGCGCTGGATCGTGGCTCTGGAGACCCTCATTTTTCTTTTCGGATTCTGGAATGTCATTGGGTTCTCTCAGTCTTCTCTCTTTGTTTTCCGGCTCGGCTTCTTCCTCTACTTCCTTCCGCAATTTGCGGTCAACATTGTTCTTCTGGTTCTGCTGGCGCGCGCCTTCGGCGGCGGAAGGGGAGCGCGGGGCTCTCAGGACGCCCGTTTGTGGCGCGCCGGGGTGGAAGCCCGCTTTCTGCTCCCCGCAGTTCTCATCCTGGGACTGCCGGTCTATCTGGACTTCAGCGACTGGTGCCTCTATTAGCTGCGCGTCACGCCGGCACTTCGTCGACCCCCCTCCTGGAGTTTCGGGCCGTACGTTTTCGATCTGAAGTCCGTCTGCACAGCGGTCTTTATGGCGGCGATTCTCCTCTTCCTGGTGTTGCGCACGCTGCGGATCGCCCGTCACAACGCCGAGGTGGGCGCCGAGCTGGAAGCGGCGCGCGCGACTCAGCAGATGCTCCTCGCCCGCGCGGCGGAGCCGACGCCAGGCTTCGACGTCCAGACCGTGTATCATCCCGCCAGCGAGGTGGGGGGCGATTTTTTTGCCGTGCAACCGGCAGGGAACGGGTCGCTGCTGGTGACGATCGGCGACGTGAGCGGCAAAGGCATCCATGCCGCCATGACGGTGAGCGAAATTCTCGGCGCCCTGCGCGGCTGCGCTGAACGCCGCCCCGCGGCCATCCTTCGCCACCTGAACAAAGTGCTCCGCAAACAAGCAGGCGGCTTTGTGACCTGCTGTGTAGCGCTGATCATGCCCGGGGGCGAGATCTCTGTTGCCAATGCCGGGCACCTCGCGCCGTATTGCAACGGCGACGAGCTACCTGTTGAATCGGGCCTCCCCCTCGGTATAGACGAAGACGCTGTGTGGCCGGAGACGATCCATTCGTTTGCCGAGGACGAACGCCTCACCTTCGTTTCCGATGGCATTGTGGAAGCCCGGAGCGCGACCGGCGAGCTGTATGGATTCGACCGCTTGCGCGCCACCAGCGCGCTGCCCGCCGAAGAGATCGCCGCGCGCGCGCGCGCCTTCGGCCAGGAAGACGACATTACCGCGCTGACCGTGAGCCTGGTGCGGGCGCCCGCGGCGCTCTGAAGGGGCTGGCGTTGCTCCCCTTGACATTCGACCCAAGGGAGCGGTACTTTCAGGTCGAATGCCGACTCGTACAAAGGAAAATCCGCTCGACCTTTTGCAGGGGACCCTGGACCTGCTGATCCTGCAGACGCTGGCATTTGGCCGCGCGCACGGCCACGCCATAGCGCGGTCGATCGAGCGCGAGTCAGAGGAAGTGCTGCGGGTGGGGCATGGGTCGCTGTATCCCGCGCTGCAGCGGTTGCTGAAGCTGAAGTTGATCGCGGCCGAGGACGGGGTTTCGGAAAACAACCGCAAGGCGCGGTATTACCGGCTCACGGCGAAAGGGCGAGCGGCGCTGAACCATGAAGCGACGAAGTGGGAGCGGTTCTCGCAGGCCGTGGCTCGCATCCTGAGGCCGCTGCCGCAGGAAGGGAAATAGCAGGCAGGGGGCTGGAGCATCCGCATGCTGACGCGATGGAGCCGACGGCGGAAGGAGCTGGAAGAGGAGATCCAGGCTCATATCGCGCTGGAGACGGAAGAGAACCTGGAGGCCGGGATGCCGCCGGAAGAGGCGCGGCTCGCGGCGCGGCTCGCGGCGCGGAGAAAATTCGGGAATCAGCTGCTTGCGCTTGAACGGTCGCGCGAAATGTGGGGCGCGCTGTGGCTGGAGCGGCTGGCACGGGATTTGCGGTTTGGGCTGCGGAGTTTGAGAAAGTCGCCCGGGTTCGCGTTCACCGCGATCCTCACCCTGGCTCTCGGGATCGGCGCAACGACGGGCATTTTCAGCCTGACCCGCGCATTGCTCTTCGATCCGCTGCCCGTTTCCGATCCGGGCAGCCTGGTGCGCATTTCCCTGGTGGTCAGGAATGGAGGATCGGCGGTGCCCGATCTGCCGCTGAACCGCTTCATCATCGCGTCGCTGCGCCGACATGCGACCCTGCTCTCCGGGATCTTCGGCTGGTCCCCGTACAATTTCGTTCTAAAGCAGGACACTGGTCTTCACATCTACGACGGCGCCATGGTCAGCGGCGATACGTTTCAGGTTCTTGGGTTGGGCCCGCGGCGAGCCGTCTGCTCAGCCCCGACGACGATCGCCAGGGCCGTGGATCCGATGGCTGGGCTGCCGTCATCAGCTACCGCTTCTGGCAGGAGCACTTCGGCCGCGATCTGTCGATCGTCGACAAATCGACCTGCGCGCCGCGCCGCCGCCCGTTGTCAGCGATTGGCCGCGGGCGGCGGCAGCTTGCTGAGTTGTGCCTGGAGGGCGGGCACGTAGTCTTTTTGCGCGGCGGGCGAAAGGCGCTTTGCGGCTGCGATGGCGGCGTTGAGCGCGGCGCGGGCTTCATGGGTGTTGCCGGTTGCGGTTGCGGCATCGCCGAGGGCGCTCTCCGCGGAGAGATCTCCCGGATCGATGGCGGCGGCTTCGCGAGCGAGCACGAGCGCCTGTTTCGGATGGTTTTGCTGGAGCAGTTGGCCAACGTGCTGGGCGCGGCTGAGGGCGGCGGCCTGGGGCACGGAGAACGTGCCCTGATAGACGAAGACGGCGTAATCGATGGCTGCGGCGGGTTTGAGGCGCTGGAACGACCGGTAGGGGTTGAACTGGCTGCTGGGCCACTCGCAGCCGCTGAGATCGCCGGCGCTGATGAAGACGGGGCCGTGAATGACCGGGGGGACGATGGCGGCGCCGCCCATCCAGCCGGTATCGGCCGTGGGCAGCATCCGGCAGTGGATGCCGTAGACGGCGGGATCGATTTCAGGATGGGCGAAGTAGGCGAACCAGCAGGACGGGGTGGGATGGCGATTCTGCCATGCTTTGACCTGATAGAGCTGCTGCGCCCAGTCGACGTTGGCGTCGCTGAGCAGGTTGTGAACGTTCCCGGGGCCGCCGGAGGCGCGGTTGGCGTACGCGATGTAATTCGGGAAGACGGAAATGGCGGAGGCGATATGGGCGACGACGAGCAGGGAACAGGCCCAGGTCCAGGCGGGAATCCATCGTCCGTTGCGGCGGCAGAGAGCCATGATGGCGCCGCCGGCGAGCATGGCGGCCAACGCATAGACGGGCAGGATGTGGCGTGCGCCGATATCCATGCCGGCGGCCATGGCGATGGTGAAATAGACGGTCGCGGGAAGGACGAGGTACGCGACTTCGCGAGTCCAGCGCAGCCGCCCGGTGACGATGGCAAATGCCGAGAGGGCAAGCAGCGCGAGCAGGCCGAGGGTGGTTTTGATGAGAACGGCGACGGGAAAGTACCACCAGACGCCGTGGGCGTAGACGTGGCCGAGGATGAAGGTGGGGTATCCCTGCGCCATGATTTTGACGTCGGCCAGGCCCATCAGCTCGGATTCCGGAAGCAGATGCCAGTGGGCAAACGCGAGGATCACGGAGCGGTCGAAATGGCTCAGGCCCGCGGTGTACGCGGCGAGGGAGGGATGCAACTCCAGTCCGGGGGGGCGCGCGGCGTAGCGGAATGAGAAGAACGCCCACAGCACAACGCAACTACCGGCGACGATGAAAGCGAAAGCTCCTGCAAGACGGAGAGCGGTGCGCAGTCGCAGGCTGCGGGATGTGGTGGCGATTTCCCAGAGGATGAGAACGAGCAGGATCGGGGCCAGCAGAACTCCGGAGTGCTTGCTGGATATCAGCAGCCCGGCGGCGAGGGCGGCGAGGCTGAGACGGAGCCATCCGGGTTTCTTCACATAGCGGTAGAAGGCATAGATGGAGGCGAGAAAGAAGCAGGTGACGCCCATGTCGGTGGTGACGAGGGCGGAGTGAGCGAGGAGATTGGGATCGAAGCTGGCGATGACCAGGGCGAAGAGGGCGGCGACGGCGCCGAAGAATTCGCGTGTAGCGAAGAAAATGACGAGCGAGAGCCCGATGGCCAGGATGCTGGTCATCATGCGCATTTCGAAGACGAGGCTCCGGCCGCCGCCGTTGTTGCGGGCGAGCCAGTCGCGGCCGTCGCTGTAAGCCTCAATTTTGAAGAAGCGGCCCTGGAGGGGCGGGGTCCACAGGTTTTTGCCGATGGTCGGGATGGCGGCGAGCAGCTTGACCAGCGGAGGATGTTCGGGATTGAGGCCATAGTCTCCGGTCTTCCACATCATGTAGCCGGAGAAGGAGTGGTCGCCTTCGTCGAAAGTGAGCGATTCGCGATGGACCACGTAAGTGAATTGCGCGACCTGGACGATGAGGAGGGCGACAACGGCGGAGGGAAGCCAGTGCTTCCTCCACCAGCCCGCGGCGGTGTGCATCAGCCCTCCATGGGGAGACTGCCGCATTGTACATGCGCGAAGAGTTCAGCTGTAACGTTTGAGCAGAGGGGGTGGCGCGGTTCGGGGCCGCGCGACCGCAAATAAGAGCTTTTTATACGCCGATTCCGCGCAGTCCAAGGCCGATGAGGTAGGTCGCGATGCCTTCAACCGCGCCGACCAGGGTCATCTCCAGGCCACTGGACCACCACGAGCGCACGGTGATGAGGGACTTGGCCGCGCCCACCGCGAAATGGGCGATGAGGGAGACAATGGCCGAGGCGATCACGGCTGGATATCCTGTCATGAAGAAGAAGGGAAGGATGGGAATGAACGCGCCGACCGCGGTGGAGAGCGCGCCCGACCAGGCGGAGACGAAAGGCTGGCTGAGGCCCTCTTCGGTCATGTTGAGGCGCTCGGAGGCGAGCGCGCGCAGGAACTGCTCGGGATTCTCCGCGAGGTGCTCGACCACGTGGTCGGCATCGTCGCGGGGAATGCCTTTCACCTGATAGTAGAGCGAGAGCAGTTCGCGCGCCTCCGGGCGGTTCATCTGGATGGCTTCGCGTTCGCGGGCCACTTCGGCAGCGTAGATTTCGCGCTCGCTCTTGGCGGCAAGATAGGCCCCCGATCCCATGGAGAGGGCGCTGGCGATCATGCCGGCGAGGCCGGAGAGGAGGACCCAGTGGCTGTTGCCGAGGGTCGCGCCGGAGACTCCGGAGACGATGCCGAAGATCGCACCCAGCCCGTCGTTGACGCCGTAGATGGCGTCGCCGATCCAGCCCGCGGTGGCGCGGCCGCTGCGGTTGCGGCGGGTGAGGAGCTCGTTCAGCTCCTCCTGGGCCATTTCGGTGGTCATCTGCGTTTTCGGGTAACGATGCCGGATCAGCTCGCTGAGTTCGCGGTAGTGCTCCTGCTCCTCGACGATCACTTGCTGGAGGATGGCGACGCTGGGCTCATCGCCGAGCTCTTTGAGCTGCCGGCCGTAACTGGCAATGGCGCGGCTCTCTTCGATTTCGAGCCGGCGCAGCGCCATGGCGGGACCGCCCAGGCGGTTCACGAGGGTGTCGGCATCACCGGTGGGCTTGCCATCGTATTCGGGGATGCGGCCGCCCAGCTCGCGAATGCGCTTCGCCCAGAGGGCGGCGTGATGGGCCTCGGCCTCAGCCATGTGGCGCAGCGTCTTGCTGCGCATGGTGTCGTCTTCGCGCTCGGAAAGGGTTTTGTAGGTGTGATAACCATGCATCTCGGCCTGCCAGTTCTCACTGAGGGCCTCGATCACACGCTGATCTTTCTGGGACACGGTCTCAGCCATGCCTGAATTCAGCCTCCGATTCGATAAGCAATGCTGAAGCGGCCGATCTGGATGTACGAGTGCTCGGCCGGCGGCCAGATGCGAAATGATTCTACACGGAAGCCTGTCGGAATCCGCTGCGCGGTAACATTACCGGCGGCGTGGCCGGTGGCGGCATCGTAAAAATGGACAATCACGCCACGGTCGACCCGCTGATACGCAAGCACGTAGTCGCCGGGCGCCAGCCGCAGGGAGCTTCCGAGCTCGATCGGAACCTGGGTGAGGAAGAAGTGGGAATATTTCCCTTCCGCGGAGTAGCCGGCGGTGATCAGGACCACGTCGGCGATGAATTTGCCATTGCCGTTTGTGATGCCGGAGGCGGATTGCATGTCCGTCTCGATGCGTTCGGTGACGACGGGTGCGCGGGCGGGCAGGAGCTGCTTCAGCTCGGCCGCCGAGGCCTGCCGCCAGTTCGTGGCGGCCGCGCTCTGCGCCGAGGCGGCGGCGGCAAAGGCGATGGCCAGCACCGTGGCAACCGCAGCGAAACACCGGGATTTCCCTGTCGCCGTCATTATTCGTTTTCGCACCGCGTCCTCAATCCCTTAAGCCGTCCGTAATTGCCTCTAGTCCAGATGCACAATGCCGCGTTGCAGGGCCGTTGTGGCGGCCTGGGTGCGGTCTTCGACGCCGAGTTTGCCGAGCAGGCTGTTGACGTGCGTCTTCACGGTGGCCTCGGAGATGAACAGGGCGGCGCCGATATCCTTATTGCTCTTGCCGGCGACGATCTGCTGCAGAACCTCCAGCTCGCGCGCGGTCAGTGAGGAGCCGCCCATCCGCTCGGCCAGTTTATCGGCGACGCGGGAAGGGATCCGCGACTTGCCCGCGTGCACGGTGCGGATCGCCTCGGTCAGATCCGTGAGGTCCATACCTTTGAGCAGATAGCCTTTCGCGCCGGCCTGGAGCGCGCGATAGATATCCTCGTCGCCGTCGAAGGTGGTTAGGACGATGACGCGCGCGGCAGGGAACTCCTCGCGGATGCGGGAGAGCGCGGCCACGCCGTTGAGCTTCGGGAGGCGGAGATCCATAAGCGTCACGTCCGGCTTGTGCCTGCGATACATCTCCACGGCCTGCTCGCCGTCGCCGGCTTCCGCCGCGACGGCAAAACCGGGAACGGTCTTCAGCAGAGCGGCGAGGCCCTGGCGCACGATGTGGTGATCGTCGACGATCAGGATGCGAATGTCCGTCATGCTGGGGTAACCTTCTCCGAATCGCGAGTATCGGGCGCGGCGGCGAGGGGAACGGTAAGGCGCACGCACGTGCCTTTGCCCAAGCCGCTCTCCACCGTCAGCGTACCGCCGATCGACGCCGCCCGCTCGTGCATGCCCGTCATCCCGAAATGGCCGCTGCTGCCGTCCGGCGGAGCGCCATCGAAGCCGAGGCCGTCGTCGCGAATCTCCAAACCGAAGATACTCCCCTCATATTGCAGCTGCAGGCGGACATTTTCGGGATCGCCGTGGCGCACGGCATTCACCACCGCCTCGCGGGCGATGCGGAGGGTCTCGCGTTCGACGTCAGGATCGAGCGCACGGTACGCGCCGCTGACCTGCATGTGGGCCCTGGCCCGGGCATGGGAGACGCGGACGACCTCTTCGGCCATCCTGAGCAGCCGGGTGGCGAGGTCTTCGTTCGCGGAGGTCTGTGAGCGCAGCTCCCAGATAGAGGCTCGGGCTTCTTCGAGGCCGATTCTGACCAGCGTCTGGGCCCTGGCCAACTGCTCGCGGGCAGAGCCCGCGGACGACTCCATGTAGCGCCCGATCAGCTCCAGCTGGACGGAGAGGGCGACGTATCCCTGCGCCAGAGTGTCATGAATTTCGCGGGCGATGCGGGTGCGCTCCGCCAGCACCGCCTGGAATTCGCGCTGCACGCGCGCGAGGCGGCGGCGCCAGGCTTCGTAGCCGAGGGCGGCCAGCAGGGCGGCGAGCAGGATCTGGAACCACAGCCACTGATAGAAGTGGGGCTCGACCACGAGCGAGGCGGCAGCGGGCGCGGAGCTCCACACGCCGTCGTTGTTGCGCGCTATCACGCGGAACACATAATGGCCGGGCGGCAGGTTGGTGTAGTACGCAGCATGCCGGGTGCCCGCGTCGACCCATCCGCGATCGAACCCGGCCAACTGATAGCGGTAGCGCACTTTCTGCGGGGCGACGAAGCTCAGCCCGGCGTAGTCGAATTCGTAGTGGCTGTGGCCGGGAGCGATGCGCAACGCGGAGGCGGAAGGCTGGGGCACATCGTCCACGGTCACGCGCTCAATGGCTACCGGCGGCGGAATTTTGTTGAGGGGCATCTGTTCGGGATCCACGACGGCGATGCCTTTGAGGGTGGCGAACCACAGGGTCCCGTTTTGGAGGCGGAGCGCCGCAGGGTGGCCGCCGCTGGAGCATTCGCTGATGCGCATTCCATCGGTGACGCCAAAGCGCATGATGCGGGGAGGGCCGGCGCCGGCGGCCATGCGCTCGAGGCCCGCGCGGCTGACACGGTAGACGCCGCTGTTCGAGCTGAGCCACAGGTAACCGCGGGCGTCCTCCAGAATACCGAGCACGCGGCGGGGCAGTTCCGGGGACTGCAGGGCGACAATGCGGCCGTTCCGCAGGCGATCGAGGCCCGCGTCGTTGGTGCCGATCCACAGCGTCCCATCGGGGTCCGCGTAGAGGGAGGTGATCACGTTGCTGGAGAGGCCGTCCTTCGCAGTGAAGTTGCGGAATTGACCGTTGCGATAGCGGGTGAGGCCGCCGAGGGTGCCAATCCACAAAGCGCCGCCGCGGCCGTTTGCCATTGCTCCGATCAGGTCGCTGCCCAGGCCGTCGAGCGTGGTCCACGTGGTGAAGGTGTTCGCGGCGAAGCGCGCGAGGCCGTGGCTGGTGCCGATCCAGAGAGAGCCGTGAGGGCCAAAGTGCAGCGAGCGGATGAAAACGTCGGGCAATCCATCGGCGGCGGTGTAGCTGTCCACATTTGCGCCGCGGACGAGGTCGAGGCCATCGGGAGTGCCGGCCCAGACGCCGCCGTCCGGCGCGGCGGCCACAGCGAGCACAACGTTGCTGTCCAGCCCCTGCGCGGTGGTGACCGCGCGGAAGCGTCCCTTGCTCCACAGGTTGAGGCCGCCGCCATTGGTTCCAGCGGCCACGTCGCCGCCGGGGCTTTGGGCAAGGGCCAGAACATGCTCCTGGGTGAGTCCGTCGCGGGAGGTGAGGGTGAAGAACTTGCGGTCGCGGAGCACGGCGAGGCCGCTGGCGGCCGTGCCGAGCCACAGATCGCCCTCGCGATCCTCAGCGCCCGCCAAATACGAATCGCCCTCGCGGGGCAGCAGTGCGCTGGATCCATCGGGCGCAATGCGCATCAACCCCTGCGCGGCGCCGGCCCACATCATGCCTTCGCGGTCGCGGAAGAGAAAAGATACCGCGCCGG
>DAHUYD010000152.1 GCA_027315385.1 Acidobacterium sp.
GGGGGGGCGGCCTTGAGATCCAGGATGATGCCGAGGATAAGCAGAGAGACAACGTCGTTGGCCACGGCGGCAGAGACGATCTTTTGTCCGACATCGGTTTGGAGCTTGCCCAGGTCCATGAGAATGCGGACGCTGACGGGAAGGGCGGTGATGGCGATGCACAAGCCAAGAAAGGCGGTGCGCGTCTGATCCATTCGGAAGGCAAAGCCGAGAAGGATTCCGCCGAGGAGCGGAACGATGAAGCCCGCGGCGCTGACCCATGCGCCACGCCCGACGAAGGAGAGCCATAACGCGCCGAGGTCCATCTCCATGCCGGCGAGGAAGACGAGAAGAAGAACACCGATGTCGGCGATGGCTTTGATGTCGGGTCCGAAATGGATGAGGGAAAAGCAGGAGGGACCCAGGAGAATGCCCGCCGCGATTTCACCCAACATTCCGGGCTGACCGAAACGCGACGCGATTTCGCCCAGGACCCGGGACAACAAGAGCAGCAGCAACAGCGACTCGATCAGGGGCACGGGGACTCCCAGAGAAACTTTACCTTGGATGCAATGCCGCGCCGGCCCAGCCAGGGTGAAGCCGTCGCCTGAGGCGGGGTTGGAGCCGATTCGCGGGAGGCGCAACAGCGTCGGCGTATGATCCAAAGAGCAGGCAGACTGGACGGCCGCTGCCGGGGGCAACTCCGGTGGAGGAAAGTCCGGACTCCGCAGGGCAGTGTGCCGGATAACGTCCGGGACCTGGGCGTGAAGGCTCAGGGACGGCTAGTGCCACAGAGAAGATACCGCCCTCGTTTTTCGAGAGAGGTCCCGCAAGGGGCGTTCGCGAAGGGAACCGGGGGTAAGGGTGAAAAGGTGCGGTAAGAGCGCACCGCTCCGGCGGTAACGGCGGAGGCAGGGTAAACCCCACACGGAGCAAGACCAAATAGGGAACGAGAGGGCAGCAATGTCCGCACGCGCCGGCCCGGCGCGTCAACCCCGGAGGGGCGCCCAGCGATGGGCGGAAGTTTCGGGTAGGTCGCTACAGCGATCGCAGCAATGCGGCGCGCAGAGGAATGGCCGTCCTCGACAGAATCCGGCTTACAGGTCTGTCTGCTGTAGATCGGGTGTGGGTGATCCGTTGTCAGGCCCACCCCTATCGCGCATAAAGACGCGCGATAAGGGTGGGGCACCCGGGAACGGGGGTGGGTACCCGACCGGGAGATTGCTCAGGTCATGCCGGCGGTGGGCTCGGCGAAGAGACTTGCGACGTAATCCAGCATGAAAAGCGGGTGGACCGGTTTGGAGAGGATCTCGAAGAAGTTGCCTTTTTTGGCGGCTTCTTCGGCGAGGGCGGGGGTATTCGCGTTTCCGGAGAAGAGCAGGAGGCGGCAGCGGGGATGGTTGTCACGCAGGACGACGGCCAGTTCGAGGCCGTTCATTTGGGGAAGCATGACATCGAGAATGGCAAGATCGGGCTCCCAGACGGCGACGGTCTCGATGGCCTCTTCGGCGGAGAGCGCTGTACGGACCTGATAGCCGCTGTGGGTGAAGACTGCGGAGAGAGATTCGGCGATGGCCGGGTCGTCGTCGACAATCAGAATTCCGCGGCCCGCGGAGGCGCGCTTGAAGAGTCGATACTCGTGAGTCTGAATGTCCGATGGAGAATCCGGATTGCCCGCTGGCGGATGGAATTGCGGCATGGTTTGCTCCCGGGGGGCGCCGACCCGTCCAGCCGGCATACCTTACCGCAATTTCTGAGTTGCTGTAGTCTGGCGGATTTCCGCGCGTCAGCCTCGGGACACCGTCAGTCAGCAATTGCGATAGCGCTCCGTGAGATGCGGAAAGGGCTGAAGCTGCCGCCTGATGTCTGAGGAAAATCAGCGGAAGTGTTCCCAGCCGGCTGGAGCCACGGGAATAACGCGGCCGTCTCGTTTTTTCAACAGGATACGGGGATGGTTACGGGCGGGCTTGCGCAGGACGCCGATGGGATGGACGGGAATGGCGGCGATGGAGCGGGGGATTTTTGCGGACGGGGACGCGGAGAAGAGCAGCTCGTAGTCTTCGCCGCCGTGGAGAGCGAGGTGGAGGGGGGAAGAGTCTGAATCGGCAGGGAGCGGCTGGCCAGTTTTTTGGCGCTCGATCTGGAGCGCGAGCGGGTGGATGGGGAGCGCGGCCTCGTCGATTACGGCGCTGACGCCGGATTCTTCGCAGAGATGGGTGAGGTCGGTGGAGAGGCCGTCGCTGATGTCGATCATGGCGTGAACGAGGGGGCGGAGACGGCGGCCGATGGCGACACGCGGCTGCGGGTAGAGATGGGGATGTTCGTCGCCAGCCTGGGTGAGCTTGCGAAAGGGCCATGGGCGGCGAGAAAGGGTGAGGAGCTCGGCGGCGGATCCGCCAAGAGAGCCGGTGACGTAGAGGAGATCGCCGGGGCGGGCTGTGGAGCGGAGGCGCGCGGTGTTGGGAGGGAGCTGGCCGACGGCAACGATGTCGGCTGAAACGGGTCCGGGTGACTGGGCGGTGTCGCCACCGGCGAGGGGGACGCGATGCCGGCGGGCGAGAGCGAGGAAGCCCTGGAGGAAGCCGTCGAGCCAGGCGCGCGGCAGGCGCGCGGGCAGGGCGAGCGAGAGGAAGACGGCGAGGGGCTCGGCGCCCATGGCGGCGAGATCGCTGAGGCCGCGGGCGAGGCAGCGGTGTCCGACGGATTGCGGAGGGTGCCAGCCGCGGCGGAAGTGGACGCCTTCAAGGGAGAAGTCGGTGGTGAGGCAGATTTCGTAGCCGGGGCGGGGGCGGAGGACGGCGCAGTCGTCGCCGATGCCGGTGATCAGCGAGCGCGAGCCGGGGAATACGGCCTTGCGGCGGATGGACTGGATCAGGGCGAGTTCGGAGGGTACAGCGACAATGCCGGACGAACGCGCTTGCTTCACCGAATGAGGATACATTTTTCAAACGAGGTGGTTGATACACTCGGCTCAATCATGAGTCTGCAGACGGAAATCGAGAAGTATTTTGCGGCGGGTGCGGAGGCGGTGGACGACTCCGGGGCGATGCAGGCATTTTTGGAGCTGCGGACGGCACTGGAGGCAGGCGCGGTGCGGGCGGCGGATCCGGATGCTGCTTCGCCGAATGGATGGCGGGTGAACGCGTGGGTGAAACAGGGAATCCTGCTGGGGTTTCGGCTGGGACGGTTGCAGACGAGCGGTGTGGAGCTGTCGTTTGTGGACAAGGACACGTTTCCGCCGCGGCGATTTGCGCCGGGCCAGGGGGTCAGAGTGGTGCCGGGGGGGTCGGCGGTGCGGTCGGGCGCGTATGTCGGGCGCGGCGCGGTGCTGATGCCACCGAGCTGGGTGAATGTGGGCGCGTATGTGGACGAGGGGACGATGATCGACTCGCACGCGCTGGTGGGGAGCTGCGCGCAGGTGGGCAAGCGGGTTCACCTGAGCGCGGGGAGCCAGGTGGGCGGCGTGCTGGAGCCGGTAAACGCGAGGCCTGTGATCCTGGAGGACGATGTGCTGGTGGGCGGGAACTGCGGAGTGTACGAGGGGACGATGGTGCGGCGGCGGGCGGTGCTGGCGGCGGGAACGATTTTGACGCGGGGCACGCCGGTGTACGACGTGGTGCACGGGGAAGTGCTGCGGGCCGAGGGCGACTGGCCGCTGACGATTCCCGAGGATGCGGTGGTGGTGCCGGGAGCGAGAGCGGTGACGAAGGGACAGGCGGGCGTATGGGGGTTGAGCGTGTATACGCCGGTGATTGTGAAGTATCGCGACGAGAAAACGGAGCTGAGCGCGGCGCTGGAAGATCTGTTGCGGTAGTGCCCCAGGGTCTTGCGATAAGAGCCGGGCCTAAAGGCCCTCTTTTTTACGGTGTCTGGTCCCCGGCCTGAAGGCCGGGGCTTCTACCGTCGTGCCGCTGAGGCGGCACCGCTTTGCGCAGCGGCTCAGGACCCATCTTCGCGGATCAAGTTCGTTGAGCGAAGCCGGAGCTATTTCGGCGTGGGGCCGCGGACGATCTGGACGAGGTTGTCCGGCTGGACATATTTCGAGAACGCGTCGCGGACCTGATCGGCGGTGATGGACTCGTATTTTTTCGCCGCGACCAGGGGCTCGTCCAGAGGGAGGCCGATGACCGCGCGGCCGAGCAGGCCGCGGGCGACGGCGTTTTCACTGGACTCGCCGAGAGGAATGGAGCGGAGCAGCAGGGCTTTGGCCATGTTCAGCTCCGAGGGGGAGACGTCCTGGGTGCGCATCTGGTTGAGATCGCGGACGATGAGGGCGCGGGCTTTGGAGACATTGCCGGGATCGCAGCCGTATTCCACGGAATAGCTGGCGCGGGTTTTGCTGGCATTGATATCGGCGCCGACGAAATAGACGAGGCCGGATTCCTCGCGCAGATCGCGATAGAGACGGGTGGCGTAGAAGCCACCGCCGAGGACGTGATTGCCGAGTTCCAGAGGATAGTAGGCGGGGCTGAAGCGATTGATGCGCATCTGCTCGGAAAGAATGGCCATGTCCTGGACGCGCTCGGGATCGGGAACCTGAGCGGTGGAGGGCTTATTGAGAGGGACGGGGGGGAGGGTGGTATTGGGTTTGGAGCCGGTGGCCTTCCAGGCGCCGAACCACTGCTCGACGACGGTTTTGGCCTCGGGAGCGGTGACGTCGCCGATGACGACGATGGTGGTGAGATCGGGACGCACGGTGGCGTCGTGGAACTGCTGCACGTCAGCGAGGGTGAGGCTGGCAACGGTTTGCGGCGTGGTCTGGCGCAGTTCGGGATCGCCGGGCGGGAGAATGGCCGTGGAGAGCGCGCGGGTGGTGCGGTAGCCGGGACTCTGGAGATTGCCGGCGACAAAATGGGCGGTCTGCATCTGGGTGATTTTGAATGCCTGCGCGGGGAGAGCCGGGTGAAGCTCGTTGTCGGCGAGCAGCTGGACGCCGCGGGAGAAATACTGCTTCAGCACCTGGAGAGAGAAGTCGTAGCCTGCGCTTTCGTTGGCGGCGATATCGTCGAGGGCTTTCTGGAAGGCGATGCGGTCGAGGGTGGTGGTGCCGTAGGAGTAGAGCTGATCGAGGATGTTGCCGACGCCGTCCTGACCTTTGGGAGTTTGCAGGTCGCCGTTGTGGCGGATGCTGCCGACCACGGTCACGGTGGGGCTGGTGGTATCGGTGCGGACGATGAGGCGGATGCCGTTGGGCAGCGTGGTGTCAGAAACCGGGATGAAGGTTTTGGGGACCTGGAACTTGTTGAGAGGTCCGGCGGCCCAGGCGGGAAGCTGAACGGGTTTGGTGGGCGCTACGGTGGCTTTCTCCGCGCCGCCAAATCCTTTGCCGGAAACCGGGGCGGGGCTGGACGAGGGCTGAAGGACGGCGGTGATGGTGGGGGCGTCCAGCAGGTACTGTTTGGCGACGCGGTTGACGTCGGCGACGGTGACTTTGCGGATGGCGTCGAGGTCCTGCTCGGGCGAGGTGCGGCCTTCAGCGGCGAGCGCGGTGGACCACTCATCGGCAAGGCCGGGGATGGAATTGCGCTGGAACTCGGCCTGGGCGAGCTCGGAGCGCTTGGCGGCGGCGACCAGATCGGGGGGAACGCCGTTCTTTGCGTAGTTGAGGATGATGCCGCGCATTTCCTCGATGGAAGCTTTGGCGTCGACGCCGGCGGGCTGAGCAACAAGGCCGAAGGCGACGCTGGCCTTGCGGTAGGTTTCGGCGAGGCCGAACTCCGTGCCGAGGGCCTTGCCGGCGGGGACCATGCCGTAGAGGTCGGCGCGCTGGCTGGCGAGCACGTCGGAGAGGATGTCGATGGCGGCGTAGTCAGGCGAGTCCGTGCCAGGCAGGCGCCAGGCGATGAAGCCGAGGACGTAGGGCAGATTGCTGGTGAGGGTGAAGCTGGAGGACTGGAAGGGCTGGAGGTGGATCGCGGGCGGGGGCGGCACGGGGCGGTGTGGGATGGAGCCGTAGAGGGCTTTGATTTTGGCCATGGTGGCGGCGGGATCGACGTCGCCGACGACGATGAGGATGATGTTAGAGGGGGAATACCACTTGTCGTAGAAATCCCTGAGCATGGCGCCGGTGGTTTTGTCGAAGGAGGGCCGTGTGCCGAGGGGATCGTGGGCGTAGGGCGTGCCGGCGAACATTTCAGTGTTGAGGCGATCGATGAATTTGTAGGTGGGGTTGGAAAGGTCGCCCGCGACTTCCTGTTCGATGGCGCCGCGCTCCTTATCCCACTGCGCCTGCGAGTCTTCAATGCCGGCGAAGCAATTGGCCTGGGCCTGGAGCGCGACATCGAGATCGGCGGCGGGCACGGTGGCGTAGAACTGGGTGATGTTCTGCTGGGTGTCGGCATCGTCGTCGCCGCCGAGGAGGGCGTAGATGGCGGCGGTCTGGTCGGCGGTCATATCGTGGCAGCCGCGAAAGGCCATGTGCTCCTGGGCGTGGGCCATGCCGGGGAAGCCCTCGGGGGTTTCGTTGCCGCCAGCGAGGACATTGGCTTCGACCGTAACGACAGGAGCCAGGGTGTTGCGCAGGACAACGACTTTCAAGCCATTGGGCAGAGTGGCGCGAACAGGCTGAGCATCGGTGGCGGGTTGCGCGCATGCGGCGGCAGCGAGGCAGAAAAGCGCGAGAAGAGGCAGAATCCTTTGCTTCAAGGCAATCCTCCGGAAAACTTCCCTGCATGAATGGTAAAAGAAGCGGAAGAAAAAGGCGGCTGGGCCAGAAAGCAGCCCCGGTTACCGCACGGCGGCGTTGTAGATGGCGCGGGCGATTTCGGCGATGACCTGCTGGCGGACGGCGTAGGGGGCGGAGGAATCGGCGATGAGGACGGCGACGGCGAGGCGGCGGCCATCGGGCAGGGTGATGAGGCCGGCGTCATTGGTGGCGTTGACGGTGGAGCGGTTCTGACCGGAGGTTCCGGTCTTGTCGGCGACGACGGTTCCGGGAGGCAGCAGAGCGCCGAGGCGCCGATCGCCGGTGGGGGATGCGGTCATCCAGCCGAGCAGGAGCTGGGTGTGCGGGGGCGTAAGGGGCGAATGACCGGCAAGGCGAAGGAGGAGAGCGACCAGGGAGTGCGGCTCAGCGTCGTTGCGGTACTGGAGCTTCACGTTGCGGTCGACGTCGCCTTCGTAATCGCGAATATGGATGCCGTAGAGGACGAGGCTGCCCATGTATTGCTCGGCGGAGGAGGGGCCTCCGATGGCGCGGAGCAGGACGTCGGAGGCGACATTATCGCTGTCGACGATGGAGCGGCGGAGGAGTTCCTGGACCGTCATATCGACGGCGCCGTGGGGGTGCTGGTCGCGCAGCGGGCTGTATCCGGTGGGAGCGATGAGCTGAGAGGGAACGAAGTGGAGGGTCTGGGAGAGGGAGAGGCGGCCGGTTTCGACGGCGTGCAGGACAGCGACGGCGATGGGCAGCTTGTAGACGGACATCATGGGGAGCAGCTCGGAGGGATCGAGGCCGCAGTTGAGGGCCTTGCCGGGCAGGGCGCAGGAGACGCCGACGCGGCCATGGGCCTGGGCGGCGATGCGGACGATTCGATCGTGCAGGGAGCTCGAAGTGGAAGCCTGGGCGGGAAGCGCGAGCGGGCAGGCGGAGAGCAGGACAAGCAGGAAGCGGGGGGGGGAACGCAAGCGGCGCGGAAACATTTGGTGCAAATTGTAAAGGAGGACCGGGTGGAAAATTCGACGCTACAGCCGAGAGGCGGCCACGTGCATCCAAACTGACACTCTGACGGCGACGGGTACACCGCGGCTCGAGCTGCGCCCTCTTGCCTGCCGAAGCAGGATACGCTGGAGCGTGGAGCAACGGCGTCCGGCGAACGCATCGAGACGGGCGACGACACGCTTTATGACCTGATACGACTTTCCCGGTGAGACGAACAACGGCCAATAGCGTTCCTGAAGAGCGAGCGACCATCCGCAAGCGGCGCATTATGGGCGCTGTGGGCACGGCGGTGGTGGGCAAGGGCAGCGTGTTTGTGGTGAACGCGATCAGCGTGCCGATTCTGGTGCGGTACCTTGGCCCCGAAGAATACGGGCTGTGGGTGACGATCAGCATGACGATCGCCATGCTGGTGGTTCTGGATGTGGGCATTGCCAGTACGCTGACGAATCTGATTTCGGAGGCGTACGCGCACGACGACCGGGAATCGGCGGGGCACTATTTCTCCACGGCGTTCTGGATGACGGCGGCGGTGGCGCTGGTTCTGGGCGCGGCGGGATGGCTGGTGTGGCCGCACATCGACTTCGCGTATCTGCTGAACCTGAAGGATCCGGCGCTGACGCCGGAGGTATCGCGGGCAACGATGGCGGCGGCCGCGCTGTTTCTGTGCGGGCTGCCGGCAGGGCTGGCGGCGCGCGCGCTGGCGGGATATCAGGAACTGCACTTTGCCAATTTGTTTTCCGCCGGGGGCAACATACTCGCGCTGGGCGCGATTGTGCTGGTGGTGGCGCTGCACGGGTCGCTGGCGGTGCTGGTGGGCACGTATGCGGGAGCGATTGTGCTGGGCAGCGTGGCGTGCCTGGGGTGGATGTGCGCGGTGCGGAAGCCATGGCTGAGGCCGTGGCCGGGCCGCGTGCGGGTGCGGCTGGCGAGCAGGATCTTTACGTCGGGCGGGCAGTTTTTCCTGATGCAACTGGCGGGGCTGGTGGTGTTCAACAGCGACAACCTGGTGATCGCGCATTTTCTGACGCCGGCGCAGGTGACGCCCTACAGCGTGACATGGCGGCTGGTGAGCTACATCACGGCTGCCCAGGTGCTGCTGTTTCCGGCGATGTGGCCGGCGTATTCGGAGGCGTGGACGCGCGGGGATCTGGGGTGGATTCGGAGAGCCTACCGGAGACTGGAGCGGGTGACGGCGCTAACGCTGGCGGGGGGCGGGGTGGTGCTGCTGTTTTTCGGGGAGAGGGTGATCAGAATCTGGGCCGGACCGGCGGCGGTGCCGACGCCGGGACTGCTGCGCCTGATGTGCGTGTGGATGGTGATTTTCGCGGTGACCACGAATCAGGCGTGCCTGATGGCGGCGACGAATCGGATTCGGCGGCAGGCGATCGCGGCGGCGCTGTCAGCGGCAGCCAATCTGGCGCTCACACTGTATTGGGTGCGGACGCTGGGGCTGATCGGGGTGCTGCTGGGGACGGTGGTGTCGTATGTGGTGTTCGTGCTGGGCGTGCAGATGTGGGAGGTACACCGGATTCTGAATCCCGGCGAAAAGCGGATGCCCGCTCTGGATGCGCAGGGAAAGGCGTGATGAACGAAAGGGGCGCGCATTCGCATTTTTATCCGCGCATGAAGGCGAGGTTGAGGAGAGTTCTCGGCATCGCGCTGCGGGCGGGGGCCGGGTGCGCGGCGCGCATGAGGCCGCGGCGGGAGCCGAGAGAGTGGACGCCCAGGAGGATCCTGGTGCTGAACGGAGCCCACATCGGAGACCTGGTGATTGCGACGTCGCTGATTCCGGTGCTGCGCAGCGCGTATCCGGAGGCGCAGATCGGGTTTGCGGTGGGGAGCTGGGGGGCCATGGTGGTGCGGGATCATCCGGACGTCGCGTGGGTGCATGAGATCGACCACTGGCGGATGAACCGCAAAGCCGCCGGGCGGTTGCGGAAGCTGACGGATTACGCGAAGAGCCGGAAGAGGGCGCTGCGGGAGATTCGCGCAACGGGATACGACGTGTCGCTTTCGATTTATCCTGTCTACCCGGACTTTCTGGATGTGGCGTGGCAGGCGGGGATTCCGGTGCGCGTGGGGTATGGAAGCAGCCGGTTGGCGCCGCTGGCGACGCGGCTGGCGGAGTTTCCCGTGAGCAATGCGTTTTTGACGCAGGGCGCGAGGCAGGCGGAAACTTTGCGGGCGCTGGGCATTGAGGAGAAGGATATGGAGAAGCGGCGTCCACTGCTGGCGCCGGACTCCGAGGCGGCGGTGCGCGAAGTTTGCGGAGTTCTGGGAGCGGCGGATCTGTCCGCAGTTCGTTACCGCATCATCCATATGGGTTCGGGCGCGGAGAGCCGCGAACTGCCTGTGGAGTTCTGGCGGGAAATCGCGGCCGCGGCCGCCGCCGAGGGCGTGGTGATGTTCACCGGACGAGGACCGCGGGAAGCGAAGGCCGTTGCGAAGGCGATGGAGGGCGTGCCGGGACCGTGGATCGACGCGTGCGACCGGCTTTCGTGGAAGGGATTTGTGGCAGCGGTACGCCATGCGGAAATGCTCTACGGCGTGGAGTCGATGGCGGGACATGTGGCGGGGGCCGTGGGCACGCCGTGCCGGGTGGTGTATGGCGGAGCTTCAGGAGTAGGGCGGTGGCGACCGGAGGGCGCGAGCTGCATGGTTTTCACGGAGCACGTGGCGTGTGCGCCGTGCATTCACGGCTGCGAAGGGGCGGAATGCCTGCGGAGCGTGGCGGCGAAGCAGGTTGCTGGCACACGCTAGAGGGAATGCAAGAGGATGCCAGGGGATACATCGGCACTGTTCGAGATCGGAGGGGCGCTGGCCGCGATCAGCCTGGCGGCGTTCCTGGTGCTGACGGGCGTGCTGGGCGAGACGGGCTGCGTGCTGCTGACGGCGGGATTTCTGACGGCGCTGGTTTTCCTGGCCTGGAAGCGTTTCGACAGCGGACGGCATCCGTGCTTTTTGTTTCTGGGAATGCTGCTGGTGTTCCAGGGAGGACGGCTGCTGGGATACATCGCGGGGCTAACGCGGCACCCGATGGATATCGCGGTTGCGGTGCTGTCGCCGATCGAGGTGAGCCGTGAGGCAGCGGAGGTGACGCTGCTGATTGTGGCGCTTTCGGCGGTACTGGTGTATGCGCCGTGCCGGGTGAACTACCGTCCGGCGATCTTCAGAGCCGGCAGCGAGATGCGCTGGCTTCCCGCGCTTTACGTGCTGGTGCTGCTGACGTTCCCGTTCGCGTTCTATAAGAACTGGCTGTACTACTCCTTCATCCGCGCCCACGGGGGATACCTTGCGGTGTACACCGACAACGCGGCGGTGCTGCAAAGCGCGGGATTCCTGGTTCGCAGCGTGGCGCTGGTGAATAGCACGGCGTTGCTGATGGCGTACGTGTTCGAGCGGCGGCCGAAGCGGATCGCAGTGCTGCTGGTGCTCTACTTTGCGGTTTCGACGCTGAATCTGCTGATTGGATTTCGGGGAGAATTTTTCTCGGAGGTGCTCGCCCTGTGGTTCCTGCACAAGCTGAAGACGGGGAAGCGGTTCAATCTGGGGGCGATTCTGACGGTGGTGGTGGCCACCAGCATCGTAGCCGTGGCGGTGGCGGGTTTCCGGGAGGAGCAGGGGGTGAAGCTGCTGAGCCCGCTGGGATTTGTGGCGCAGCAGGGCGTATCGCTGAACGTGACGGAAGCGGCGGTGGCGTTCAGGAGCACATTCGGGCGGTTCGGCCTGCGATATCTGTGGGGCGGGTTCTACTTTGGAATCGCGCGACCGCCGCTGGTGCTGAACCACCAACTGTGGACGAACGACCTGACTCTGTATCTGAACCCGGTTGCGGAGAGACTGGGGTACGGGACGGCCTCGACGTATCTGGCGGAACTGTACCTTGCGGGCGGGGTGACGGTGGTGGCGCTGGGGTCGCTGTTCGTGGGTTTCCTGTTGCGCTGGCTGCATGAGGCGAGCCGCAGCGCGCGGGGCGCGGTTGTGCTGGCGTTCATCCTGCCCTCGGTGATCTATTTGCCGCGGCTGGAATATTTCGGGCCGGAGGCCGCGCTGGTGCGCGCACTGGTGGGACTGGCGCCGGTGGTCCTGTTTGTGGTGGTTTACGAGTGGGGCGCGGAGCTGGCCCACGCCGCGCTCGCGGGCATACGGCGCGGCACTCCGCCCAGGGCGGATGCGGGAGGGCCGGCGTGAGGATTCTGCTGGTGGATCCCGGCACGGTGGCGGGAGGAGCCGAAGTGTACGCGGAGCGGCTGGCGAGCCTGTTGCGCGATGACAACGAGTTCTTCGGGTTGTGCTGCAACGGGCGGCTGAATGAACGGCTGCGGGCGCACGGCGCGCGATCGCATCTGCTGCCGCTGCCTGGGCCGCGGCCCATCACCCGGATTGGCAAGTACGGGCTGCTGCTGGCGGCCACTTCTATTCTGCTGCTGCGCCACAAGATCGATGTTCTGCTGCTGAACGGGTATCAGGCATCGTATCTGGCGCCGGTGGGGCGGCTGTTTGGGTGCAGGACGGTGATCACACCGCATCATCTGCCGCCTGAACGGCGAACGCGGCGCTGGTATCGGGCGACGGCGCGCTGGGCGGACGTGGCGATCAGCGTTTCGAACGCCGCCGGGGAGGAGCATCGAAAGGAGCTGCCTGACATACCGGTACAGACGATTCGCAACTGGATTCCGGAGCTTCCGCCGCGAATCGAGCGAGGGTGGTCCGGCGCCCGGCGGCTGCTGTTCGTGGGGCGGCTGGTGGATTCAAAAGGGCTGCCGCTGTTGCTGGAGGCGGTACGGGAGGGCGGCGGCGGAGTGGAGCTGACTGTGTGCGGCGAGGGTCCGCTGAGCGGGAAGTATCGCGATCAGGCGAAGGGATTGCCGGTTCATTTCAGCGGATTCGCGCCGGACCTTGCGGCGCTGTACGGGCAGGCGGACGCGATGGTGATCCCTTCGCTGGGCCCGGAGGGAAGCTGTCTGGTGGCGCTGGAAGCGATGGCGCACGGGCTGCCGTGCGTGATGAGCGATCTGCCGGCTTATCGCGAAATTGCCGAGGACGGCCGCGCGGCTCTGCTGTTCCGGGCAGGAGATGGGGCCGACCTGGCGCGCGCGCTGCGCGAGTTGCGGGAACATCCGGAGGCGGCAGAGACTCGTGCCGCACATGCGCGGGAGACAGTGGAGCGCCTGTATAGCGAGGATGCGGCGAGGGAGGCTTATCAGCGGGTGTTCGCGGCGGAGAGGCGAAACGATGCGATCGCCGTATGAGCTGTCGCGCGGGGAAGGCGTGGATTCAGCGGCGGCGCGGAGCCGGGGCGCGGCCGTGAGGCGGGCTGCGCGTACCCCGCGGGTATTGCTGATGAATTTCTTCGCCGGCGTTTTCGAGCGAGGCATTCCGCTGTACGCGGCGAATCTGGCGGTGGGGCTGGAGAACGCGGGAGTGGAGTGCGTTCAGGCAAAGTGTCCCCGCCGGCTGCTGCGACTGCCGCGCCGGGCGCTGGATGTACTTTTCGTCGTATGGGAGCAGGCGATTGTGCCGCTGAGGGGGCTGGGCTGCGAGCGAGTGATTTATCCGTACAATTCGGTTTCCGTACTGGACAGTGTGCTGAGAAATCCGGCGATGGTGATTCACGATTTCATCCAGAACTCGCGCCGGAAGCGTGGCCTGGCGGCCCGCTACGTGCGATGCACGCAGTGGGTGCACGCGCGGATGGGAGGAGACGTGGTTTACGTTTCGCCGCGCACAGAGCGCGTGGCGAGGAGAGCGGGTTTGTTTCCGCGTTCGCGCAGCTTTGTCTTTCCGAACTCGTTCTTTCGGTTCCAGGCCAGCCTGAGCGAGGGATCGGGCAATCGAGGAGAACATGTGCTGCTCTGTTCCGGGTGGGCGCCGACCAAAGACCTTGCGGGAGCGCTTGAGTTGTATCGCGGCTCCGGCTTGTGGCGCGATCGCGAGCTGAAGATCATGGGAGTGGCGGGCCACAGCGAAGAAGTGGATACGTTCCGGCGCCGGAATCGCGAAGCGGGCGCGCGGATCGAAGTTCTGCCGCGGCTGGAGGATTCAGCAGTAGCGGACGCGTACCGGAGCGCGGCCTGGGTGTGGGTTCACTCGAAGAAGGAAGGCTACGGACGTCCGATTGCGGAAGCGAAGATGTGCGGATGCCGGGTTGTGGCGTCGGATATTGCGCCATTCCGGGAGCAGGGGGACGAGAGGACGTTTTTCTATACCGGCGTGAGGAAGTTCGAGGAAGCGTGGGCGCGGTGCGAGAGCGTGCCCGCGGAGCCGGCGCCGAGGGAGCCATGCGTGCCGAAAGAACATGCGCTGCTTGCGGCTGAACTGGACCGCTATCTCCGCGCGAATGGTTTTGGTCATCAGAACGAGGCAGGATGAAGCGACGGGTCCTGGTTCTGACGCCGCGCTGGCCCTACCCTCCGATCGGGGGAGACCGGCTGCGCATTTATCAGATCTGCCGGCACCTTTCGGCGGAGTTCGAGCTGTCGCTGCTGAGCCTGTGCGAGCGCAAAGAAGACATGGAGAGCGCGGTTCCGGCGGACGGAATCTTCGCGCGCGTGGAGCGAATTTTTCATCATCCGTGGAGACGAGCGTGGGGCATGGCCGCGGCGGCGGCCGGGGATCTGCCGATGCAGGCGGGCTACTACCGCAACGTTGCACTGGCGCGGCGGCTGCGGGCGCTGGCACCGGAACATGACGCGCTGCTGGCGCATCTGGTGCGGATGGCGCCCTACATTCTGGAGTACAGGCTGCCGCGGATCGTGGAAATGACGGACGCGATCTCGCTGACGTACACGCGGACAGCGAAACACAAGCGCGGGCCGCGGCGGATGGCGTGGAGCGCGGAGGCGGCGCGGCTACAGCGGTACGAGCGGCGGGTGATTCGGGCGTGCGACCAGACGGTGCTGGTCTCCGGCGTGGATCGCGACTGGCTGAAGCTGGGCGAAGAGCAGGGTAAAGTGCTGGTGTGCGGGAATGGCGTGGACACGGAGGCGCTGCCTTTCGAGTATGCGCCGGATGGGCGCACGATCGTCTTCATCGGGAACAACGTCGCTCAACCCAACGCGGATTCGATCCTGTGGTTTGCGCGGGAGGTCATGCCGGGAATCGAGGCGCGGGTGCGGGGGGCGAAGTTCAAGGTGATCGGCGCAATCCGTCCGGAGCTGGCGGAGCGGCTGCGCCGGATGAACGTGACGATTGCCGGGCGAGTGGAGAACATGCGCGAGGCGACGCGGCACGCGGCGGCGGGCGTGTGTCCGCTGCGCTTTGGGGCGGGGGTGCAGAACAAGCTGCTGGAATATATGTCGCTGGGAATTCCGGCGGTGAGTTCGCCGATCGGGCTGGAGGGCCTGGGCGCGGTGCCTGGGCAGCATCTGGCGGCAGCGGCAACGCCCCGCGAGTGGGTGGACGGGGTAACAGCGCTGCTGCAAGACCGGGCCCTGGGGAGGAGATACGCGTGCGCGGCGCGCCAGTACGTGCAGGAGCACCATTCCTGGGCCGCGCATCTGGCGCCGCTGAACGAGGCGATGCACCGGCTGACCGGGGACGGGATTGGCGGGGAGCGGGAAACCGCGAATGCGCCGGGATCCGATTCAGGCGCGGCGTTTCCGGCGAAGCGCGCGCTTTAGCCGTACGAGGCGTGCGCTGCCTTCGGGATCGGTCTCCATTGCAGCGAGACCTGCCTGGCCAATGGCGATGCCGGAACCCAGGAAGAGGCCGAAGAACCCCGCCGCAAGGATAATGAGGCCGCGGTGCGGCGAGGATTTACGGTCGGGGACGACGGCGGGACTCACAATCTGAATGAGCGCGCCCTCGCGGGCTTCATCGAGCTTTGCCAGTTCGTACTGACGGGCGAGGATGTCGAATACGGTCTCGTAATATTTCACATCGCGGAGGCGGCGGGCGTATTCGAGTCCGGCCTCGGGAACCTTGCCGCGCGGCACGATGAGGGAGTCGGCGCTCTGCTCGGATCCGCCGAGTTTGGCCAACTGGGCGCGGAGGCTGGCGAGTTCCTGCTGTGCCTCGACAAGCTGGGCGTTCTGGCCGGCGGCGAAGGTCTGGAGCGCCTGGATATTAACCTCTTCGGCGGCGATCTGCGCGCGCAGGCTGGCGGCGGATTCGATGAGAGCGCGGGCCTGGCTGGAGATCTCGATCATGCCGGTGGACAGCTCCGTCTGCTTGAGAGCTTCTTCGGCATTGCCCAGCTTGTCCTTGGCCTGGAGCAACTGCTGGTGGAAGAAGAGGGCCCGCTCGCCGGCCGAGGAGACGGCAAGATTTTGCGAGAGGGCGCGGAACTGGTCGACGTAGCCATTGGCGAGCTGCGCGGCCCGCGCGGGACTGCGGTCCTCGACGGAGATGTGGATGAGGCCGTCGCGGCCGCTGCCGTTGAGTTCCACATGCTTCTCGAAGGCCTTGCGCGCCTCAGAGAGGTAACGCTTGCGGTATTCGCGCTCGAGGCCAAACTTATTGACCATGGCATCTTCGACGATCTGGCTCTTGAGCATGCCCACATACATGTCATTGGAATTTTTGAGGCCGAGGCCGGAGCCGGCGAGTTCAGCGAGCGGCGACATATTGCCCATCGCGGAAAGGAACTGCGTGGCCAGGGACGAATTCTGCTGAGGAGGGAGCAGGAGGACGGTGGACGTGTATTCGTTGGGCAGCAGGAAAGCGACGATAGCGGCGAGGACCGCACAGGCGAGCGTGACGAGAAGGACGACGCGACGGCGCTCGGCAAGGAGAATGAGCAGATCCATCATGGAAGTGCGGCGGGGCGGAGGCGCGCCCTGGGGTTGCGGCGGCGAGAAGCCGACCACGCCGGTGGGTTCGGAAAATTGAGAGAACGTTTCTGTTTCCATCAGACTGTGTTGATGCTTTCCGCGCTACTGATTCGCGAGAATCCCGATGGTTGCCGCGCCCAGGGCCAACTGGGAGAACTGAGCGAACAAGCCGGTCCATGCCATGGCGTTGAGCAGGGGCGAGGGCTTGAGAACCTTCTGCGGTACCACAATGGTATCGCCTGGATTCATCACCAGCTCGTCGAACTGGTTACCCCAGAGCGTGTTGGCGGCGGCACGGCTGATGACGGAGCCGTCCGCACGAATAATAAAGGCGTGTTTCGGGTCGGCATCGCGATTGGGACCGCCGGCCAGGTGGAGATATTCGCCGGCCCTCATGCCGCGGCGGAAGAGAAAAGAATTCTGATCGTAAACGGCGCCAACGACGTTGACGGCGGCCGGCATGGGCGGCACAACGAACTTATCGCCGTTTTCAAGCACGATATCGGGCAGGACGTTGAGGCCGGTGCTGCGGGCATTGAACTGGAGGACAATGCGGCCAGTGGCGCGAACCTGGCGCAATTTGGCGACGATGGCCTGCTCGCTGGCCTGAGCGGTGGGAGCGCCCGCCATGGCACCCGGGGACACGGCGGCAGTGGAGATCATGGCCATGGCATTGGACTGCATTTCCAGCTCGAGCTGCTGAATGTATTCGTCGATGCGTTCCTGCTGGAGGACGCGGGTGGATTCGCGGGTGAACTGGGAGCCGTAGAGGTACGCGCCGGGAGCCAAACCGCCGGCGCGCCGGACCAGGCCGCGCAGCGTTTCGTGGGGACGAACGGTGTACACGCCGGCGTGGACAAACTCCCCTTCAAGCCGGACGAACTTGGTTTGCTGCTCAAGCGGGACGTGGATGTCGGCCTGGGAGAACACGGTGACCACGTCGCCGGGCTGGAGCAACAGGTTCTGGGATGGGTCGTGATCCATGACCAGGCGGCCGAGGTCGAAAGGGATGAGTTTGGTTTTGAGGGTATCGCGGTCGAGGCGCTCGATGACGGCGTAACCCCAGTCGATATCGGGAGCGACAGGTCCGACGGTGGTGCGAGGGGTTTGGTTGAGGGTGGACGGGGCCGAATACCCTGCCGCGAGCGAGGCGCTGCCGGCACGTTGTCCGGCCGAGGGGTTGGCCGTGGAGGCGTTGATGGCGGCGGTGGCGGGGTTCTGGTTGGTGGAGCCAGTGGGGGCGGTGCCGGTCCTGGCGGCGGCGATGTCGGAGGCGGTGGTGGCGGTAGCCGTGGGCGGGGCCTGGCCGAGGAACTGGCCGCGGGAGAGATCTTCGGGCGCGGAGGGCTGAACGAGGTGAGGAAAGTTCAGGAGGGGCTCGAACTCCGGCGCGGGGAGGCCGAGCTGGGCGCGCTTCCACCAGTAATTGCGGGTGACGAGAGAAGCCTTGTCGGGGATGAGATCGCTGAGACGCATGCCCGGATGCCAGGCGAAGCGGCCGGGATTGGCGGTATTTCCGCGCAGGGTAACGGTCTTCTGGTAGCGGGGCACGATGGAGTAAAGCCGAACCAGGTCGCCATCGCGCAGAGGCGTGGCCAATCCCGCGGAGTCCCAGTTGACATCCATCGTGAAGCGGTCGCTGTGCTGGTCGATGCGCTCGATGGAGATGCTGGTTTGCGCAGCGACGGTGGAGGGGCCTCCGGAATCGCGGATGGCCTGGGAAAGCGATTCGCCGGGAAGCAATTCGTAGATGGCGGGATTGCGAACGCTGCCGACCAGAGCGACCTGTGGCCCGACCGGCGGAATGTAGATGACGTCGCCATCCTGGAGGGGGGCGTCCTGGGACTTGTCGCCGCGGAGAAGCAGCGCGTAGAGATCGAAGGCGGTAACAACGCGGCCGTTGCGGCGCAGTTCGATGTGGCGCAGAGAGCCGCTGGTGGAGGGGCCGCCGCTCGAGAAGATCGCGTCGACGAGCGTGCTGAGAGAACTGACGGTGTAAACGCCGGGGCGGCGCGCCTCGCCGGTGACGAAGACCTGGACGGCGCGAATTCTGCCGAGGTCGGCGGTGAGCTGGAAGTTTTTATAGACGCGGCTGATGGCGGAGCGCAGATGACTTTCAAGATTGGAAAAGGGCAGCCCGGCGACATGAACCTGTCCGATCTGCGGCAGGTAGATTTCTCCGGCGCGGTCGACGAGGACGTCGACGCTGAAGTTAACCTGGCCCCAGACGCGAACGCGCAGCTCGTCGCCTGGACCAATAACATAGCTGGGCGGCACGGGCGTCATGCTGAGTGGGGTAAAGGTGGACGGGACCGAATCGAAGAGGTCCGCGCCGAAAACAGGAAGCACCTGTCCGGTAGTGGACGCCACGAATTTCTGAAACTCAGTCAGTGGCTGGGGGGGCAACTTCACCGGCGGGAAACTCCGGGAACGGCGGCCAAAGGAACGAACATCGGTGTAGTTGTAGGCGTTGGGGTGGACGGCGCCGGGAAGCATCGGCGACATGCTGCCCGAACTCTGCCCGGGGGTGAGCGGCGAGCAAAGGGCGGAACCGGCGAGCAGAGGATCGGCGCAGTCAGTGGAGTTGAGCCGGTTCTGATTCTGATTCTGAGACGATGTGCCGCCTAACCCGGGGAGTTGCTGATCCTGTGCGGCAGCCGGGGGGTGCGCGGCGGCCGCGAGCACGAGAAGGACCAACGCCAGGACAGAGGCACGCGGAGAGCGAAGATCTACGCGCGGATAGCGAAGGTCTATAAGTAGCGCGCACTCGGCGAAGGTTGAGCGTAACGAAAATGACACGATATCGATGATATAAAAGAACAGGATATCGATGATATAAAAATGAAAAGCAACATCGGCTTCCGGTTCGGGTCTAAGTCCAGTAAAGTGAAAATCGGGCAATCTTTCCTCTTTCTCGTACCGATGGGAGCATCTAACCCGGGAGACCCAGAATACGCTGCGGCACAGATCGCAGATGTGTAAATTACGGAGAAGTAATCAGTTGGACGCGCCGCGCAAGACCCGCCGGGAACCGTAGGCTGGAAAATTTTTGAGAAACCCTGTACGTGGTGGTGGGTTGGATGAGTTCGTTTTCCTTCGATAAGGTTCGGGATCCCGGGGAAGCACCGGTAAGCGTACTCGCGTCTTCGCGGGCACCGGCGGAGCGGCGAAGCCGGCCGTTCCTTATAGATAAAGAGCGCATGCTGAGCAACGCCAGCCCCTGGGCGCAATCAGGGCTTCGCCGCGCTATGGATTGCGGTGTCGCCGCCGCGGCATTGCTTCTTTTGATGCCGTTACTCGCATTCGCGGCTGCCCTGGTGTGGATAGATTCGCGCGGGCCGATTTTGTTCCGGCAGCAGCGCATGGGTCGTAATGGAAAAGAATTCACACTCTATAAATTCCGTTCGATGAGGATCGAGAAGGACAGCCAGACGTGCATTACGGTGAGCGGCGATTCGCGAATCACGCGAGCGGGGACATTTCTGCGCCGGCACAAGCTGGACGAACTGCCGCAGTTCTGGAACGTGCTGCGTGGGGAGATGGCGCTGGTGGGGCCGCGCCCGAAGCTGCCGCACCATGAGGCGCTGCACATGATGTACCGGCCAGGAATTACCGGGACGGCGACGCTTGCGTTTCAAAACGAAGAAGAGCTGCTTTCGGGAATTCCGCGCAACGAACTCGACGCTTTCTACGAGCGATATATCAAGCCAGCCAAGGCGCAACTGGACTCCGAATACATGGAGACTGCCACGTTCCAGAGCGACCTGCAAATTCTTTGGAGAACGTTTGGGGCATGCGTCACGCGCAGCGAGGTGAGCCGGCGCGGGCAGGATTCCCTGGCGCAGACCGCGGGAAGCGCCGGTGAATATGCGTCGATGGCGCCAGCCCCCAGTCCGGAGATCTGAAGGATCATCGGGCAGGGCGGACCCGTGCCAGGAGTTCGCGGGAAGTGGGAGTAGCAGGTTAGCTGTCCTTGCGGTAGAGCAGGTCGCGCATGGCGCGGCGGCGGGCGGCGGCGGCTTCAGAATCATTGCTGAAGACGTCAGGTCCGGACGACGGGCTCTCCTCGCGCTCCGGCTCACTACAGGAAGGGCAGCGGTTAGCAAAGCCCGGCTTGCCAGGCCGGAGCTCGAACTCTTCTCCGCAGACGACGCAAACTTTGATCGGAAACGGCATGGCTTTCGATAGTAAGACGGCGGAGCCCGGCGGAAGTTATACACCGGCAGGCCACGCCAGGTGAACGCCCAATCAGGATCGGCGCGTGCGCAGATCTCCGCCGGTCATCTGCTTCGGCTGGGGGATATCGAGGAGGGCGAGGATGGTTGGAGAGATGTCGCGGAGCGAGCCGCCTGAACGAAGCGAGAACTGATTCGCGTCTTCAGCCACATACATGAAGGGCACAGGATTGGTGGTGTGAGCGGTGTGCGGACCGCCGGAGACGGGGTCGACCATGAGCTCGGCATTGCCGTGATCGGCGGTAATGAGCCATGCGCCGCTGCCGCGCTGCTTCATAGCCTGGTAGATGCGCCCGAGGCAGGCATCCACGGTTTCCACGGCTTTGATCGTGGGCGCGAGCTTGCCGGAGTGCCCAACCATGTCGGCGTTGGCGAAGTTGACCACGATCACATCGAAAGCGGTGTCGTTCACGGCTTTGATGACGGTGCCGGCGATGCCGTCGGCGGACATTTCCGGGGCGAGATCGTA
>DAHUYD010000159.1 GCA_027315385.1 Acidobacterium sp.
CTGCAGCAGCTTCGCTTTATCCGGATACCGCTCGGCAATCCACTCGCGCCACGCTGCCGCTTCGTACGGATCGTAATCCGGCAGCGTCTTCCATAAATTGCTGTTGGCGCTGGGTTCGTTGATCAAATCCCATGCCAAAAATGGCACTGCGTGGAACCGCCCCACCACTGAGTTGACGTACACACGCTCGGCCTGGAGTGCCGCCGGATCCAGGTACCCGTTCACTCCGCCCCACGTGTCCGGATAGAAAGCGAACAGATTGAACTGTACCGTCAAGCCGTTGTGCCGCGCGCACATCAGGAAGGCCTCGATGGCCCGCAGGCCCGCCTCGCTCATCTGCCCATCGGGCGCCAATAGCTGCTTCCAGGTGGTCCACAGGCCGGTGCGGATCATGTTCAGCCCCGCGCCGTGAATCTGCGCCATGTCGCGATTCCATACGTATGCGTTCGGTTTGATCAGATACATGCGCGATACGTCGCCGCTCATGTAGGTCGTGCCCACTACCGGCATGGGCTTGCCATTCAGCTCGAAGTAGTCGTGGCCGACGCTCAGCTTCGGCCCCGAGGTCAGATAATCCCAGTCCCGCATCCAGAATCCCGACCAGTACGTCCGCAGCGGTGTTCCATTGCGCTCCAGCGTCGCCTCGACCGTGTGGAACCCTTTACCCTCGGCGGCGGATTGCGGCAGCGTGACGAGGTGCGACGAGTCAGCGGGAACCGTCGCGTCGTAGTGAACCGCGCCGTCCTCGCTGGTTACCCGCAGGTGCAGACTCTCAGGTGCCTCATCGTCGCTGAGCGACAGGATGGGATACGGCGTGTACTGAAACTCCAGCGCCTCGCCTGCGACAAAGAGTGGCAGCCGAGGGCGGACCCTGAATCGGTCGCCCTTCCGCACCGCCAGCAACGCCAGCGTCCTCAGTAACGGCGTGTTGCTGAAGAATCCGGCATCGGGTTCGCACGCCACCAGAATCCATCGGCCGCCGACGAATCGATTCGCGTTGTGGTCCAGTTCGATGACCGGCGCTGCCAGCTTGTGGCCGTTCTGCACCCCCCATGCCAGCGTGGTCAGGTCCATGTCTTCGTAGCCGGTGTGCCCGCCCGTTTGGTCCGGATCCACCACGCTCAGCCGCACGACGGGGCTGAAGGCCCGCATCCATGTAAACCCCGGGAGGGCAGGGAAGACGTTGCGATTCGGCGCGAATTGCGTACTGTCGCTTCCCGGCGTCTGCTGATATCCATCGATGAACAACTCCAGCGTCTCCGCCACGCTCGGCGGCCGCAGATGCCATCCGTTCGCATCCTGGTAGGCCGCGCGCGTGAAGGCCTTTCCGCCCAGCGCGATCAAATTTCCGCCGCGGTCCAGATACTGGAGAATGGCAGCCCAGTCCTGCTCTGGCCAGGCCGACCCGTAGGGCAGCACCAGCAAATTCGTATCGGGCTCGGCGAGTGCCGGTCCAAGCTGCGCCGCGCCGGTGAAGTCGGCTCCCGCAAACACGGCGTGCAACCCCGCCGGATCCGGCGCCACCGAATCCGCCGTCGGAAATCCGGGCTGCCAGAACACCACGGTTCGCCCCCACAAGGCGGCAGGCGCAAAAAGAAGAAACAGGGGCAGAAGAAAACGGAAACCACCCGGCAGAAGGCGGCGAAGGGAAATTCGCAACATAATCAAAACTCCTGTGAATGGCGGCTTCACCATATCACAGGCGAAATTCCGTTTCGCGTACCCTTCGTAACCCGCGAACCCTGTACTCTGTCTCCAGCATCTCTTCAGCCATGGAATACCGACTGCTTGGACGCTCAGGGCTCAAAGTTTCCGCACTCAGCTTTGGCGCAGCCACCTTTGGCGGCGGCAACGAATTCTTCCGCGCCTGGGGTCAGACCCAGGTCGACGAAGCGCGCCGCATGGTCGACCTCTGCATCGACGCCGGGATCAACCTCTTCGACACGGCCAACGGATATTCCGACGGGCTCGCTGAAGAGATTCTCGGCAAGGCTCTGCACGGCAAACGCGAGCAGGTCCTTATCTCCACAAAAGCGTTCTTCCCCACTGGCCCCGGACCCAACGATCTCGGCTCCTCGCGGCTGCACATCCTTCAGCAGGTCGACTCATCGCTCCGACGCCTCGGCACCGATCGTATCGACATCTACCACATGCACGGGTTCGACGCCCTCACCCCCGTCGAGGAGACGCTGGACACGCTCAACGGGCTCGTGCACGCGGGAAAAATCCGATACATCGCGTGCTCCAACTTCTCCGGGTGGCACCTGATGAAGTCTCTAGCCGCTTCGGACCGTCATGGCTGGACCCGGTACGTCGCCCACCAGGTCTACTACTCGCTTGTGGGGCGCGAATTTGAATGGGAGTTGATGCCGCTCGGCATCGATCAGGGCGTTGGTACGCTTGTCTGGAGCCCGCTTGGATGGGGACGACTCACCGGCAAACTGCGCCGCGGCCAGCCGCTTCCGGAGGTCAGCCGCCTGCACAAGACGGCCGAATCCGGTCCTCCCGTCGACGACGAGCATCTCTACCGCGTCGTCGATGCCATCGACGTCATCGCGAAGGAGACAGGCAGGACCGTCCCGCAGATCGCGCTCAACTGGCTGCTGCAGCGGCCGACGGTTTCGAGTGTAATCGTCGGCGCCCGCAACGAGGAGCAGCTCAGGCAGAACCTCCAGGCTGCGGGCTGGAATCTCACCGCGGATCAGGTAGCCGGCCTCGACGCCGCCAGCGCAACCACGCCCACCTATCCAACCTGGTGGCAGCGCGCAGTGGGGCACCGCAATCCGCCGCCGGTGTAGATTGCGCTTCGGCTCGTAAACAAGTGTGCGGTTGATTGCGGGAACAGAAGATATGATGAGTCGCAATGAGCGCGGCCCCCGGCAAATCCGTTCGCAACAGCACAACGGCCGCCATCCTTTGCGCGGTCGTGATCGCCGTACCTCTTGCGATCATCGGCATCCACTTCGCCACTCGCTTCGATTTCCTTCCTTACTGGATTTCCGCGCACCTGCTTGCCGCTGGGCATGATCCTTACGACCGCGGCGTTATCTTCGCAATCGAAAGGGGCGTGGGCAATCGCGAAGCCGCCCCTTTCATCATGCGGAACCCACCCTGGGCGCTCCCGGTGGTCGCCCCTCTCGGCTACCTCGGGATTCATTGGGGCGCATTTGTTTGGCTCCTCTCGATGCTCCTGTTCGCCGGCCTTTCGGTCGGGTTGCTCACACGCGATTGCCCCTGGGTCCGTCTCCGCGCCGCGTTTTTCGCGCCGCTCTTCATCGCCCTCATGGTCGGGCAGCTTACCACTCTGGTCCTGTTCGCTGCGGCCTGCTTCCTGACCTGCCGCCACAAGCGTCCCTTCGTTTCCGGAGTTGTCCTGTCCCTGGCCGCGCTCAAAGCGCACCTGTTGGTGCTCTTCTGGCCGATTTTGCTCATTGATTGTTACCGCCGCCGCAACTGGCGGATTCCGGCGGGTCTCCTGTTCGGTGTCGCAATGCTTACCGGCCTGGCTTTCCTGTGGGATCCGCATGCCTGGGCGCAGTACCGGCGCGCCATGCTCCACGACTCACTCACTCTCCAGTACCTGCCTGACGTTTCCGCCGATATCCGCTTTCTGTTTGCGCGCCGCCATCCCTGGGTTCAGCTCGTTCCGTCGCTCGTTGGCGTGGCCTGGGCTATCCGGTACTACGTGCGTACGTCCTGGGACTGGATGGAACAGGGAGCCGTCCTCCTCGCTGTCTCCGCGGTGCTGAGTCCCTATTCCTGGTCCTGTGACATGGCTCTGATGCTTCCCCTCGTACTGCGCGTTCCTGCGAACCGCCGCGTTGAGGATCTCTACCTTCTCTGCTGCATCGTCAGCTTTGTCCTGAGTCTCTGGGTCAATTCCTGGGCTTCTCCCTGGCTCTCGCTGATTGGTCCTTTGTGGCTGGGCTGGTATGCCGTCGCCCGTCGCCTGAGCCCGGTCGATGTCTCCCCAGTCCCGCTGGAACCTAGCCCCTCGCACTAAAAGAGGGAGCCGATACTCCGGCTCCCTCTTGTCGCGCGCTTCTTCCTGTTATCGAGCCACCTTCGCAGCCGCCTTCGTCGCGGCCTCCAGCTTTTGCTCGCTGGTTTTGCTTTGCTCGTCAAGATAGTGGAACACGGCATACTGCGCCGCGTTGGGCCGGACATATCCCCACTCCACGTCTGCTCCCAGGAACGCCAGCAGCCCGTGCAGTTTGACCTCCTGCATCAGATCTTCTTCGCTGGCATGGAGGTTTAGCTGCACCGCATTGCCAATGCCGCTGTTCAGCGCGGCCAGGGCACTTGCTGCCTGCGTCTGGTTTACTTTGCCGCTGGCCACCAGCGCGTTGAGCCGGTCGCGCGCCGCGATGGCATCGTTGATGTCTTTATCCAGCACATTCAGGTCCGCCACTACCTGCTCGCACAGCGCTTTCTGTGCATCGAGATCCTGCTGTGTGGCGTGGAGCCGCGGATCCAGAGAGACGGTAAAGCTCTGCTCGGATTTCTGTTCACCATAGCTCAGCACCACTTTGTAGGGTCCAGGCGTCACCAGCGGGCCGCTCACCATATCGGCCTCACTGGCGGCCGGCTCGGGCAAACGATAGTCCACCACCTGCAGCGGCGGTGCATAGCGCATGTCCCACTGAAAACGGTTCATGCCCGGCTTGATCATGGTCAGCTTTTCCATCGCCTCCTGGTTTTGCTGCACAGCTGGTTCGCTGCTGTGATCCGGCTTCGGCTTTCCAGCCTTCTCCTCTTCTTGCTCCTTCTTCTCTTTCGCTGTCTCAAGGTGCAGGGTGAATTGGCGCACCACCTTACCCTGCGCATCCTCAAATGCGAGCGTCACCGGAGTCTTACCGTCATAGTTCTTCGGGATACGGAAGAAGACGGTCGCACCGAACGGCGGGTTCTGTCCTACGCCCGGCCGCAGCCGTCCGCCCCCATAGACATGACTCAGCCACGCCGTTTGCGGAGCAAACACGTAACCGCTGTCCGCAGGCACGGCAGGGTTCTTTGTGAGCTGTTCCAGCAGCGCCAGGTTGTCGAGAATCCAGAACGCACGCCCGTGGGTTGCAATCACCACGTCGCCCTGGAGATTGTTGATTGCGATATCCCGAACTTCTGCGGTCGGCAAATTCAGCTTCAGCGGCTGCCAGTGGCCACCTCCGTCCAGGCTCACATACACGCTGCTGAACGTTCCCAGGAACAGCAGTTGCGGATCCTTCGGATCCTGTCGGACAGCAAAGGCAAATTCATCGTCCGGCACGCCGGCTGTGATCGCCGTCCAGTTTTTCCCGAGGTCCGTCGTCTTATAGACATACGGTCGGTAATCGTCCCACATATAGCGCCACGCTGTCAGATATGCGGTGTTCTTGTCCACGTGTGAAGGCTCAATCGAACTGATCACGCAGTCCGGCAGTCCCGACGGCGTTACCAGTTGCCAATTCTTGCCGCCGTCGGTCGTTACGTGCACCAGACCGTCGTCCGAGCCCGCCCACAGAAGGTTTCCGTCGAGTGGCGAAATCGCCAGCGCGTAGACCTCCGGATAAACTTCGGCTCCGGATTGATCCAGATCGATCGGGCCTCCGCTCGGAATTTCGGTGCTCGGCTCATTTCGCGTCAGATCCGGTGAGATACGCGTCCACGTCCGTCCGTAGTCATCGCTCCTGAACACGTACTGTGCGGAGGTATACAACTCCTTCGGATTTGCGGGCGAAAACAGAATCGGATGCGTCCATCCAAACCGGTACTTCAGTTCGTTCGATGCTGCCCCGTCCTGATAGAGCGGCCATGGCGCCACGCTCTCTGTCTGTTGCGTCTTAAGGTTGTGCTTCTCAAACAGGGTGTAGTAGTCGCTACCGAAGCTGATGTTAGGATTGCCCGGCTCCGGCACGGAGAAGGTGCTCTCTCCGCCGGCGACGGTGTGCCAGTCCGCAAGAGGAATTCCGCCGGCGCCGGCGCCTGGTCCCTCTACCGCTCCTTCATCCTGCTGCGCCCCATAAATGTGAAACGGGAACTGATCGTCCAGATTCACGTGATAGAACTGCCCCGTGGGCTGGTTGTGATCCGTGCTCCATGTCTTGCCCGCGTCGGTCGAGACCGTCACGCCGCCGTCGTTGCCTTCCAGCAGGATCTTCGTGTTATCGGGATCGATCCAGACCACGTGATTATCGCCATGAGGGGTGTGCAGCCGCGTCCAGTTTCTGCCGCCATCGTGCGATACCCACAGCGAATCCACCTGTGGCGCGTATACCGTATTTGGATCCTTTGGATCGGCATAGATCGCCATGTAGTAGAAGGCCCGCTGCCGCAACTTCATCTCGTCATTGACTTTCGTCCACGTCGCGCCGCCGTCGTCAGACCGGAACACACCGCCGTCTTTCGCCTGCACAATCGCGTAGACGATGTACGGCTGGCTCGCCACCAGCGAAACGCCAATGCGCCCCAGAGTTCCCGTTGGAAAACCCTTATCGTGTGTGAGGTTCGTCCACGTTTCTCCGCCGTCGGTCGTCATATAGAGGCCGCTGCCCGGACCGCCATCATTCAGTCCCCACGGCATGCGCTGCGCCTGCCACATCGTCGCGTACAGCAATTCCGGATTGTGCGGATCCATGACCAGATCGATCGCGCCGGTCTTGTCATCCACGAAGAGAATCTTTTTCCAGGTTTTGCCGCCGTCGGTGGACTTGAATACCCCGCGGTTCGGATCGGGCACGAACACGTGCCCCATCGACGAGGCGTACACCACGTTGGGATTCTGTGGATCGACGACAATCCTGCTGATCGTGCGCGTTTCCTTCAGTCCCGCGTATTCCCATGTCTTTCCCGCATCGCTGGACTTATAGATCCCGTCTCCAGGAATCATGTCGTTGCGGATGTCATCTTCGCCAGTGCCGACGTAAATCACGCTCGGCTCCGAGGGCGCCACAGCAATCGCGCCAACGCTGGCGCTCGTTCCTGGCAGTTTCCCGCTGATGTTCTTCCAGATCAGCCCGTAATCGGTGCTTCTCCATACCCCGCCGCCCACGGCGCCGGCATAGAACACATTGTCTGTGCCCGGGACGCCGGCGACCGCGATCACACGTCCACCGATGTACGGACCAACGCTGCGCCACTTCAGCTTACTCATCAGCGCCTGAGCTGCAACGCTCTGCGCTCCTGTGGGCGAGGCTAATAACCCTGTCAGGGCGAAGGCAACATACCCGCTGACGTTCAGAAAACGCGGTACACGTATCACGATTCGATTCTCCTGAAATGGGCTAAGTGGAGAATCGCATGATAGCACCGCGAGGCGCTGCTCTGTCGCGACGTGCCGGCTCCGGTTTGTGGCGCCATTACTTATGCGCCGCCGGAGTCCTCAGAGAGAGGCCTGGCGCGCGCACAAGTCTGCTTGCTCTTTGCCGCTCAGGCAGAGCTCAGGCGGCGGTTCGAATGTTGCGTACCGGAGCTGCTGCCTGCCGCCGGTTCCTCTGGGATGCCGTCGCGCCGGCCATCGTTCCCGCCCCGCCGGCCAGCACGCCCAACCAGCCGAACAATCCCGTACCGCGGATGACAGAGCCCACCCAGGATGAAGCTGTGATCCCCGCCGCGGCATTGGGGGATCCGGCGCCCACCAGGGCCAAAAATACCAGGACTCCCACCGCAGTCAGGCCGAACATCGTCTGTCCCGCCATCACCGCGTCTCGCGAGGTTCTGGTTTCGCCCAGCCGCGCTGTGACTCTTCCGCCGACGAACAGGGCACTTCCCGTGAGGATGATGCTCCACAGCCCCATCCCCCAACTCACCCCGGTACTGTGCAGCGCGCCTGCGCTTCTGAAGATTGCCACTCCCAACTGTCCGAACACCGTCCAGATGGCCGCTGCGGAAAATGCTCCGGCCCAGACGGCGCCCCAGGGTGTCTCCCAGCGATCCGCCGAAGGTCCCGCCGACACCGCTCCGGCGGATCGATGATGGCGTACGATATCCAGGATCTGCCATTGTTACCCTCCTGAACTATTGGACGCGGGGGCTTCGCCTGATGAGCACGCCCTGCGTGGGACCGGCAGGCCGTTGGCAATCACAGGTTATGTGGAATCAACGACAAAGGGGCCGGTTGCATGCGCAACTTACCGCGCGCTCTGCTTCAGCTCCATGCTGCCGCGCTCGCTGCGTGGCGGCCTGCGCGCGCCGCTGCGCACCGTCGCGGGATCGATCTGCAGTTCCGCCAGCATACGGCTCAGCGTGTTGCGATGGACGCCCAGCTCTTTTGCGGCCCTGCACTGGTTTCCTCGGTGATGTGCGAGCACCTCCAGAAGAAAGCGCCGCTTGAATTCGCGCACTGCTTCGTCGAAGGTAATTCCGCCGGCGCGCATCTGGGTCACAAGGTTGTCCAGTTCTCGCTTCACTGCAGGCCTCTCTATGTTTTTTCCCGACTGGCGGGCCGGTTCGCGCAGCTTTACATATTCCGTTACGCAGCTGGTTTCAGCCAGTCCGGCTGCTCCTTCCGCAATTCGGTTACTCCGCTCCTGATCCGGCCAGCCAGGTCGGACGGAGTTACCACCGCGGCCTCTCGCGCCAATCCCAGAAATCCAGGGGCCAGTCGCGATCGCCGCAACCACGCCGCATGAGGGAAGAACGCGGCCATCACCATCACCGCGATCATGACCATCGCGCAGCCCTTCACGAGACCGAATACCGCGCCCGCCATCCGGTCTGCCCAGCCCAGCCCCACCGCCTTCATCGACCAGCGTGTGATCCTGCCCGCAAGCGCCGCCAGGATCATCACACCGAACGCGATCGACAGAAACGACAGCGCCTCGACCGCGGCGTGCGAATGAATCCACTGCGACCACCAGGGCGTCAGGCTCTGATAGTCCCAGCTAGCCAGAAGCAAACCCAGCACCAGCCCTGCGAGAGAAAACACTTCCACCATCAATCCGGCTTTTGCCGCAGACAAGACAGAAATCACCAGCACCACAACTATCAGCCAGTCGACGATCGTCACGCCTCTCTCCTACAGCGTCGGCGAACTGCCCGTCAGCATCCGAAAAACCTGCAAATACTTCTCCTGGGTGTGCTTGACCACCGACTCCGGCAGCGATGGCGCCGGAGCCTGCTTGTTCCAGTGAATGCTCTCCAGGTAATCCCGCACATACTGCTTATCGAGAGACGCCTGCGCTTTTCCCGGGCGGAAACGATCCCGCTCCCAAAACCGCGACGAATCCGGCGTCAGCACTTCATCCGCCAGTACGATGTCGCTTCCCACCGTCCCAAACTCGAACTTTGTATCCGCCAACAGCAGACCGCTCCACTCCGCATGCGCCGCCGCCCGCCGATAGAGTTGGATTGTCAGATCCCGCAGCCGCTCCGCCACCTCGCCGCCCACCAGGGCAGCCATCTGGTCGAAGCTGATGTTCTCGTCGTGCGTGCCACGCTCGTTTTTTGTCGCGGGCGTGAAGATCGGCTCTTTCAGGCGGTCGCTCTCCCAAAGTCCCGGCTGGAGGGGTATCCCGCAGATCTTGCCCGTTTCCTTGTATTCCTTCCACCCCGATCCCGCCAGATATCCGCGCGCCACACACTCCACGGGAAACATGGTTGCCCGCTTCACCAGCATCGAGCGGCCTCTCAGCTCCTCCCGGTAGGGCCATGCTTCCTCGGGGAACTGCGTCACATTCGCCGTCTCGGTATGATTCGTCGTGATATTGCTGAGCAGATCGAACCAGAAAACCGACAACTGGGTCAGAATCTTTCCCTTGCCTGGAATTCCGGTGGCGAGTACGTGATCGAAAGCCGAAATTCGATCTGTCGCGACGAGCAGCAGATGATCGCCCAGGTCGTAAATATCGCGAACTTTGCCACGCGCTTTGAGCTTTAGATTGGGAAAGTCGGTCTCGAGCACTGCTTTCAATGCGGATGGCCTTCCTGCGTGGTGCTTGCGGTGGGCAGGACCCCTTCCCTGAGGCGTCAAGTGCGCGAAACTTCGCCTTCGCAGGCGGCAGGGAGCAACGGAGTCAAGCTGAAGATCGATTGTGCGATTCGCGCCGCGCTTTGTCAACGACCTGTTTCGGCGCGCTTCCTCGGTACCGTCGCAGCGCGAGAATTCTTTCGATAGACGTCGGAACGCGCCGCCTGGCTACTCGTGGGCGTTGGGCTTCGGATAAATCCGCACGCCCATCCCGTTCAACCGGCTCCGCGCCTGCATCGCCTCCGGCGTCTGCGGGTAGCGACGAATCAGCGCCCGTAGATGGTCGATGCCTGCCTGCCGTCGTCCCATTGCGAGTTCCACCTCGCCGATGCGCAGTTCCGCCGCCGGCGCTTTGGCGTTTCCCGGATACTGCTGGAGCACCAGTGCGTAAGCCTTCACAGCGTCAGTATCCTTGTGCCGCCTGAAATCGATCTCGCCCAGATAAAACTGCGCATTCCCGGCCAGGGCGCTTTCCGGATAGTACTTGAGGACATCGCTGAATTCGCTGCCCGCCAGGTCGTACCGTCCCGCAACATAATCGCTCATCGCGCTCTGGTAGAGCTGATCCACGGGCGGCGCCTGCGGTTGAGCCGGACCTGCCGCGGCTGGTGCCGCTCCCGGCTGCCCCGCAGGAGAGGCTGTTCCCGGCGTCTGCACAGCTCCTGCTCCGCCCGGTTGTTCAGCCTGCCCGTTCGTGCCCGGCTCCTGGGGCTGGGCCGTTGCCGGTCCCGGTTGCGCCCCGGGCGCGCCCGGCTGGCCGGGCTGCGCGGTCTGCTGTTGCTGCTCCTGCGTGTTGATGTTCTGCAGTTGGGACTGAATGGCCTGCAATTGGGCTCCAAGCTTGTCGATCCGCCCGCGCAGCTCATCCACTGAGTCGTTGATACCCTGCATTTGTGTGGAAAGCTGGGTCTCTTCTCCGCTCGTGGACTGGTTCTGCGCCGCCACCTGATGTTGCAGCGCCGTCACCGTGTTGTTCATCTGCGTAACGCTGTCGGAAATCTGCTGGACGACGTGCTGCAGGATGCCCAGTTGCTGTGATTGCGTATCCTGCAAATGCTGCACCTGCGTCTGTAGCTGCTGCACCTCGACCTGCAGCTGCAGGATTTCCTTATTGACGGCGTGGGCCTGGGGTGCCGGAAGGAGGAACAGCAGCGAACCAAGAGCGGCGACGGTACCCGGAATCTTTCGCATAAAAACATCCCCGATCGGGCGCAGGAAGCGCTGGGTCCATTATCGCAGGGCGATCCTGCGTCGGCACGTGCCGAATGTGACGGGAAGACAGCCGCGCTCATCCTGCCGCGCGTCCGCACGGCAGGATGAGCCGCGAATTACTGGTCCAGCGTGAACTGCGCCCGGCGATTCTGCTGCCAGCACGCCTCGTTCTGCTCTGTGCAGAACTGCTTTTCCTTGCCATAGCTCACGGTTCGCAGCCGGTCCGGTGATACGCCCAGGTTCACCAGCGCCTGCTTGGCGGCGTTGGCCCGGTTCTCGCCCAGAGCCAGGTTGTACTCGATCGACCCGCGATCGTCGCAATAGCCGCCGATCACCACCTTCAGATTCGGATGCTGATTCAGGTAATTCGCATCGCTCTGCAGGGTGGTCTGCGCATCCGGCCGGATCGAGTAGCTGTCGTAATCGTAGAAGATCGGCTTCACGCTCTGTTCGAACGCGTTTTCGTCGATGCCCGTCTCCGTCGGCGGCGGCGTGGCCTGCGGCGCCTGCACCGTCACCGTTGCCGTCGCATCGGCTGTGCCGCCGTCGCCATGCGCCACCAGGTGATAGGTGGTCGTCTGCGTTGGATGCACCGACTGGGTGCCCGACGTCGCGACCGTGCCGATCCCGTCAATCGACACATCCGTCGCATTCGACGTCTGCCAGTTCAGGACCGCCTGATCCCCGGCGTTGATCGTGTCCGGAGTTGCGGTGAGGGTTGCCGTGGGTGCCGGAGCGGTGGTGGCCGGGGGCGCCGGCGGTGGGGGAGGCGCTATTTTTTTCTTGTGGCATCCCGCTACGGTGAGCATCGCCGCAAGACCCGCGGCCAAAACCAGGGACTTTGTTCTCTTCTGTTGCACTTTCTCTCCTCCTTCAGGAGCGTTCCTGCTGTTGATACCAGGGCAAAACAAAACAGACCGGGAAACGGTCCGCGAATGCTGCGTTTACTTCCAGCTCCAGTCCGGCATGAGGTTGTTCCCACCCTGTGTCAGCTGCTGCTGGTCGGTTCCGTCGGCGAGCATCATCCAGATTTCGGTGTGGCCGTTCTGCTGCCGTTGAAAAACGATATGGCGGTTGTCCGGCGACCACGATGGAAAGTCGTTGGCGCCGGCGTCGTGGGTCAACTGCGTCCACTTCTTGCTCGCAATATCCATAATGTAGATATCCTCGGCCCCCGGCGCTCCAGGACCGTAGTTCCGCTGCCAGGCGAACGTCATCAGCTCTCCGTTGGGCGACCATGAGGGGGACGTCGCGTATCCGCCATCGGTCAGCCTCATCACATTCGATCCGTCCGTGTCCATGATGTAGATCTGCGGCAGCTTCGTCCGCCCGCTCACCCACGCAATCTGCGCGTTGGTCTTCGGATTCCATACCGGAGACACATTGGGTCCCAAAAAGGCCGTGATCCGGTGCGGGTTTGCCCCGGACGCGCCGCTGACATAGATATCCGGATTCCCCGTTCGCGCCCACGAGAACGCCAGTTGGTTCCCGTCGCTGGACCATGCCGGCGACTGCGCCATGTTTCCCCACATCGGGAACGACACCATCCGCTTAAGCACCAGCGAGTACATCCGGACAGACCATCCATCCCGCCCCAGCGAGCTGAACGCGACCCGCGAATTGTCCGGCGAAACCGCCGGCCCCAGCGAGATCGTGTGCAGGTACGTCAGCTGATGCTGGTTAAAACCGTCGTAGTCCATCGACCAGATTTCGCGGTGCCCGCTCCGGTCGGATACATAGTAGATTTTCGTTTCCGCAATGCCCGCAATCCCGGTCAGCTGCTGAACGATCTCATCGGCGAAGCGGTGCGCGATCATCCGCGTTGCTTCCACGCTGGCCACGTCGGAGAACTGCTTGCCCAGCAACTGGGCATTTTGCTGGGCGTGCGTATCGTACAGAAATCCCTGCACCGATTCCTGTCCGCCGTTCACCGTTATGCTTCCGAATGCCACATACGCGGCGCTGGATGGAGCGGCCGCCCACGCCGCCAGATTGATCTCCTGCGGCGTCCCCGGCTCCGCTGTGGGGATCATGCTCTTCGAAACGACGTCGAATACCCCGGCGTAGCGCAGGTCGTTGTACAGCGTCTGGTCGAAGACGTACTTCATGGGCATCGTCTTCGCATCCGTGTTACCCGGCTTGAACTCCGCTGCCGCAATACGGATCTTGGCCGCGCCGACGTTGCTTTCGATATGCACCCAGTCCTGTGCCCGCAGAGCCGAACCGGCGAATGTCAGCAATGCAAAAAGACAAAAGGTGCGAGGCATACAGTGTTTCTTAATCAAATTGCGGCTCATAATTCTCGTTTTTCCCACGAAATCCTGTCGTCCGAAATTAAGGTCAGGTTCCCGCCTCCGGCAATGGCAGGGCGGAATCGATGCGGCAGGTTCGCTTCCGGAATCGCTGTCACTTCCGGCCGGTGCCTCCGCTGGAATGGACGCATGGCGATGGGGCACGTCGTCGCGCTGGCCGTCTGAGTTCATTACTTCGACGGCGATGGATTGCTAAAAGTGTATCCCACCGAGAGCGTTTTGCCTGTGTACTGACCAGGTAACGGCTGAAAACTTCCCACCCGCTGCACCGCCTGTATCGCTGAGGCGTTCAGCGTAGGCGACGAACTTGGCTGCGCGATCCGGATATCGCTCACCGCCCCGTCCCGGTGGATCGTGAAAAGCACCACCACCTGGCTTCCGTAGGGCGTACTCGATGCAATCTCCGAGGTGTACCAGTACTGTTGCACCGTGCGCTGGATCAGTGCGACATACCACGGGAACAGCGCGGCAAACTCACCGTTCGTCACGTTGACCGGATTGGCGTTCGCTGTTGGCGAGTTGACGGTGGCATGCGACAGCTGGGTCGCCTGCGCTTCGCCGTACTTCGCGCGATGGTTCTGTTGCACTGGCTGCGCGTGGGGCGGCGAGTATTCATGCCGCTGCTCCTTTGGCCGCAGCTTCGGTTGCCGCGCCTGAATCGGAATCGCGTTCTGCTGCACCTGCTGGATCGTGGCTTTGGACGGAGGCGCCGGCGCAGGACTCGGCAATTGCGTCGCCAGCACATTCGGCGTGGGGGGCGCAGTCTGCGGCAGGGGGACCGCCGCTGATGACGTGACCAGCGTGGCCTGAATCGCCTCCGCCGGCCCTTTGTTACCCCATTCCTGTCCGTGGTATTGAGCGGTAAGGTGCAACAACGCCACGAGCGCACCCGCCAAACCAAGGTGCAGCAGCAGCGACTTGGCCACAGGCGGTCCAAACGGCTCCCGTTCGAGTTGAAGTGTGTTCCGAGCCATCGGCAATAAAGAAGTCCCCTATCAGTTTCGCCCGTCCAACGCTCCGGCACAACCCCGTGTCGCCAGGCCTTTCCCGGTCAGTGATTTTGCGTACCCGCTCCCTCCAGAGTCCGGATGGCTCCCACGTCCACATCCAGGTGCTTCTGCACACGGAGGAACAGCGTGTTCGGATCCTTCGCCTCCGGATACCGCTCCGTCTGCAGGATCTCCTTTCTCATGCGCGGGTCCCGCATCCGGTTGCCGGAATGCCCGCTGTCAGTCTCTGCCACCACGTCGCCGTGCGCCGCGCCTGTCTGCGGATCGAACGTCACCGTCGCCGTGATCAGAGCGAACGTCCCATGAACCGTGTTCCGCACATTCGTCACCGTCCAATGGATCTGCGTCCTTGCCGGGTCCAGATGCAATGCGATGCCTGGTGTCTGCGCCGCAGTCAAGCCCACCAGCGGAGGCAAGAACAGCGCCGTCAAAAATTCCATTGTGCTTCCTCTCGCGTGATGATTTGCAGAAAAACGCTTCGGCTCACGCCCGGTGCGGAGCGAGCATCAGCGCGCCCATCGTCGCTCCGTGCCGAAGCACGAATCCTGGCAGCGGCTGCTCGCCTGCGTGGACGGCCAGCAGTGCCCGGAACAACTCAGGCCGCGCCGCCATGGCTTGCAACGCTCGATCCCGCAGGGCAGGGAAGCGATCCATCATCAGCATCAGTCCCGCCATACGATGCGGAAGCGTCAGTATTCCCGGATGTCCCGACTCGTATCGTTCCAGACCCCCCGCCTCCAGCGATTCGGCCAGCAGCAGAGCCTGCCGGAATCCCATCGCCAGACCCTCGCCGGTGATCGCGTCTGCCGATCCGGACGCATCGCCCACCAGCGCAACATTGCCGCGAGCTACCCGCGGCAGACTTCGGGTCAGCGTCAGCGCTCCCCGCTCAGCCGTCGTCCTCTCCGCGCCTGCCAACTTTTCGCTCAGGAACGGCATTTCCGCCAGCATGTTCTCCAGCCGCAAACCGGGTCTCCGCGAGATGGCCGCCACGCAGACCTCTCGCTCGCCCACGGGCGTCACATACGCCTGTCCGGTCTCACCCCAGTGGATCTCCACAAAATCGCTCCACGGAGCCACCCGATAATGCGCCCGAAACGCGAAACGGTGGCTGCGCAGCGTCCCGCCATCGAGCCCGGCCCATACGCGAACCCGGGACGCATTGCCGTCCGCGCCCACCATCCAGCGATACCTCGTCAGCTCGCCGCCCACGGTCACCGGCTCTTCCTCGCGCACCGTCACCGGGACTCCCCATTGCAACCGCACCCCCATTTCCTCCGCGCGATCCAGCAGCAACTGCTGCAATACAGGCCGCCGCACGCCCAGCCCCGCGCCTTGCGGGAACTCCGCGTTTGCCCGGTCGTGATGGCCAGCAAAGAGGATTCCGTGAAACTCCGCTCCATACCGGGTCTCCAGATGCACGCCCAGCCGGTCCAGTTCCCGCCGCGAATCGGGCATCAGGCCCTCGCCGCAAGGCTTGTCGATGGGAGGCTTCAGTGCATCGGCCACCATGACATCCGCGCCCCGCTGCCGCAGCGCGATCGCGGTTGCGAGCCCCGCCGGTCCGCCGCCCACGACCAATACGTCGCAAATATCTTTACGAATACTCAAATCTTCACCACTCCAGCAGCAGCATCTCTGCGCAGAAACCCGGCCCCATAGCCGCCAGGATGCTGCGCGTTCCCGGAGCCGGACGCCGATGCTTCATCACCTCATCCAGCACCACCAGCACCGATGCCGACGACAGATTCCCTACGCGTCGCAGCGCCTCCCACGAAACCTCCAGCGCCTCCCGCGGCAACCCCAGAGCCTCTTCGGTTGCCTCCAGCACCTTCGGACCGCCCGTGTGCATGATCCACGTGCCGATATCTTTCCGGGTCAGCCGCTGTGCCGCAAGAAAGCTATCCACATCGCGGCCCAGATTCTCCGTCACCACCTTCGGCACGTCCGGCGACAGCACAATGCGGAATCCCTTCTCGGAGATGTTCCACCCCATCACGTTTTCCGTTCCTGGATAAAACACCCGATGCGTTGCCACAATCTTCGGGCCGCGCCGCGGCACCTGATCGCCCGCCACCAGCACCGCTGCCGCTCCATCGCCGAACAACCCCGACGAAATCAGATTGGCCACCGACATATCGTCGCGCTGCCAGGTGAGCGAGCACAGTTCGACAGACAAAAGCGCGGCCACCCGGTGCGGATACGCCCGCACATAGTCCGCCGCGCGCGCCAGCCCCGCCGCGCCTGCCACGCATCCCAACCCAAAAATCGGATTGCGCTGAATCTGCGGCGAGAGTCCCATCCGGTTCACGAGCTTTGCATCGACTGAAGGACTCGCCACGCCCGTCACGCTCACGAAGAACAGCGCATCGATCTGCTGAGGATCCAGCTGCGCCTGCTTCAGCGTGCATTCCAGCGCCTTTTCACCGAGATTGACCGCCGTCTCTACCCACACGTTGTTCGATTTGCCCCAGGTGTCCAGAGCGGCATACTCCTCCAGCCGCCGTGAAAAATGTCGTCCGTCCACACCCGTGCGAAAATGCAGCCGCTCCAGCACCGCGGCGATTTTGGGATCGCCGCCCCAGAACGCCAGCAGCGCATCCACCACTTCGCGCTGGTTGTAATAGTGTTCGGGAAACGCCGTCGACGTGGTCAAAATATGCATAGACCCTCATTCCTGCCTTACAGGATGCAATCGGTTCAGTTCGCGCCACACCCGGAATGATTTTTCCCAATGCGCCGTCCGCGGCCCGTTCGGATTCGTCCGGCTCTATGCCGAGTCTCTCAGATAGTTGCGGCCCGCCCCGCGGGGGGCACAGACTCCACACCCGAAATCAGTGGCTTGAACCCCTCGCTCCAGAATGTGCGATCCATCAGCGCCAGTGCGCCATACGTCAGCCCGTAAAATGTGCCTCGCGCCGCCAACTGCCATTTCGCCGGTGTGCGCCCGCGTAAATTTGATTGCCGCCGCCACGCCCTCGCTGTCCGAACTGCAGAAATGCGCCTTCCGCAGCGCCGTCCTCCCGGCTCGGACATACAACTGCTCCGCCAGGTCCCGCCGCCGCCGCCGGCACGTGATTCTGCAGCATCGACGGTCCCAGGCTCCCCCCTTCGCGTCACGGTGCCTCGATGATGTGCGGATGATTGTGTTCCGCGTTGGAAGCGCAGTACCCGGAGGGGAAGTCCAGAATCGCTATCCGGCCGCTCTTGCCCGGCGGCTTTCCTGCGGATGAAGTAGCCGTGATGCAGTTGCGTTCTGTTGGTGTCTGCCTGGACCGGGGACGCTGAGCAAGGGGGTCGGCGCGCCCGCGCATCCATCCGAGAGCATTATTTTCCAGTCATCTCCACCGATTTCTCCGCGGCGTCCACCGTTTGCGCAATCAGTGTGGCAATCGTCATCGGACCTACTCCGCCCGGCACCGGCGTGTACGCAGAGCAGCGATCCACCACCGCCGCAAGGTCAATATCGCCCACGCCTCCGGGATGGTATCCGGCATCCACCACCACGGCGCCATCGCGAATCCACTCCCCGCGAATAAACTCCGGCTTGCCCACCGCACCCACCACGATCTCCGCGCGCCGAACGACTTCGGGCAGATTCTTCGTCCGCGAGTGGCAAATGGTCACAGTAGCATTTGCCGCCAGCAGCATCATCGCCATCGGCCGCCCCAGGATGGGGCTGCGGCCCACCACCACCGCCTCGCGCCCCGCAATCTCGATCCCGTACCGTCGCAGCAACAGCATGATTCCCGCCGGCGTTGCCGATCCATACGCAGGCTCATCCATGGCCATGCGCCCGAAGCCATGCGCCGTCACGCCGTCCACGTCCTTTTCCAGAGCAATGCGATCGAAGCACGCCCGCTCAGCGATCTGCTTCGGCACCGGATGCTGGAGCAGGATTCCTTTGACCCGCGGCCTGGCGTTCAGCTTGTCGATGGCCGCCAGCAGTTCCTCTGTCGAAGAGGTGCCGGGCAGCTCAACTTTCTCCGATTCCATGCCCACGCGCCGGCAGGCATTGCCCTTCATCTTGACGTAGGTCGCCGACGCCGGATCGTCTCCCACCAGAATGGTTGCCAGAATTGGCGGCTCAACACTCGCGGCCGCCGTCAGCCTCGCCACCCGCTGCGTTAGTTCCGCTTCCAGTTCCTTCGCGTACGCCTTGCCATCCAGAACGATTCCCGCCATAAATTTCAGTGTACCGGGATCGGCGCACGAAGAAGATTACGGGTAGTGGCGGCTGTCGGCGACAGGGTGCGTTCGCGGGAATTTAAATTGCCCGTATCACCCGCACTGGCAGCGTGATGATCGCCCCTACCAGCTCCAGCGCCCCGCCCACCGCAATCCCCACCAGCCGAAACGGCAACAGCAGCAGCCAGACCACGGGATACGCCAGCAGCGCCAGCAGCGCAAGCGGCCAGCACAGCACAAACAAGATGCTAAACAGCAGAACCTTCACCATAGCAGCATCCTCATCCTGTCCTTATCCGGTGAATACGCGCCGCTCACTCGCGCAGTTCCACAATCGTCGCGCCGGCGCCGCCTTCGTTTTGCGCAGCTTCCGTGACCGTTGCCACCTGTGGATGCTTCTCCAGCCAGGCGCGCAGCGTCCGCCGCAGTACGCCCATCCCGGTTCCGTGGATCACCCGAATCCGCGCCATCCCGGCCAGGAACGCCCGGTCGAGGAATTTCTCCACTTCATCCTGCGCCTCGTCAGCCGTTTTGCCAATCACGTTAATCTCGGTTGCCGTCGCATCCGGTTCCGCGACCGAGACGCTGATGCCCGTCCGCCGCCGCGCCGCCTCAATCGGCGATGCGCCCCGCGCCGCGATGACTTCAGCAATCTCGTCCCGGGCTACGCGCATCTTCATCGGCCCCACGGCAACCTCAAACGTGTTGTCATCGATCTGTCGCTGCACCGTGGCGACTTTCCCCAGCGACCGCAGCTTCACCTGATCGCCTGCCGCCAGGTGTCGCACCACATGCGGCTGCGCGTTTTTATCTCCGCGATCCGCGCCCGTGTGCTGCGCCACCACCGCGGTGTTGAAGCTCTCCTGAAACTCGCGCCGCAGCCGCGCAATGCGCTGCTCCGCCTGCTTGCTCAGCTTCTGCTGTGCCGCGCGATCTTCCACGGCCCGCACCGTCTCGCGCGCGCGGTACTCGAAGTCCTTCATCAGCGACGCAAGCTGCGTCTCCAGCTCGCGCACCTTCGCGCGCCACTCTTTCAATCCTTCGGTATCCAGCCGCGCGCGTTCCTTCGCTAATTCCTGCTCCAGGCGCCGCACGCGGCCGAGTTCCACGTCGAGAGCATCCAGTTGCTCGTGCAGGCTCTCCAGAAATCGCGCAATGTCCTGCGTCTGCGTGTTCAGCCGCTGCCGCGCCGCAGCCACAATCTCCGCGCTCAGGCCCAGCCGCTGAGCAATGTTGATGCCCGCCGACGTTCCCGGCACACCCAGCCGCAGCTCGTAGGTCGGCGCTAAAGTCGCTTCATCGAAGCCCACCGCCGCGTTCACCGCGCCCGGCGCACTCTCCGCGTAAACCTTCAGCGACGTCAAATGCGTCGATACAATCGACCACGCGCCCACGCGCAAAAAGTGCTCCGCCACGGCCACCGCCAGCGCCGAGCCCTCCTCCGGATCCGTCGCCGACCCTAACTCATCCAGCAACACCAGCGACCGCGGCGTCGCCCGCGCCGCAATCCGGTTGAGGTTCTTCACGTGAGCCGAAAACGTCGATAGATCCTGCTCGATCGACTGCGCATCGCCAATGTCCGCGAGGAACGCATCGAATCCCGGCGTCACCGCCTCGTCTGCCGGCACCGGAATCCCCGCCTGCGCCATCATCGCCAGCAACCCCGCGGTCTTCAGTGTCACGGTCTTTCCGCCGGTGTTGGGTCCGCTGATAATCAGCTGTCGATTCTCACCCGCCAGCTCCAGCGTCACCGGCACAATCGGTTTCTTTTCCGCGCGCAATCGCCTTTCCAGCAGCGGATGCCGTGCATTTGTCAGTCGAAACTCCGGCGTATCTCCGGCCGTGCATTTCGGAGTCGCGCACTCATACTCCTGCGCAAATCGAGCCCGCGCCAGCAGCGTGTCCACCTCTGCAAGCACGGCCGCTCCGGCCAGCACCGGTCCCGCGTACTGCGCAATATGCCTCGTCATCTGCAAAAAGATCCGGTGAATCTCTCCCTGCTCTTCTTCCAGCAGCCGCACCAGATCGTTGTTGAGCTCAATGGTTTCCAGCGGCTCCACATACACCGTTTGCCCACTCGAACTCGCTCCATGCACCACGCCTGGGACCCGCCGTTTCCATTCCGTCTTTACCGGGATCACAAACCGCTCGCCGCGAATCGCAATCAGCTCGTCCTGCGCCGCCCCGCCTTCGCTGAATCGCCGGAGCGCCGCACGCAGGCTTTCCTCAATCGCGCGCCGCTGCCGCTCCATCTCCCGCCGAATGCGTCGCAGTTGCGGTGACGCATCATCCGCCAGCGTTCCATCCGGCAGAATCTTCTCCCGCATGCCGTCGATCAGCGGACGCAGTCCAACGCCCAGAACCTCCTGCGACAGAGTGGCCAGCTCCGCCAGGCTATTTTTGGCGTTCTCCGGCGGAGTCCGCATCAGATCCGCCCACGCGGCAATCTCCTCGGCCAGCGACAGCAGCGCGCGAATCTCCTCCGCCTCCAGCGCCACCCCCTCAATGCGCGCCTTCGCCAATGACTCCGAGGGATCGAACAGCGCACGCAACTGTGGCATCCCTCCTGCCGCAGCCAGCGACCGCATCTCCTCCACCAGCCGATGTTGCCGCTCCATCCACTCTCGGTCCGTCGAGGGTGTCAGCGCCTCGATCCACATCCGCCCCAGCGCCGACTGCGCGCTACCGCCCAGCAGTGCGACGAACCTGTCCCACTCGAGCGCAGGACTGACTCTGATCGCCGACGGGATTTCTTTCAGCAATGTCATGAACCCATTATCCTGCGTGAACAATCCGCCGTCTGATCCTGCAAAAGCGCAGCAGAGTTACCCCTGGGTTCCAGCATTCGGCATCTATATCGTGAGGCCGATAGTACCGGCTGGAACCGGCCTTGTGGAGTCGATCAGTGAATAAGCGGATCTTCATCGGTCTGGTTGCGATACTTCTTCTTTGTCTTCTTCCCGGGTGCGGTAGCGGGGGGAAAGCAGTCGGCTCTGGTACAGGTTCGGGTGGCTCAGGCGGCTCAGGCGGCTCGGGTGGTTCCGGCGGTGGCTCCGGCGGTGGTTCCGGCGGTGGCTCAGGCGGTGGCTCAGGTTTGGTGGTTCCCACCAGCCAGCACGTCATTCTGGTGATGGAGGAGAACACGTCCTATTCCAGCGTGGTCGGCAATACGAAAGTCTGGCCCAATTACAACAACCTCATCACGCAGGGCGCGCTGCCCACCGACTATTACGCCAACCTGCATCCTTCTATCGGCAACTACTTCATGCTGACTTGCGGCCAGGTGCTCACCTCCGACGACAATTCCACCCAGATATGGAACGCCGATAACCTTGCCCGCCGCATGCTCGCCGCTCACGTCAGCTTCCGCATCTATGCCGAAGGCATCACGAATGGGTATGTCGGCGACAACATAGGCCTCTATGTCGTCCGTCATGATCCATTTCCGCTATATTCCGATATCGGGAGCAATCCCAGCGTCGCTGACCAGGTCATATGGCCGTTCAGCCAGTTTGCCGCCGATCTTTCTGCAGGCAAGCTCCCCGAGTTCTCCTATATTGTCCCCAACATCGATGACGACGCCCACAGCGGAACTCCCCAGCAAGCGGACTCCTGGCTGGAAGCCAATGTTGTCAAGCCGATCTCCGCCGTCTCCGCCTTTCAGAAAGGGGGAAACGGCGTCCTCATCGTCGACTTCGACGAGGCTCTCGACTCTGACACAACCCACGGGGGGGGGCACGTCTCGCCTGTGTTCTGGGGGCCTAATGTCAAAGTCGGTTACCAGGAAGCCTCCGGCACCCTCTATCAGCACCAGAGCATGCTGCTCACCATCATGCAGTTGCTCAGTCTGTCCAATCCGGTGGGCGCTGCCGGTACGGCGCCTCCCATGGGTGAATTCTTCGTCCAGCCCACCAGCACCGCGGGCTCCGGCCCCTGATCCACGGCGTCGCGACCTCCTCAGCACCGGCATCGCGCCTGTTGACAAGCCGCGCACGCTCTGGTCTTCTCTAAACATCCTCAGGATCACCCGCATGAGCCGTCCGCATTCAATTCGCGTCGTCATATTCATAGCCGTCGCGCGAATTACGCTCTCCATGCCAGATGGAGCGAGTGGCTAAACGGACGATTCGCAATCGAGACTCGAAAGGCCATCGCCCCCCGAAAGCGATGGCTTTTTCATTTGCCTGGAAGGAGATATATCTTGAGCGCCGCGCACGATTCAACGTCTGCCCCGCCGTCCACCGTTTCTCTCGCCTCCATCCAGGCGGCGGCCCTCCGCATCCGGCCCGATATCTATCTTTCTCCGGTGCGTCACTCCGCTGGCCTTTCTGAAATCACCGGACTGGAGGTTTTTCTCAAGCTCGACAACCTCCAGCGCACCGGAGCCTTCAAGGAGCGCGGCGCGCTCAATAAGATTCTTACCCTCACGCCCGAGGAGCGCAGCCGCGGCGTCATCGCTGCCAGCGCAGGCAATCATGCCCAGGCCGTCGCCTTTCACGCCGGCCGCCGCGAGCTTCGCGCCCGCATCGTCATGCCTGTAATGACTCCCCTGGTGAAAGTCGCCGCGACCTCCGGCTACGGCGCCGAAGTGATCCTGCACGGCGCCGATTACGACGAGGCCTGCGACGAGGCGATTCGCCAGAGCCACGCCGACGGTCTCACCTTTCTCCACCCTTTTGACGACGATGAGGTCATTGCGGGGCAGGGAACCATTGGCCTCGAGCTTTTGGAACAGATTCCCTCGCTGGAAGCAGTAGTCGTTCCGATCGGCGGCGGCGGACTCATTGCCGGCATCGCCTGCGCTCTCAAGGAATCAAACCCCGCCATTCGCGTTATAGGCGTCCAGACCGATCGTCTGCCATCCATGCTCCGCGCCCGCGAAGCCGGCCGGCCAGTCACCGTCGCCGCCGAAGCCACCATCGCCGACGGCATCGCCGTCCGTCGCGCCGGCCAGCGCACGCTTCCTCTCGTTGCCCGGTACGTCGACGAACTGGTCACCGTCGACGAAGAGGAGATCGCCAGCGCCATCCTGCTTCTTCTCGAGCGTGAAAAGACCCTTGCCGAAGGCGCCGGCGCCGCCGCGCTCGCGGCGCTCCTCCGCAAAAGGACCTCGCTCAACGGCAGCCGCACCGCCGTCATCATTGGCGGCGGCAACATTGACGTAACCCTGCTCTCGAAGATCATCGAACGGGGCCTGGTCAAGGATGGCCGGCGCACTCGTGTGCGCATCCATCTTACCGACCGCCCCGGAGCCCTCCACCATCTCACGCGCATCATCGCCGATCTGCGCGCCAACATCGTCCAGACGGCTCACGATCGCGCCTATTACGGGGTTAGCCTCGGCGATACTGTCATCGACTTCACGCTGGAAACCCGCGGCGCCCAACATATTGAGGAAATCGCACAGGCTCTGACCGTCGCCGGCTACCGCCACGAGCGCATCGAGTAATCGCGTGCCGCGCGCAATAGCAATTGCACGCGGACGTGTTGTTGACCGAGCACCCCGGCGGCGTCTGCATCCCTTTCGACGCCGACAGCGTCGATGCGATGTCCAGGAAAATGTCCGGAATTCTGGTAACCCCGTTACTCGACGTGCAGTTCGTATCGGCGTTCCCCGCGTGGGTCGCCAGGTAATGATGTATTCAGGTAGTTCCGCGGCGGTTCCGGGCAATGGCTCGTTTGCGGAGTCGATACCACACTGGTAACTTCACTCTGGTCACTTGTGCCGATTTGCGCCAGACGCAGCCAACTGGTTTGGGCGGATGCCTACGGTGCCCGGCTCCCTGTACCCTGTAAGCAGATGGATCAGCTTTACCTCAGCCTTTGGTACCCCAACTTCCGCCTCGACGCGCTTCCCGGCACGCTCGAGAAGGTCATGGAGCAGTTCGCCGCCTCCGGGGGATCGTCCCGCGTCACCGCCGCCACGGTTTATCCCATCTCCTGGAACGAGTCCCCCGTCTGGCAGTGCGTTTACCGCAACGAAACCGAGGATGAGGACGCCTCGCCCCGAGCCGTCATTGCCGCCGCCATGGAAAATGCCCACGACGACTACGCCTGGGAGTTCGAGCTGGTTTGGGAACTCTGGGTTCCCGAGCACGCCGCCGGCCTTGACACTATGTGGCGTCAGGAACCGCGAGCCGTCCGCATCGTCGGCTTCGGCCCCAACTTCGACGAGGCTGCTTATGAAACCAACGGCCATGTCCGCATCGATTTCGGTCTCGACGCTCCCTTCCTCTGCGAAGATATGGATCTCGATGAGGACGCTGTCGCCCGCGTCCAGCAAAATGTGCGGCGGCTCGTCGCATTTACCGAGGGTATTCAGAAAAATGGCGGAATCTCCACACGCCTGCTCTGGTCGGAATCTGGAGAGAGCCTGGCCCGGAAGCTTATTGAACGTCTCCAGCAGGTAAACTGATGTGTCATCCCGCGTGACCCACGGCGCGTTCGGGGCCCAACGATCAAAGAGCGGCGAGTTCCTGAATGTCAGAAGTCTGCAACCCTGCGTTCATATCGCTGTGAGAGCATCAAAGGGCATTTAGCCCCAAAAGGAGCTTGTAAAAAAGGTGAAAGTTCTCGTTGTCGGTGGCGACGGTTATTGCGGATGGGCGACAGCCCTCTACCTCTCGGAACGCGGCTACGACGTTGCCATCGTAGACAGCCTCATTCGTCGCCATTGGGACCAGCAGCTCGGCGTCGATACACTCACGCCCATTGCTCCCATCCTCCGGCGCGCCGATCGCTGGCGCGAGCTCACGGGCAAAAAGATCGATGTCTTCATCGGGGACATCTGCGACTACCCCTTCGTGCAGAGCTTCATGCGCAGCTTCGAGCCGGAAGCCATCCTCCACTTCGGCGAGCAACGCTCCGCTCCCTTTTCCATGATCGACCGCGAGCATGCCGTCATGACCCAGGTCAACAACGTTGCCGGCAATCTCAACCTTCTCTGGGCTATCAAGGAGTTCAACCCTGCGATCCACCTCGTCAAGCTCGGCACGATGGGCGAATACGGCCAGCCCAACATCGACATCGAAGAGGGCTACATCACCATCCAGCACAACGGGCGGGAAGATCGTCTGCCGTACCCCATGCAGCCCGGCTCCTTTTACCACCTCAGCAAGGTACACGACAGCCATAACATCCGCTTTGCCTGCAAAATCTGGGGCCTCCGTGCCACCGATCTCAATCAGGGCGTCGTCTACGGCATCCTCACGGACCAGACCGGCATGGACGACATGTTGATCAACCGGCTGGACTACGACGAAGTCTTCGGCACCGCCCTCAACCGTTTCTGCATTCAGGCGGCCATTGGCCATCCTCTCACCGTTTACGGCTCCGGCGGCCAGACCCGCGGCTTCCTCGACATCCGCGACACCATCCGCTGCATGGAGATCGCGGTCGCCAATCCCGCCTCCGCCGGCGAGTTCCGCGTCTTCAATCAGTTCACCGAGCAGTTCAGCGTCCTCGATCTTGCCAACATGGTTAAACAGGCTGGCGACGACGCCGGACTGAACGTCGAACTCCGCCACATCGAAAATCCCCGCGTCGAAAAGGAAGCTCATTATTACAACGCGAAGAACACCCAGCTCCGCGATCTCGGCCTCGTTCCGCACTGTCTTTCCGAATCGCTCCTGACATCTCTGCTCCAGTTCGCCATCCGATATAAGCAGAGGGCCGACCCATCTCAGATCATGCCGACTGTGACGTGGAAGTAGCATTCCAAGCCGCTCCGCCTGCGCCGGCCGAGGCCGCTCGGGACTACTCTCCGGCCCGGTCGCTGCGCATTGCTCTGGTCACGGAAACCTTCCTGCCCAAAATCGACGGCATCGTCACCCGTCTCTGTCACACGATCCGCAATCTGAAGGCCTTCGGCCACCAGATCCTCATCGTCGCGCCTCAGGGCGTTCAGGAGTTCGCCGGCGCCCGCGTTCATGGCGTCCCCGGTTTCGACTTCCCTATGTATCCGGAGCTCAAGCTCGCAGTACCGCGGCGCTCGATTACCAGCGCTCTCGACGAGTTCCAGCCGGACCTCGTCCATGCCATCAACCCCGCCGTTCTCGGCGTTTCGGCGTTTTTTTACAGCAACAGCCACCGCATCCCGCTGGTCGTCTCGTACCACACCCACCTGCCTAAATACCTCGCTTACTACCACCTGGGCATGCTGGAAGGCCTGATGTGGAAGACCATGCGTGGCGCCTACAACCGCGCTGACCTCACCCTTGCCACCTCCGCGGCCATGCAGCAGGAACTCGAACGCCACGGCATCCAGCGGGTGCACCTCTGGCCCCGCGGTGTCGACACAGAGATTTTCCATCCCTCCCACGCTTCTCGCGAGATACGTGCCCGCCTCACCTGCGGCCATCCCGAAGACAAGCTTCTCCTCTACATCGGCCGGCTCTCCGTCGAAAAAGAAATCGAGCGCTGCCGCGACGTTCTGGCCGCGCTCCCTGGAGTGCGCCTCGCCCTGGTCGGCGACGGTCCCCACCGCGAAAAGCTAGAGCGCTGGTTCGCCGGCACGCCCACGTTCTTTGCCGGATTCCTGCGCGGTGAGGAACTTGCCTCAGCCTACGCTTCCGGAGACGCGTTCTTCCTCGCCTCGCGCAC
>DAHUYD010000165.1 GCA_027315385.1 Acidobacterium sp.
ACTTCCTCGATTGCATAGAAGAACCGTCGGCCCACGTTCGGTCCCCCATGATAGAAGTAACGCGGATCCTGATGGAAAACCGCCGGCAGCAGCGCATCACCCAGCATCCGCGCGTCGAAGCTGTCTGCCAGCGTAGCCCCCAGCCGCTTGCCGTATCCGGGCCATCCAGTGCCGTAGCCCGGGAACGTGTTGTGCCACTGCTCCACTCCTGCCAGGGCGAAATCCGTGCCGATGGTGAACGGATCCACGAAGTCCCGCAATTGAAGCGTGAACTTCAGTTTCGTCGTCAGTGGCGCGGCATTCCACACGAAGCTCGTGCCGAAATTCGGAATCACCGCCAGGACACGCTGCTGCACTTCCTGCTTCATCTGCGCCTTAGCGATCGCCGCTGTTGAAGCCGTCACCTGCACCGTCGAAACCACCCTGGGCATGGCAGTCACCGCAATAGGCAGGCGAAATACCTCGCCTTCTCCCAACACAACCGGCGTGGGGTCCACAGGCTCATACCCAGGGCCGGAAGCCGAGACCGTATAGGCGCCAGCGGCGAGATGCCCGAATATAAATTTCCCGGTCCGATTCGTGATGTTGATTTGTGGCGTCGCCAGGTTTTCACCGTCCAGGACGACCCTGATTCCGCTCACCGGCGTCCCTGAAGGCCCCGTCACGGTCCCATGAACGACCCCCAGCGTCCGGGGTTCGGGCGCACTGGGAAGCACGCCCGCTCCGCCGTCGTTCGTAGCGGCCGCCCTTGCCGGCCAAGCCCATACGCTCACCAAACTCAGCGCCAGCAACAGGCCGATGCACCTGACGCAGAACTTCCGGCGCGTCAGGCGATATCTGTCAATAGTGGAAAAAATCGAACAGGGATACACTCGCCAACCCGACGCGCGCCTGCTTGCGCAGGCCTTCTATAACTGCCGGGTTAGACGCTGAAATCAGGCGCGCTGGTAGCCCGGTGGCGTAGCTCTCCGCTTACGTTTCGTTCATGAAACAAACGTCAGAATCAGAATGGGATATCCTCGTCCGTGATTTCCGTCGACTGTACCAGATCGTCTGCGTGCGCCGGCGGCCGCTGGTCGTATTGCGTCCCGCCGCGCGGTCCGCCTCCCGCCTCGCCCTCGCCTCGTCCCGACAGCAGCACCAGATCGTTCACCACAATCTCCGTCCGGTAGACCTTCCTCCCCGGGTGCTCCTTGTCGTCCCAGTTACGCGTCGTGATCCGCCCCTCGACATACAGCTTCGATCCCTTCTTCACGTAGTCGCGAACGATCTCCGCCAGCCGCGTGTAGGCCACCAGATTGTGCCATTCCGTCCGCTCCTGCACCTCGCCGGACTTGTCTTTGAACCGCTCCGAGGTAGCCAAACCAAAGTTCGCCACCGGCGTACCGCTGGGCAGAAACTTGATTTCCGGATCCTTGCCCACATTTCCCACCAGAATGGCTTTATTCACACTCCTCGCCATCGCCTTTTCCTCCCCTGGATTCCGATTCCATCGAGAATAGCAGAATGTCTCCCGTGCATCGCCAGCTTGCCTGCGCCGTCACGTTACCGCCGGATCCCGCTTCCCGGCGCGTGCCAACCGCATTGCACCTCGGCCATCGCCGGGCGCCCCACCCTTGTCGCGCGCCCTTGCGCGACGGGTTGGGATCGCGGCCCTACACCGCTGAATTGATCTGCTCCACCAGTTCCTCCGCCGTTCCCGCCGGCGGCAAACAAGATGTCCCCCGGCACACGAGCGCCATCGCCTTTTCGCCCACGCCCGGCATATTTGGCAGCGTTTCCCCCAGCACCGGCGGCAGAGCCTCCGACCTGACCTGCTCCGGCTTCAGCAGCAGGACCGCCTTATTCACCGCGTACCGCGCCATCGCCACCGCCGCCAGCCTCCGCGCGGCATCACCCGCACCCACCACTGCTACCTGAATCGGCGGCAGAAGCAGCCGTTCCAGCGCCAGCCCATAGCTGCCCGCATGCAGCCCGTAGTGCTCAATCACGCCCGCAAACGCCGCCAGCGTCGCCTCCGCCTTCTCGCGAAAATCCTTCCGCCCGCTCAGCGCCTCCAGCCGCAGCAGCGCCGCCGCCGCCGTCCCGTTTCCCGCGGGAGTCGGCGAATCCTGCACCGGCTTCCGCCGCGCCTTCAGCGCCCCCAGCTTCTCTCCCTGCTCCTGCGCTGTATCGAAAAATCCCCCGCCCCCCGCCTCTCCGGTTCCGGCATCGTAAAACCGCGCCACCATCCGCTCCGCCAGATGTATCGCCCGATCGTAATGCCGCCGCTCGCCGGTCGCCTCCCATGCGTCCACGCACGCATGGGTCAGCATCGCGTAGTCGTCCAGAACGCCCGCAACCCGCCCACGCCGGTCCGGCCCAGCCCCTGGCTCGTCCGGATACGCGATCACATGCGCCAGCCCCGCCTCCGCCGTCCAACCCTCCGCCCAGATCCGCTCCAGCGTCTTCAGCGCAAACATCCGCGGACTCTCCAGATCCAGCACTCGCGCCGCATCCAGATACGCCGACACCGCCATCGCATTCCAGCTCGTATAGATCGTCTTATCGATGAATGGAGTCGGCCGCTTCAGCCGCTCAGCATAGAGCTTCTTCCTCGCGCTCTCGATCAGCGCCGCCGTCTCCGCAGCGTCGCGCTTCACTCGTGCCGCCAACTGCTCGACCGTGAAAGTTCGGTGCAGCACGTTCTTCTTCGGATTGTGGTGCATGTCACCCAGATCGCCGATGTCGTAATACGCTTCGGCAATCGCCATCTCCTCCGCCGTCAGCGCCGCGGCGGCCTCTTCGCGCGTCCAGGTAAAGTAATCGCCGTCATCATCCAGCGAGATATCCGCGTCCTGCGATGCGTAGAATCCGCCACGCTCCCGGTCGCTCAGCCACTCATCCATCCAGCGCAGAATATCCCGCGCCGTCTCCGCGAACTCCGGTTCCACGAAGGTCTGGAACGCATGCGCATAATTCCCCAGCAGGCCCGCGTTGTCGTACAGCATCTTCTCGAAATGGGGTACCACCCAGCGCTCATCCGTCGAATACCGGTGGAATCCGCCCGCCAGTTGGTCGTACACCCCGCCCCGCGCCATCTTTTCCAGAGTCACTGTCGCCGCCCGCTTTGCCGCCTCGTTCCCCGTCCGCGCCGCCACGTCAATCAGCAAATCCAGCACCGCCGGATGCGGAAACTTCGGCTGCGACCCAAACCCTCCATACCTCTCATCGAACTGCCCCACCGCACTCGCTACCAGCTTGTCCACAATCCCCAGCGACAGCCCATCGCCGCGCGCCGCAAAAGTCTCCCCGTGCTCGATCGCCTCCAGCACGCCCGCCGCTGTCTCCAGCACCGCCTCGCGCTGCTCCTTCCACGCGTGCGCCAGCGTCAGCAGAACCCGCTCGAACCCCGGTCGCCCGTACCGATCCTCCCGCGGGAAATACGTCCCCGCAAAAAATGGCCGCCCATCCGGCGTCAGAATCGCCGTCAGCGGCCAGCCTCCCTGTCCGGCAATCGCCTGCGCCGCCGCCTGGTAGCGTGCGTCCACGTCCGGCCGCTCGTCGCGATCCACTTTGATCGCCACAAAATGTTCGTTGATCGTCGCCGCCAGCGCTGCGTCCTCATACGACTCGCGATCCATCACGTGGCACCAGTGGCACCACACCGCGCCCACGTCCAGCAGCACCGGCTTGCCCAGCCGCGCGGCCAGCGCAAATGCAGCCTCGCCCCACTCCTGCCAATAAACGGGCTGGTGCATCGCCGACCGCAAATACGACGACGCCGCCTGATCAAGATTGTTGCGATTCTCTACGGATGTGGCAGAAGGCTCGAACATACCTTCAGCCTAGCAGCCGAGGACCTCAAATTTTATGGCGCCACGATCCCGGGTGCCCCACATCTCAGCTGGGCGCCCCACATCTGCCCGCCTTTGGCAGATGGGGTAAGTCCGTGCAGCCCGCCTTCCACTTCCCGGCGCCGATGCCGTGGCTGGCACACATGATCCGCGCGCCGTAGGCGCAATGGTGATTAGCCCAGCACTTCAGTGCTGGGAAAGCTCATAGAGGAAGCCGAGTCCCGGAGGGAAGACGCCATGCGGACCAAACGCCGCGCTTTGTATCAGCGGCACGACTTTCAGTCGTGCCGCAAAGGATCAGGAAGGACTGGGCCGGGTGCCCCACATCTGCGCGATGTTCGCAGACGTGGGAGAGCACGGTCCCGAACGGGCAGATAAAAAAACTACCCTCTCACGAGCCTCTTCCCGACCTCCACGTACAACTCCACCCCCGCCAGCAGCTCCTTCTTCTCCAGCCGCTCTTGCTCCGTGTGCGCCACGTGGATCGATCCCGGACCCAGCAGCACCGGCTCGCCCCATGCCCCCAGCCAAGGCACGTCCGTTGTGAACGCCGCAACCATCGTCGGCAATCCCTCCACCGCCTTCAGCCGCTTGAACGGAATCTCCAGCGTGAAATCCACCGCCCCCAGCCCCTCCACGGCAGCTTCAATCGCCCGCCGCGTCTCGGCCGAATCGCCCACCAGCCGCACCAGAACCTGCGCCTCGGCCGCGTCCGCAA
>DAHUYD010000171.1 GCA_027315385.1 Acidobacterium sp.
GCGATCAGCCCCGTCTGCGCGCGGTGATAATGCACGCCGGTGATGTGGGGTTCAACTTCGGCCCAGGGGAGCACGCCGCGATCGGTGGGCAGCGTGCGCAACTGGCAGCCGGAGAAGGCCGAGGCCATGGCCATTTCCCACTCCGCAATGTGCGCGCGCTCGGTGCAGATGACTTCCTGCCCGTGCTGCGTGTGCAGACGGATGGCGATCTGGTTGCCCATGGTGCCGCTGGGCACGAACAGCGCGGCCTCGCGTCCGAAGATTTCGGCGGCGCGCGCCTCCAGGCGATTGATCGTCGGATCCTCGTGATAGACGTCGTCGCCTACTTCAGCGGCAGCCATGGCGGCGCGCATCCTGGCACTGGGCTTGGTCACCGTGTCGCTTCGCAGGTCGGCGATCATGACGGGGGCGGCGACGCCGGAGGGGATCTCCTGCGTCTCTTCGGCATAGGCGGCAATTTTCGCGGACATGGATTTCCTTTCAGACCCAGAATGACACAGGCGGCTCAAGGGGCTGCCGGCTCGGCCAGGAACCGGGCAAAGACTTCGTTCGAGAGCAGGCGTCCGCGCGGCGTAAGCGCAACGCGGTCGCCGTCGGCCAGGCGGAGCAGGCCTTCGTGCTCCAGTTCGGCTACCGTATCGCGGCACCCGCGCACCGCGGGCGCGGAAAACTCCTCGCGCAGCGCAGGCAGGCTCATGCCTTCGTTCAGCCGGAGGCCGAGGAACCAGGCTTCCTCCAGCTCCTCCTCACGGCTCAGTGCGCGGGGGGACTCGCGCCACGCCGGACCGGCAAGGTAGCCTTCCAGGTCGTCCGTGGTGGCGAAGCGCAGCGCGGCGCCCGTGTAGCTGCGGAGCATGGAGTGAGCGTCCAGCCCACAACCCAGATACGGCTCGCGCCGCCAGTATTTCCGGTTGTGCCGCGATTCATAACCTGGCCGGGCAAAGTTCGAGATCTCATACTGCGCCAGTCCCAACCCGGCCAGGAAGCCGATCGCCTCGGTATACATCTCCGCGATCAGGTCATCCTCGGGAACCTGCTGCGCGTGATAGCGTCCGCCGCCGGCCAGCATTTCCCGTCCCAGCCGCGACTCGTCGTCGACCTCCAGCATGTAGATGCTGGCGTGATCGACGCCCGTATCCGCCAGCACGCCCAGCGACTCGAACCAGGAATCCTGCGTTTGTCCGGGCAGGCCGGCGATCAGGTCCACGCTGACGGCATGGATGCCTGCTGCTCGCACGCGGGCAATGTCCTCGAGGGCGACGGAGCGGCTGTGCAGCCGCCCGGTCTGGCGCGCTTCGCTGTCGACGAAGGATTGCACGCCGAAGCTGATGCGGTTCACGCCGCACTCCGCCAGCGCGTCGAGAACGGGTGGCTCCATCTGTCCTGGCGCGCACTCCACGGTGATCTCCGCAGTAGGCGTCAGGGCAAATTCCCGCCGCAGCGACGTGAAGAGCCGCCGGATCAGCGCCGGGGCGAGGAGCGTCGGAGTGCCTCCGCCCAGATAAATGGAGTTGGCGGCGTCGGGCAGCGCGGCATTCCAGGACTTCGCGCCAGAGCGCAGGCCGCGCAGGTCTTCTTCGAGGCGCGCGATGTAGCGCTCATGATAAGCGGCGGGAAAAACGCCGGAGGCAAAGTTGCAATAGGTGCATTTGGAGCGGCAGAAAGGGATGGAAAGGTAGAGCCCGAGAAGATCCATGGCTGGTTCTATTGTCCCACCGGCAGCCAATCCGGGGGCCACCAGCCGGTGAGGTCAGGGGTAGTGTCCCATTTCGCGCGTTGCTGACCTTGTGCGCCGAGTCGGCGGATGACGCCGCCCGTTAAGATAGAGGAGATGCCTGCTTCCGGCGACTCATCCTCAGCTGACCCGCGCAAGCCGGCGTCTCCCCAGGCCCAGCCGGCGAAGACCCAGGCCGCCGGCCAGCAGGAAGACGACATCATCGGCAAGGCGTATGACGGCCGGCTGATGCGGCGGCTCATCCGCTACCTCTATCCGTACAAGTGGGCTGCGATCACCTCCATCGTTGCCATCCTGCTGAAGGCGGGCGCGGACATCCTGGGCCCGTACCTCACCATGGTCGCCGTCGATCTTTACCTGACGCCGGCCATGGCAAAGACGCCGCAGGCCGCGGCGGCGCAGGCGGCAAAGGGCGCGCAGGATCACGCCTGGATCGCGGGCTGGCTGACGCCGTGGGCGCAGGGCGGCGCGTGGCATGGTGTTTCCGAACTGGCCGCCGCCTGGCTGGGCGGGATCCTGCTCAGCTACGGCCTGGAGACGCTGCAAATCTGGCTCATGCAGTGGACCGGCCAGAAGGTGATGTTCGACCTGCGCAGGCAGATCTTCCGGCACCTGCAGCGGATGCACATCGGCTTCTACGACCGCAATCCGGTGGGCCGGCTGGTTACGCGCCTGACCACCGACGTGGACGCGCTGAACGAGATGTTCACCTCCGGCGTTTTCGCCATCTTCGAGGACGTCTTCGTACTGGCCGGCATTGTCTTCGTCATGTTGCGGATGAAATGGTGGCTGGCGCTGCTGGCGTTTTCCGTGCTGCCGTTCATCCTGGTGGTTACGCATATCTTCCGCAACTCGGTGCGCGAATCCTATCGCCGCATCCGGACCGCCATTGCGCGGATTAACGCGTACACCCAGGAGCACATCAGCGGGATGCCGCTGGTGCAGCTGTTCAATCGGCAGCAGCGGGCTTTCCGCGACTTCTCGGCGGTCAACAAGACGTATCTGGACGCGTTCAAGGACGCGATTATGGCGTACGCGCTCTACTATCCGGCCGTGGAGCTGCTCAGCTCGATCGCCATTGCGCTCATCATCTGGCAGGGCGGCGGCGGGGTGCTGCGCGGAACCGTCACGCTGGGCATTCTGGTGGCGTTCATGCAATACGCACAGCGCTTCTTCCGGCCCATTCAGGACCTGAGCGAGAAATACAACATCCTGCAGGCCGCCATGGCCGCCAGCGAGCGCGTCTTCAAGCTGCTGGATACCGAGCCGGAGATCGTTTCACCCGCGAATCCAAAGGCCGGCGACGGGTCTGGGCGCATTGAGTTCCGCGACGTCTGGTTCACGTATCAGCGGCTCGACCCGGAAACGGCCGCGCGCGCAGCCGCGGCCACTGCTGGCGAGCTGGCCGCCATGCCCGTCGAGTGGGTGATGAAGGGCGTCTCCTTCACCGTCGATCCGGGGCAGACGGCGGCGATTGTGGGGCACACGGGCGCGGGCAAGACGACCATCACCGGCCTGATGATGCGCTTCTACGATGTGCAGCGCGGCCAGGTGTGCATCGACGGCGTGGACGTGCGCGAGCAGGACCTGACCCGTCTCCGCCAGCGCTTCGGGGTCGTGCTGCAGGACCCGTTTCTGTTCAGCGGGACGGTGGCCGACAATATCCGGCTGGGCACGGAGCGCATCACGGAGGAGGAAATGCGCACGGCGGCTGAGCAGGTGAACGTGGATGATTTCATCCGCACGCTGCCCGGCCAGTATCAGGAGCCGCTGCGGGAGCGCGGGGCGGGACTTTCCACGGGACAAAAACAGCTCATCAACTTCGCCCGCGCACTGGCCCATCGGCCGGGGATTCTGATCCTCGACGAGGCGACCTCGAGCGTGGATACGGACACCGAGATGCGCGTGCGCGGCGCGCTGGAGCGGATGGTGGAGGGCCGGACGTCGGTCGTCATCGCCCACCGGCTCTCGACGGTGCAGCGCGCCGATGCAATTCTGGTAATGCACCACGGGCAACTGCGCGAGATGGGCACCCATCAGGAGCTGCTGGCGATGCACGGCATCTACTGGAAGCTCTACCAGTTGCAATACAAGGATCAGGAGCTGGGGGAGCCGGCGAGCGGGCTGGAGCCGAGCCTGGCATAGGGAACGGATTACCGCGCTGCCGCGGCGGCTACGGCACAGGAACAGCGGCCGGTGTGGCGGCGAGGTACACGGCCGCACTCTGGATGTGCGTGGGCTTGAATCCCTCGGGGAACTTCAGTCCGTACCCCAGCAGCCGGTCGAGCGCAATGTGGGCGAACCAGACGGCCGCCACCTGGCCGGTGCGAGGACTGGCCCAGTGCCAGGCGGCAACCCCCAGAAGGGCGGGCAGAATATAGTTGTGAGCGACGTTGTACACGCTTGCGGAGAATGCCGGGTACTGTTTCGCAGCGTAGCCGGCCAGCGAGAGATCGGGAACCAGAAAGAGCAGCGCAAAGAGCCACCAGGAACCGTGGAGCGCCACTCGATAGCCAATGACCGCCGCGGACAGCGCGAGGAGCGATTCCAGCCGGAGAAGCACGCCAGGACGGGTAAACATGGCGGAAGATTAGCAAACGATATGGAGTCGGCGCCGAAAATCTTTCTTTCCGCGGGCGAGGCCAGCGGCGAACACTACGGCACGCTGCTGATCCCGGCGCTGCGGCGGCTCGTGCCGGCGGCGGAATTCTTCGGCCTGGGCGGGCGGCGCATGGAGGCCCTCGGCTTTCGGCCCATCGTACGCTCGGAAGACGTGGCCGTCATGGGCATCACCGAAGTCGTCCGCCACATGCCGCGGATCTACGGGGAATACCGGCGGCTGAGGGCGTCCATCGAGCGCGAGAAGCCCGATATCGCGATCCTCATCGACTTCCCCGACGTGAATCTCTCGCTGGCGCGGCACCTGAAACGCCAAAATGTGCCGGTGATCTATTTCGTGAGCCCGCAGCTCTGGGCATGGAAGAAGTACCGCATCCGCAGTGTGCAGAGATACGTCCACCGGATGCTGGTGATCTTCCCCTTCGAGGAGCGCTTTTACGACGACCACGGTGTGACCGCGGAGTTCGTCGGGCATCCGCTGGCCGAGCTGGAGCCGCCGCGCGTCAGCCGCGAGGAATTTGCACGCGAGGCCGGGATCGATGCGGGCAAACCCTGGGTGGGGCTCCTGCCAGGCAGCCGGGCCAGGGAGGTGCGGCTCAACCTCCCGGAGATGGTGCGCGCGGCAGCGATTCTCGGCGACCGATACGAATTCCTGCTGCCCCTGGCGCCTACCCTGACCGCGCCACAGCGGGAACACATCCGATCCGTCGTAGTGGAACAGCTGGCCGCGGAGCCGAAGCGGCCGGGAATCGCCATGGTCGACGATGCCCGGGCCGTTTTGTGGCATGCGCGGGCCAGCATCGTGGCCAGCGGAACGGCGACGGTGGAAGCCGCGCTGATCGGCAACCCTTTCGTGGTGGTTTACCGCGTCTCTCCGGTCAGTTACGCTGTGGCCAAACGGGTGGTGGACGTGCCTCATGTGGCGATGGTGAACCTGATCGCCGGAGAGCGCATCGTACCGGAACTGATCCAGGGTGACTTTACCGCGGATCTGGTCGTCTCACAGCTAAGGCCGCTGCTGGAACAGGAGGACGCGCGCGCGCGGATGCGGGCAGCCCTAAGGCAGGTGGCTGGGATCCTGAGGGCCGAGCGGAGCGCCATCGGACGGGTGGCTGCGGTAACATGCCAGGTGCTGGAGCAGGAACACAAGGCATCAGAGAACCCCGGTCCCACGGGCGAATGAGGAACGAAGGAATGACGACCCACGGTTGGATGGACCTTTGCCGGAAGGCTTGCCGGATGCGGTGTTTCTCCGGATCCTGCGCAGCGCTCGCGGCGCTTGCCGTTTTGGTGCTGGCCTCGGCGTTGCCCTGCGCGGCGCAGGCCGGCCCGGCCGTGCAGACGCTGAACATTACCGCCTACAACATCGACGCTCAGATTCAGCCGAAAGACCACACTCTGACGGCGACCGCGCAGGTCACCTTCACCTCGCTCAACGATCAGCCGGCGGCGGTGTTCAATCTGCATGGTGCTTTGCAGGTGTCCCAGGTGACGGACGCCTCGGGGGCGGCGCTGAACGGCGTCCGCGGGCCCAATGCGACGCTGGTGGTGACGCCGGCGGCGCCGCTCCAGAAAGACCAGAATTACACCTGGACGTTCCACTACTCCGGCACTCTGGAGAATGGCGATGCCGGGCCGGTGCCGGGGCTGCAGCTGGCCTGCGTCGGCGCGCCGATCTCCTACCTGCTGTACGCCGGAGAGTGGTTTCCGATCACCGGCTACACGACGGACCGCTTCACGGCGGACATCCACGTGACAGCGCCTGCCGGATACGAGGTGATTGGC
>DAHUYD010000174.1 GCA_027315385.1 Acidobacterium sp.
CCGATCACTGTCAGCGGGCCTTCCGTGGCCCTCATCGTGGATTCGGAGATTTCCCAGTCGGTATCCATGTCCGGGAGTCCTCAGAAGAATGACTTTTCATCTTCCGTCACCCCATCGTTCTCCATCACGGAAGTGCGTGCGTCGCAGGCGCAAAGCGCATCGGCGGTTCCTCCCATCAATGCTGTTGGCGAAATCGGATCAGTAGTCAGTTCCGCTTCCGGCGTCGAGACTCTGCAGTTGAAGCGCCCCTCAGGGCCACCGCTTACGATCGCCTTGAACAGCAATACGACGTATCAGGGAGTGAACGGGTACGATTCACTTGCGACCGGCATGTTTGCCGATGTGGATCTTATGGCAGAGCCGGATGGGACGTTGCTCGCGACTCGCGTGGAAGTGGCGGATTCCGCGGCCCACGACCTGGTCACGGGGCCCGTGTTCAACATCGATCCTTCCGCCGGAATTTTCAATCTGGTGGGAGAACGCGAACAAGGCTCGGATTTTTCTTCGGGATTCCGCTCGGGCGGCATGGCGCTCCAGTTCACTGGAAACACGGTTTTCCGCATCTACGGCGGATTTCAGGCGCCGCAGGAACTCCCTTTTACTCCTGTCTTCGACCGAACCAGCATCGTCGCCGGACAGAATGTGGCTGCGACCTCTCAGTCCATTCCTCTCTCGGGACCGTACCCCACGGTCAGTACGATGACGTTGCTTCCGCAGACGGTCAACGGCACTGTCGTTTCAGTGACCAGCAGCAACGGGTTTCAGGTGTACGGGCTGAGTCTCGCTGCCTATGACCCTCTCAGCACAAACCGCGGCAACACCACTCTCGATGTCTATGTGGGCAGCCAGGCCCGTCTTCTGAATTCCACTCCTGCTGCACATGGTCAGGTTCTCCGGTTCCACGGAATGGTCTTCAGCGAACAGGGCTCTCTCGAAATGGTAGCCGACCAGGTAAACGACGGCGTCACGGAGTAGCTCGCGGTCCCCACTTTCCCCGTCACGGGATCTATGGGCGAAATTCAGTACGTAGCGGTGGCAGTACAGGTGTCCGAAGTTATCAATACAGGAGGACAGAAAATGCAGGGACGACGATGCAGACACAGAAATATCACATGGCCCATGCGGCTCGAAGGGAAGAGACTGCTGACCGTGAGCTGTCTGGACGATTGCAAACAGAGGCTCGCCTACGACTGGTCCACCATGCAGGTGGTGGATGATCCCTGGGAAGCAAGAAGGCTGGCAAGGCTGGACCGGCGGCACCAGGAAGTGAGTGAGGCGGCGTAAGCCGGGACGTCGTCAGCAGAATCCATCAGAATTGCCTGGAGGAGTCAGCCGGAGATCGACGATCTCGGCTGATCGGACTCTTCCGGCCGGTTATCGCCCGGTGGCTCCGTTCGTGGATTAGCTTGCTCGAGCTATTTGCCTGACGGAGGCACGGAGTCAGCAAGTGGATCGGGATTCTGAGAGTCCTCGTGCTGACTTGAATCGATCTCGCCAACTGCAGGTCGATCGGAATCCTGTAACATCCTGGCAATCGCGGTGCCGGCAAGGCTCTTTCTGAGACGGTCAGCGACGGGGTCGCCTCCGGCGGCGAGTTCCGGCGACCAAATGTGAGATCGATGGTCATCGGGAGTCAAGTTGCTCGACTGAGGCGCCTCCTTCAGTCCGGAAGTCGGCTCCGGCGGCAGCGACTCTTCGGCTTCTCCTGCAACGCTCTCGGCTACAGACTGAGCGCTCGCTGCCTGCTCCGCTGCTGCGGAGGTCGTCGAGCCGGCCGCTCCGTCCTCTGGCGGCAATTGCGGGTTGTCGATGGCTGCGGAAGACACCTCTGCTGAAACCTGCTGCTTCTCGACGGGCGCAGCGGCACTTTCGCGTGCCAAGTCCGGCGAAAGTAGTGCGTCCGGGGGGCGCACCTCCCCTTCCTGGCGTTCAGGCACGGCGGCGGCGGGTGCTAATTCGTTGAATCTGACTGGGTCAGCGAACGTTATTAAGCGGTGATCGAAAGCTCCTGTTTCCGGAATGAGATCGTCGGATGGACGTCGGCGGTACGCCAAAGCCGAGATCCCAAAGTAGAGAAGGCCGCAAAAGGCGCCGGCTGCCACGGCAGGCCAGATCGGCGGCCGCGACGCGGGAACCGCGGGCCGAATCAGGCTAAATGCGTTTTGCGAGGAGTGCTGCGGAGTCTGGCCCGCGAGCGCCGCGGTTGGGATGTCCTGTTCCTGAATGGCGGCCTCAGTGGACTGTGCAGACACTGACGAAGGCTGCGATGAAGCTGGGGCCGATTGCGTCGTTTTTGTCTCAACCGATGGAGGAGTGGCGCTATTCGGCTGCGCGTTTTCCGCCAGCCTGATCTTCTTCGTGTCCTGATCCATCACCCCGATGGCCTTTCGCAACTCCAAACGCTCGCTGTTGAGTTCTGACGTGCTGAACCCCGCTGCGTTAAAGCCGCCGGGAGAGATCGCCTCAACCGCCGTCCGGATTTCGCTTACTAGTCCATCAATGTTCGGATTCGCCAACTCTTTCGAATATTGGGCACGCAGTCCTTCAAGAGACTTTTGGACCTGCTTCACCTGGTCGCGGAGCAAAGCCTGCTCCTTGGACTCGATATGCGCGGACTGTTCGCTGCTGGCGGATGATGCTCCGCCGGCCTGGAGCCGGTCGAGTTCCCGATCGGTTGCCGAGAGTTGCACACCCAGCTTCCCGAGCTCCTCCGCTAAGGGATGATCCGGCAGGACTCCCGTGGACGGGGTAAGCTGCGAAGCAGCGGAATCCGATGTTGGCAGATAAGGCTGGCTCCGAGTTGTAGTCGCGGCCGTTTGGGTGCCTGGGGCGGATCCAGCCGCCGGTTCCGGTGAAGATGATGGTGCGTTTGCCACGCCGGAGGCCGGCTTCCAATCCGTCAGGACCTGAGAAACCGCGTTGACAACCGCCTCGGATTGCGAGGCGTCGTCACTCTGGAAGCGCACATCGAGCCGCCGGGCCGAAGGTTGCTTCAACAGGAGTTCGGATCTGAATTCACCCACCTGGTCGGCAGGAGAAGACGATGCCAGATGCGCCTGTTTCGCCAGAATCGAAACGGCTGGGTCATTCAATATCGATTCGGCCAGCACCACCGCGGGCTTCCTGGACGAAACGATGCCCGGATCGACCGACTGAGCGAGCACCGGATTGAAAGCGAGGACGGCGGTGGATGCGGATCTTCGGGACAAATAGATCATGCCGCCCCATCCCGCGGCGCCCGCCGCTACAGCCAGCAGGACGGCGAGGATCTTGTGGCCCAGCGGTATCCCTGAATGCGGCGGAACGTCAGTACCTACCATGAGCCCTCAATACATCGGAAACCAGGGCAGATTACTTCATTGAAGCAAACACGCACCGACCGAACCCAGCGCGCGCCAACACGCCGCAGTCTGCATTTTTTCGCGTGCTCGCGACTTGAATGGCATGAAGCGCCGCGCCGCCTTCGCTCCGCGAATGGGGACTTTCCATAAACAATACGCCGCATGTGCGGATTCGTCACGATCCATGCCCCGCCTCTTCCACTCCACTCGCAAGCACGGCGCTGCTGGCTCATTCGAGCGTGCGAAGCGTCCCTGACAGCCCCGGCGCCTGACGAAGGCGGGGCGCAAGTGCGACAGGCAATTGCGGCTCGCGCTTACCGGGATTATCCACCCAATACGGCCCCGGGCCTTTGGCCCTGCCGTCTTTTCACGGCGCACACCGCGACAGCAGGTTCAGATGACATTTTTTCCCGCGAGGCCGAAATGTTTGGCCGCAGCCAGCAGATGCGCGTCATTGGAATACACTTCGCGGAAACCGGATTCTGCCGCTGTCGCCAGATGGACGGCGTCGGCTGCACGCAGAAACACGCTAGGCGGCAGCTTCGCGTAGACCTTTCGGATGCGGGAAAGAATGTCCCCGCTTTGCGGAATCCATCGGAAAGCGCCGGCTTGAATGTGCGCCTCCAGCTGGCCAACCAGCGCCGCATAAGAGACAGCGCGGATGGCGCCTTCGCGAAGCTTGCGATGGAACGCGGCGATCATTTCGGCCTGCCCGTGGGCGGCACAGGCCAGGTGGTCGGTGGCGGCCAGCGCGCGAACCGCATCGGCACCCGGATCCCGGTAATAGAGCCGGACCAGATAGCTGGTATCGAAGTAGATCACCGGACTTCCCGGTCCCGGTCTTCGCCGATCGTTTCGGTCGAGTCGGTTCCGCCATGCAGGCGTGTGCGTTCCCGAAGGAATGCCCGCGTGTAACTGGGATTGGCAAAAAACGGCTGTGGCGGAAGGGGCGACGCCGGTACAATTCTGGCGATCAGCCGTCCGCGTTCGGTCACACAGACCTCTCCGTCCTGCGCCTGCCGGACCCATCTTCCAGTGGATTGGTGGAGTTCGCGGATGGTGATCGTCTTCATGTGTCACATTGTGACACATCGGTCGAACCGCGGCAACCGCCC
>DAHUYD010000185.1 GCA_027315385.1 Acidobacterium sp.
GGATTATCTGGATGAGCTGATAGCCCCAAAACAGTAATCAATGATCGGTGATCAGTGATACGGCCTCGGAGAGATCCGGGGCCGTTGCTGTCTACGCCTCTTCGGCGTCGAGAGTGGGCGTGGCGACGGATTCCGCGGCGCGTTGCGCGGTGAGTCGGCGATAGGACAGGAAGAGGCTGCCGCGCCAGCAAACGATCATGCCGAAGGCGAGGATGAAGAAGGTTCCCGCAGTTTGGGGCACGGTCAGAAATCTGCTGAAGTAGCCATCGGCGAGAAAGCGGACCGCGAGCAGGGCGAAGATAACGACGAGGAAGGCCGGAGAACGCTTCATCATGATGGCGTTGCTCTGCCGGTAGAGCTTCGTGGTCGCCAGAAGCGGCCAGGCAAAGAGAGTTGCGCCGGTGGCAAAGGCGGTGAGAGCCCAGGTCCACGGGATGTGGAATGCGGAGACAGTGAACATGGAGAACCCGGTGGACATGCCTGCCGGCGGAATGAGGATCTTCTTCAGCGTGACGGCGGTACGGGTTTCGCGGATGCGCCAGACGATGACGACAGCGCCTCCGACGACGATGGAGATTCCGTATTCAAAGGGCGTGATGTGCGGCATGAACAATCGAGAATCCTGGTGCGGACGGTTGGATTTCCGGGTCTGCCGGGATCTGGCAGTTCCGGGGTCCCGAGGGGGTACCCAGCCGAGGCTACGATGATTTCAGTCGGACAGGCTGCCGGGGCAGCTTCCTCTTTAGGATAACGCCGGGAGAGCGCGGCTGGCCGATCAATCGCCGCGAAGCACGGCAAAGAAGTGCGGAGACTGGAGAGAAGGGCCGCGTTCGGCGTCCAGCCTTCCAGATCCGGACGCGGCAGCGAGACGCTGCCGCTGAGATACAGGAAGAGACACAGCGCGGTCGATCGTACCAGGCGGCGCCGGCAACTCCCTGGGGTGTGGGGGTGGGTGCGTTCGAGGTTATGTGCATCAGTTCCAGCATGACCGGAGCAAGGACGAAGTCGGCCACGGAGCGGACCAGTTCCACGAGGGCAAAGGTGCGGCCCACCATGTTGGAGGGCAGGGCGAAGCCGGCGAGCCACAGGCCAGGAGAAACGGTGGCTCCGGCGCCGAATCCAAGGAGAACGGCGGCGGCGCTGACGAGGCCCGGAGCATGCAGTGAGCGGATTTGCGCGAGGAGCGCGGCTGCGGCGATCAACGTCAGCATGCCGGCAAGGATGAATACCGGCAGCCATCGCGTGCTAATGAGGATGCCGAGCAGCGCGGCGCCGACGACGATGCCGGGAAGCAGGGCCAGAAGGCGATGCCGGCCGCCACTGGCTGCAGGTGTTCGACGCGCATGGAATAGCGGAGGCCAAGATCGAGGAGGCTGACGAAGAGGCCGCCTCCCATCAAGGCGATGAGGGTGCCGAGCACCGGCCAGCTATGCCACATGGGCTTGACAGGCGAGAGGGCGTTCGGTTTGTGGTATTCGGTCATGATGAGGGCAATGAAGCAGAGCAGGCCGATGCCGAGGGGCACCGTGAAGACAAACGAGCTGAAGCCAACCTGCTGCAAAATGCCCGAGGCGTAGAAAGGCAGCACTGTGGCTGCGAGGGCCAGGACCACGGCGTGCAAGTCAAACGGCTTGTCGGGATGGAGCGGGGGCTGGTCGGGCAGGGAGAGGGCGGCGGCCAGGAGGACAATGAGCGCGACGCCGGCCAGTCCGCCGAAATACCAGCGCCAGGCGTGGGCGGCGGCGATGGCCCCGCCGACGAGCGGGCCGGCTGTGATGGCTCCGAAGAAGCCCATGTTGATGGCGGCGGAGGTCATGGGCATTTTCGAGGCGGGGAATCGCCGGACCACCGGCGGAAGAGCGACGACGAGAAGCAATCCGGTGTGAGGCCCTGGGCGACGACGCCAATGGCGAACTGCACGATCCCGTGGGCGGTGGCCGCGGCCAGACAAGCGGCGGCGAAGCAGGCTTCGAGAGAGAGAAAACAGCGGACGCTGGGGCAGACGGTTGATGATGTCGCCGCCCATTAGCGCGCCGAAGGCGTAACCGGGCCGTGGCGAGGCTGAGTACGAGCTCCAGCGGGCCCGCCTTTGCGCCTATGGACACCCCTGCGCCCTTGCTGAAGAGATCGCAGGCGGTCGTCGTGATGATGAACGGCACCAGGGACACTACAGCGGACGGCATGAGGGCGGCATAGCAAAACTATGGCTGGGCTCCCCACCCAGGCGCAAACGTCAATTGCTGCCACTGCCAACTCTCACATTCCCTCGTAATTCGGCCCGCCACCGCCCTCCGGCGGAACCCAAGTGATGATCTGATACGGGTCCATGATGTCGCACGTCTTGCAGTGCACGCAGTTCGTGAAATTGATCCTCAGTTCCCGCCCGCCGCCCTCTCCTTCGGCCATCTCGTACACCGCCGCAGGACAAAAGTACTGGCAGGGATTCCCGTACTCCCGCGTGCACACATCGCGGCAGACGTCCAGGTCCTCCACCACCAGATGCACAGGCTGGTCCTCTTCGTGGCGCGTTCCGGAGTGGAAGACGTCCGTCAACCGGTCGAAGGTCAGCTTGCCGTCGCCCTTCGCGTTGCAGACAATCGGTTCGTGAGCCACGTCCGACGGGCCCATCTCGTCCACGCGCCGCATGCACGTGTAGCCGGCGCGATTCGTCTTATCCGGGCCGAACACTGCCCCGCCCATCGTCTGCTGCACCGCTGCGCTCACCATGCCCTCCAGCCGCCCATGCTCGAAGCCCTGATGGAAATTACGTACCGGCCACAGCTCCTTGTGAATCCAGCTTTCATTCACCGCCGATTTGTAATTCCCCAGCGTCTCCAGTGAGCTGTCGCCGGTGCGCAGGGCCTTGAACGCCGCCTCCGCTGCGAGCATCCCGCTCTTCATCGCAAGATGAATCCCCTTGAGCCGCTGCGAGTTCAGGAAGCTCGCCGAGTCCCCCAGCAACATCCAGCCGTTCCCGTAAATCCGTGGCATGGTCAGCCATCCACCATACGGGAGACTCTTCGCGCCGTAGCGGATCATCTTCCCGCCCTCCAGAATCCGCCGTGCCAGCGGGTGCTCCTTGAAGCTCTGGAAGACGTGATGTGGATCGGTGCGCGGATCCTGATAATCGAGCCCCGTCACGTACCCGACGGAAATCACCGTGTCCGACACGCCATAAATCCACGCGCCGCCGTACTCGCGGCTGGTCAGCGGATACCCGAGCGTGTAGATCACCTCGCCCTTCGCCACGCGTCCGGCGGGAATATCCCACAGTTCCTTGATGCCTTGGCCGTAGGTCTGCGCGTGCTCCGGATCCTCAAGGCCAAGCCGGCCGATCAGCGCCTTCGCGCAGTTGCCCCGCGTGCCCTCGGCCAGGATAGTCACCTTCGCCCGAAGGTCATAGCCCGGCTCGAAGTTCGCTTTCGGCTGGCCCTCCTTGTCCACGCCTTTGTCGTCGGTGCGCACGCCCGCCACACGCGCCGTGTGCCAGTCGGCGCTCGAGTCGGACCACAGCAGTTCCGATCCGGCAAACCCGGTGAAGATCGTGATGCCCGCCTCTTCCACCTTCTGCCCCATCCACTTCGCAAACTTATTCAGCGAGACGACATAGTTCCCGTGATCCCGCAGCGGCGGCGGCACAATCGGAAATCTGTGCTGTCCCTTCGCCGTCAGGAAATACACCGACTCTTTCGTTACTTCGGCATCCAGCGGCGCTTCTTTCTCGAAGCCCGGCAGCAGTTCGCGCATCGCGCGGGGGTCGAGCAGCGCGCCGGAGAGGCAGTGCTGCCCCACCTCGCGCGACTTCTCCAGTACGTAGATGTTCTCTTTTGTCAGCGGCTCGTCAGGATGTGCCCCGTTATGCGCATCGATCAGTTGCGCCAGCCGCAACGCGCACGCCATCCCCGCAGGCCCGCCACCGACGATCACTACGTCCGCTTCCATCTGCGGACGCTCTACGTTTTCTACCGGTTTTCTGAAGGCAACCATAGGACCGACTATCTTACAAGGACGAACTAAGGATCTGCTCAGCCATCCGCTACTGGGGAATGGCCGGGCGCGCCATCCGTCTTAACAGCAAGTTCCACAGAGTATTGATGCATCATTTCGATCAGCATGGCGCAGAGCAGCGCGGGCACGCCCAGCACCAGCAGTCCTCGCTGGAAGCCGCCGGTCCAGTCCGTCAGCACGCCCATCACGTACGGCCCGGCAAATGCACCCAGCATGCCGATCGTGTTGATGGCCGCAATGCCCGCCGCCGCCGGCCGTCCCCGGAGGAACTCCGGCGGAAACGTCCAGAACGGCGCCAAAACCGCGGTCAGCCCGCAGAAGATGCAGACGAGCGCCGGCAGCACCACCTCTGGCCGTGCTGAGGAGCCTGCCGCGACATAGCCAGCCGCAAACACCAGCACCGGCAGCACCAGATGCCAGCGGCGGTCCCCGGTCTTATCGGAGTGCCAGCCGTTCAGCAGCATCGATAGCGCGCCCAGCACGCCGATGCCCGCTATGATCAAGCCGGTGCCGGCGTTGCCGAGCCCGGTCGCCTGCTTCACCAGTTGAGGCGCGCTGAACGTGTAGCCGTATGCCGCCATCAGCAGGAAAAAGTTGAAGCCTCCTAACAGCCACACGCGCGGATCGCGGAAGGCATGCCCCAGTTCGCGGTCGCTGTTCGCGCCGCGCCAGGGCTCGCTCTCCAGACGCCTCGCGATCCACTCCCGCTCCGGCTCCGTGAGCCACGCCGCCGTTGCCGGACGGTCAGGCAGGCCCAGCAGAAAAACCGCGCTCATCGCCACTGCCGGGACACCCTCCGCCAGCAGCAGCCACTGCCACCCAGCCAGATGCATGCGTCCATTCTGGTGCAGCAGCCATCCGGCCAGCGCGCCCATCACCACGGTGGACAGCGGAAACGAGATATAGAATCGGCTGATCGCCTTCGATCGCTCGCCCGCCGGGAACCACTGCATCAGGTAATAAATCACTCCCGGAAAGAATCCCGCCTCCGCCGCGCCCAGCGCCAGCCGCCCCGCGTAGAACTCCGCCGGGGTGCGCACGAAGATCATCGCCGCGGAGATCAGCCCCCATGTCAGCATGATCCTCGCGAGCCAACGCCGCGCCCCAAACCGCACAAGCAGGAGGTTCGAGGGGATTTCGCACGCCGCATAGCTGAGAAAGAACAGCCCCGCGCCCAGCCCGAAGACTGTCTCTGAGAAATGCAGATCGCGATTCATCTGGAGCGCGGCAAAGCTGATGTTCACGCGGTCCATGAATGCGATGCCGTAGCCCAGGCCGATCAG
>DAHUYD010000009.1 GCA_027315385.1 Acidobacterium sp.
CCGACACCGCCGCCGCCAGCGATGGCGACCAGCGGATCGGCGTCCGCGGCTTCCCGGCTCTGCTTGAGAGGCTTGAGGTGCATGCGGATGAGCGCGCCGATGACTTCGAGGTGGCTGAGCTCCTCGGTGCCGATGTCCATCAGCAGATCTTTGCGGGCATCGTCTTCGCAGTTGAGGCCCTGGATGGAATACTGCATAGCGGCGGCGAGCTCTCCGTTGGCGCCGCCGAACTGTTCGAGCAGCATTTTGCCGAAGCGGGGATCCGGCTCGTCGATGCGGACGGTGTACATCAGCTTTTTGACATGGTGATACATAGAAACTCCTCTGAAGCGGCAGGATTGAAGGCGGATCGCTCCACACGCGGGCGACTCAGGCAGAATTGGGGCCTTACTGGATAGGAGGCGAAAGCAGACAGGCGGGGTTGCTGTGCGAAAGTGCCGCGGCAGCCGATTGCGCTTGTGCGATAAAGGAAAACAGAACCGGCAGAGAGGAGGGGGAAATGGCGATATCAGTGGTGCGGCTGGGCACGCCGCGCAACGCCAGCGAGGGTTTGCGGCTGGGGACGGTACGGCGGCCACCGCGAGGCGTGCCGAAAGCGGAGTTTGGGAAGCGGAACTACTACGATCTGTGGCTGCCCGATCTTGCGCCGAGCCAGGATCTGGTGTCGGAAATTATGCACTCAGGGGGCGACGAGAAGGGGTGGCGCAGGTTCGAGAGAAGATATCGCGCCGAGATGAAGAAGCCGGAAGCAGCGCGCCTGCTGGACCTGCTGGCGGCGCTGTCGCGGCAGACGAATTTCTCGGTGGGATGTTACTGCGAGCGGGAGGACCGGTGCCATCGGTCGATTCTGAGGAAGCTGCTGGCAGAACGGGACGCGCGGTTTTCGGAACACGGATAGCGGGGCGGGGCTTTCGAGCCCGGACGACGCAGCAGACTCAGAAGCTGAAGGAGAGGCCACCCTCCACGCAGCGCGCGGCCTGGGCGAAATAGAGAGTGCTGCCGTCGCGGGAGAGGAAAGGCCGATAGCCCTGGGCGAGAAGGTTGCGGACATCGACGAGGGCATCGAAGCCACTGGGCATGACGTGTCCGACGTGAATGGGCTGGCGGAAGAAGAGGCTGAGGTAGGGATCCTGCACGCTGTCGGAGAAGGCATCGACCGGGGTAACGGTGCGCGCATCCTGCCAGCGGTAGGAGGCCCGCCACTCGGTGCCCGCGTGGGCGAGCTTGCCGCGGACGGCGGCGCTGTACATGGGAACTTCCGCGGCGCGCATAGCGTTGAGGACCTGAGTGACCGTTTCCGAGCCGGGCGCGGATGTGCTCATGTCCAGGGCATCGCCGATGGCGACGTCGAAGCTGACCCAGGTACTGGCGGGCATCTGCTCTTCGACTTCACCCAGCATGCCGTTGCCGCTCAGGCTTTGTCCGGCGGCGCGGAGCAGGCCGCTGGATCCGTCATAAAGCAGGTTGCCGCCGTTCCAGTCCGTCCGGGAGATGGTGCCGCCGCCGGTGACAACGGGGTGATCGACGCGCTCATGCCAGGCCGTCATCTTCATGCGAACCTTCCCCCGGGTACGCTGGACATCGAGTTCCTGGCGGAGGCCCTGCTCCAGTTCCGGCGCGCCGTTGCGCTCGGCCAGAGCGGGGTTGACGGTGGCTTCGCGGTCGAGATCCTCGACGGTCTGGATGCCGGGAGCGGTTGACAGACGGTAAGCAATGAGGGTTTGGCCGCGGCGCATGGAGATACCGGCAAAGGGATGGTTCGCAACGAGCGTACCGCCCATGTGGACCAGATCGGCGGAGTCGCCGGCTTCAGCCTGCACGGCTCCAAAGCTCATGGTTTCGCCGCTTCGCATTTCCGCGGCCTGCAGGCCCTGGATGCCGGGGCCGCCGGAGATGTCGGGGCGGTCTTCGACGGCGCTGATGGTGCGGAAACTGCGGCCCATAGCGAGGCGCTGCTCGAATCCCGCGACGGCGTTGAGCGCGGGGGCTCCGCCCTGGGTGAGGTCAGCGCGGAGGATCATCGCCTTAGCCTCATCGGGCGAGCTTTCCATCTCGAATTCATTGTGGATGCCGCCGTTGCCGAAGCCGGCTTCGCCGCCCCAGACGGTCAGGCGCGCCTTGAGAGCGGGCTCAGTGCCGCTGCCATCGGTAACGACGACGAGGGGACCGTTCTGCAAGAGGCGCAGCAGGGGGCGATTGGCGGAAAGGCGCAGTGTCCAGGTCCAGTCGTCTTTGGGTTCGCTGGCCTGACGCGGCTCGGCGGGCAGCCAGCGGAAGGCTTCATAGAGGGTATCGAGGGTGAGGTTGACGACCTGGCGGGAACCGCCGAGAACGCGCAGATTCTCGCGCATAGTAGGCAGGAAGAAGGCGCCGGAGGCCTTCACCTGGTAGATTCCGGGAATGACGGAGTGGAAATTGTAGCGGCCGCGGTCGTTGGTGTAGACGTGGCGGACGACCGAGAAATCAGGGCGGAGGAGCTCGACGAGGGCGCCGATCTGGGGGCTGCCGTGGCTGTCGCGCACGACGCCGGATACGCTGTTGGACTGGGCGTACGCCTGCGATCCGGCGACGCACAGTACGACCACCGCAGTCAGGAGAGGTCCGGCTATGGAGCTACATCGCTTCACTGAGGTCTTGCGTTAACCTGGCTCCCAGCTTGCAGTCGATTCGTACAACCGGCGGGCAGGCTCTCAAGGGCCGCTCCGCCGCCGCTCCCGGGCCAAGCCCGGAAGCGATCCGCTATTGTTCTACCGTGAACGGGGCGGACTCGGCAATCTGCTGCCGGTTGACGTCGTCGTTCACGCTGATCTTAACGATATACTTCCCGGGTTCAAGACTGGCAAGAGGGAGGGTTTTTTCGAGGGTCAACTGGTCCGAGTTGGGGGAAAGGCTGTCGGAATTCTCCTGGGTATCGAGGAGGGTCTTGTTGGTCGCGACGCTCACGATCTGGTAGTGGATGACGGCGTCGTTCTTCCTGCTCTTTTTATCCACGCCCAGATTGTAGACCTGCATCCAGAAGTTGAGGCTCTGGGTGCGATGGAAGAGCGGAGCGCTGGTGGGGCTGAAGCTCACCCGGGGCCGGACATAGGTATCGCCGATGACGAAGGAGCCGGCGCCGATTTCCTGAGCGGGGACATGCGCCATCTGGTCGGCCAGAATGAGCGAGGATGCAGAAAGCTGGTCATCGCGGTAGGCGGGCACGTCAATGGCCTGGGCCCATACGCCAATGTGGTCGGGATTGTTCTCGTCCTTGATGGCGATATCGATGCGATAGCGGCCGGGGGGGAGCGGCAGCGCCTGCCAGTACAGCGAGACGTTGTTGAGGGATTTCGAAAGCAGTTCCGCAGGCTGCTGGACCTGGACGGGCGTCTCGAAGCTCTGCACGATACGGTCGGTAATGGTGGAAACCTGGCCCATGATGTCGATGTGGGCGGTGGCCACGCCGTTTTTGGTGTTGAACGTCATGTCGCGGTTGCGGATCTGGAGGGTAATGGGCACCAGCACGGTGTCGTCGGTGACCTTCACAAAGTCGGTCCGCACCTGGAAGGGGAAAAACGGCCCGCTCAGGACCTTATGACTGGTGAGGAAGTTCGCCAGGTCCATGTCCTTGAACTGGATGACGGGGGGCGCCTGCAGTTTGGCGTAGAGTTCGAGGCGGTCGAATTCCTTGGATTGTTCGGTGGCGGAATCGGGGCCAGGCCCGATGTTTTCGAGGCCGCCCTTGAAGCGGTCGGCCTTCTTGGCCATGCCCATCTGCTCGTAGAGGGTTTCACCGCCGCCGGGGACGTGCAGCAGGGCGTCCTTCTTGGAGCGGTCCATCGTCATCTCGTAGTCGCCGCACATGCAGGAATCGACGAATTCGATGTTGATGTTTTCGCCGATGCCGGGGATGAAGCGGTAGTGCCAGTCCTCGAAGGGGAAGGTGGAAGTCTCGCCGCCGCCTTCGGAGATAGGCCGCTCATAGAGGCCGCCGCTGGGATGAGAGTCGATGCTGTCCGGCTTGCCGTACTTGATGTAGATCATGCCGCGATCGGTCATCCAGCCTGGCTCGCCGGCAGCGAAGTGCTCGTTGGCATAGGCAATACGCCGGTAATATTCGTCGCGGAAGGTGTTATCGGGCGAGTCAGGATTGGGGTTGCGGCGGCGCCAGAACTGCTCGATGAAGGCGTCGCGCTCCTCGTCGTTGCTCAGGCTGAGGAAGGCCTTGCGTTCCTGCGGCGTGATGATCCAGCGAACGTCCTCGTTGAGCCACTTCTTGTAGGTCTCGCTGAGTTCCTGATGGAGTTCTTTTTGCTGCCGGAAGCGCTCTTTGTTGGAGAGCTTGCGCTTGAGTGGATTCTGCCCCGGAGGAGTTTGCTGGGAATCCTGGTTCTGGGCATGCACGATGGTACCGGCGGAAGCAGCGAGCAAAGCGATGAGGAAGACGTTAAGAAGGGAGGTTCGGTGCCTGGACATGAGGAACTACTGCTCCTTGGGGCGTACTCAATTTTACGGGGCCGGAGCGCACCTTTCAAGCAATTCCATCGTGGGATTCGAAAATTGAGGTACCGGAGTTCGGGGGGCAGGGATGCCCGCAGTGCCGGACTCGGAGGCGGTGCCGGACTTCGCCGGAGCGCTCGGCCTGGGGGGTGCATTGCCCCTTAGTCTGTTCAGACTTTGGAGGATGACGGCCTGTTATCATTGGGGTGCAATATTTTTCGGCAACATACCAGTCGGGAAGAGGGGCGTCCAAAGCTCAGGGCACTCGGGCAGAGGCGCGCGGGGAGCGGTGTCTCCGCGGGCGGACACCGGATCGATCCGGCCCCGTTTGGATGAAACCCGAGGGAACTATCGCCGGCGAGTTTGCGTAGCCCATCGCGAGGGAAATCACCTTGAAGAAAATCCTGCTCATAGTGGGCGCGGTCGTGCTCGTTGGGGGAATCATCGCCGGGAGCGTGTGGCGCGCGCAGGCCGGTTATACGAAATGCCTGATCGGCACGGTGACCCGCCAGGACCTGGTGGCGGTGGTGAGCGCCACGGGGCAAATCAGGCCGAAGGTTTATGTGAACGTCGGCGCGAATGCGATCGGCCGCGTCACGAACCTCTATGCCAGAGAGGGCGATAAGGTCCACAAGGGCGAAATCATCGCCACGATCGAGAACACGCAGCAGGGGGCGAATGTTGTCGGACAGGAAGCTGCAATCGCGGCGGCGAGGACGGACATCAATTCGTATCTTGCCGCGGAAACGTCGGCGCAGGCGAATGTGCAGCACGCCCAGGCCGATCTGGTGCAGAAGAAGCTGGCGTACCAGCGCGCGATAGCTTTGTACAAAGACCAGGTGATGTCGCAGCAGGACTACGATACCGCGGTGGCCAACTATCAGCTGGATGTGGCGAGCGTAGCGCAGGCGAAGGATCAACTGGCGCAGGCGATCGCGCAGACGGCCTCGGCGCGAGCCAAGCTGAAGACGCAGCAGGCGACACTGACCTACGACAAGGACGTCTACAACCAGACGATTTCGATTGCTCCTTTCGACGGCGTGGTGACGAATGAACCGGTCCGCCAGGGCGAAATGGTGGTGCCCGGCATCCAGGACACGGCGGGTTCGACGATCATGACCCTGGCGGATATGTCTGTTGTGACCGCCGAGGTGAAGGTGGATGAGACGGACATCGTGAACGTGCAGATTGGGCAGGAAGCGCAAGTGACGGTGGACGCGATTCCGGGCAAGACCTTCAAGGGGCACGTAACGGAGGTAGGCGACCAGGCGCTGTTGCGGTCCACCGGACAGTCGACCAGCGAGACGACCAGCGGGGTGGAAGAGGCCAAGGACTTCAAGGTGGTCGTGGCGCTGGATCATCCCACGGATGAGTTGCGCCCGGGGCTTTCTTGCGAGGCGAAGATCATCACGGCGAGCAAGAAGAACATCGTCGCCATTCCGATTGAAGCTCTGGTGATGCGGGATCCGAAGCACCTGAAGGACAACCCCGGTCATCTGCAAACGGTATCGGCCGCGACCAACCCGAACGCCGGGAATCCGCTGGCGCCATCGCCTCTGGTGCAGGGGGTTTTTGTGGTGCGCAAGGTGAAGGGCAAGAACCGCGCCTACTTCGTGCCGGTGAAGACGGGGGTAACCGGGGCGACGACGATCCAGGTGGTCAACGGGTTGAAGCCGGGCGACCGCATCATAACGGGGACGTATCGCGTGCTGCGCGATATGAAGGAAGGCTCGCTGGTGAAGGAAGACACGTCGCTGGCGGCGCTGCCGAAGGACAATTCCTCATCCACATAAGAATGGGGCGGGCCGGGGGCGGAAAACCGGAGGCCACACAGTACACTGGCAGCACGACAGGAGCCGGCATGGCGTCACAGACAACTCCGGAAACACAAGCCGGCGCAGCCTCGGGCGCCGGGCCGGCCGATATCATCGTGGTCGAGGATCTCTGGAAAACGTACGACATGGGATCCGAGCAGCAGGTTCATGCGCTGCAGGGAATCTCGCTGCGCATCGCCCGTGGCGAATACGTGGCGATCATGGGGCCATCGGGCTCCGGCAAGTCGACGCTGATGAACCTGATCGGCTGTCTGGACACGCCATCGAAGGGCAAATACTGGCTCAACGGGCATCTGGTGAGCGAGCTGAACGACGATGAGCTGGCCCGGATTCGGAATAAGGAAATCGGCTTTGTATTCCAGACGTTCAATCTGCTGGCTCGCGCCACGGCGCTGCATAATGTGGAGCTGCCGCTGATCTACAACGGCACGCCGGCGGAGGAGCGCGACCAGAGAGCGCGAGGCGCGCTCGACTCAGTGGGGCTGAGCGAGCGCATGATGCACAAGCCCAACGAGCTCTCCGGCGGGCAGCGGCAGCGCGTGGCGGTCGCGCGCGCCCTGGTCAACAATCCGTCGATCATTCTGGCGGACGAGCCGACGGGCAATCTGGACTCGAAGACGGGGGTGGAGATCATGGCCCTGTTCGACCAGCTGCACAGCCGCGGGAACACGATCGTGCTGGTGACGCATGAGGCGGATATTGCGGAGTACGCGCATCGCGTGGTGCATATTCGCGACGGCAGGATTTTCTCGGATCAGCCTTCGTCGCGCGGCAGGCATTCTTAGAACCTGGAACGGGAGCAAACTCCGGAAGTGAAAGGGCAGGCCTGAGAGCCTGCCCTTTGTGTTGGGGGGATGCCCGCAATCAACCCTGCGGCTGAGGTTTCTCGGGAGCCTGCGGAGGCGCTCCGGGATGAGGCGTGGGGGCGTTCCGCTGGGGCTGTGCGGGCCGATTTTGCGGGCGAGGCTGTGGGGCTGGCCGCGCCTGAGGCCGCGGCGCCGGCCGAGCCTGCGGACGCGGCGCCTCCGGCGCGCGGGGCCTGGGCTGAAGAGCCTGAGGACGAGACGGAACGGAGCGCCCGGGCGGGGACACCTGGCGCTGCACGCGCGCGGCTGGCGGGCGGGACTGCCGATAGGGGGGCTGGTTGCCGGGACGTATGTTGCCGGAGCGCGGGTTGCCGTAGTGCTGGTTGCCGGGGCGCGTGTTTTGGCGCGCATTCGGCACAGGGCGCTGCTGGTTACGCGGGGACACGGCACTGATGCGGCTCACGGCCGCGTGCGGAGGCCTTCCGTGGTTCGTTTTGTATTGGTATTGCGGATCGCGAGCGACCGTATCGCGGTACTGCCTCTGGCGGGCAGTGGGCTGGAAGTGGCGCGCGTGCATCGCCCGTTCGTCCTGGGGAGTGGGCCGCGCCTCGATGCCGCCGCGGCCATTGAAGCTGGCGCGGTCGTGGGTTTCGCGGAAGTTCTCGCGCCGGTCATAGAATTCGTGGATCCGATTTCGATCCACATGCCAATAGGCGGTGTTGTAGCGGAAGGTGTTGCCCTGCCACATGCCGCCGTAGAAACCCTCGCCGGGGTAGCCATAGCCGTAGTCGACGCCGCCGTAAAAGCCGACCTGGGGAGCCCAGTAGCCATCGTTCCACATGTAGCCGCCGTTTTCGAAGGCCCAGTATCCTGGGGTCCAGAAGAGGCCGGGCTGGGGCGGCATGACCCAGACGGCGGGGACCCAGTAGTAGCCATCGGGGCCCCAGGACCAGTAACCGGGCTCCCAAAGATAGCCGGGGTAAGGGCAGGGCGGCTGGCTGTACTCGGGAAGGGGCGGCGGCGCGGTGTTGACAGAGATCGAGATACCGAACTGGGCGGTCAATGGGGCCGGCGACAGGCCGAGCATAAGGACCGGCACGAGAAGAAGGCCGGCTTTCAGCAAAGCTTTCATAGCACGCTCCGTGGGTTCGCCCGACGGGAGCACTGGTGTGAGCTGGCGCGCCGGGACGCTCAGGTACGATGCCCGCGGTTCGAAAGGGGGTAGTGGGGCATGGGTCTTTATTTTGTGCGGATCGGGGCTGAGTGAGGCGACTGGTAACCGGAGAATTACCGTTGCTCAATCAAAGTACGGCCCTTTCTTTCATCTCGCCGGGGGGGACAGCCGATAAGAGGAGCAAGGGAGAGGACCAGGGCCGTGTATCCAGCACAGATCGAGACCGAGATCGAGGCAGAGAGCCCGGGAGGCGGAGTGGGCAACTGGGAGGGATCGATCCCGGCCGAGGATGGAGAGGCGTATCCGGCGGAAATTCCGCGGCCGGATGTGCTGCAGCCAGAGGCATGGATGCTGGGGGCGATGGGTGGCCGTAGCCTCGCGATGCAGCAGCTGTTTTCCCGGATGAAGGCGACGGCGCCGCATTTCCGTGTGGCAACGGTGGAAGGGGAGGGTGGCACGGGCAAGCTGCTGACCGCGCAAACGCTGCACAGTCTGGGACCGGCGGGAGCGGGTCCTTTTGCGCCGTTCACGGCGGCGGAGTTTCTGGAGAGTCCGGGAACATTCTGGCAGCAAGCCTGCAAGGGACTGCTGTGGCTGTCGCGGGTCGATGAGCTGTCAGGGGAGCAGCAGCGGCAATTGAGGGATTTTCTGGAACGGGCGGCGCACGAGCGTTTGCGTCTGGGGGCAACGGGCGGGCCGCTGCAGCTGGTGGCGGGAGCTTCGCAGCCGCTGCGCCGGCTGGCGGTTGCCGGAGGCTTCCGCTCCGACCTTGCCGGTCACCTGACGGCGATCCGTTTCGTGCTGCCGCCGCTGCGCGAGCGCCGCGAGGATATTCCGCTGCTGGCGGCGATATTTCTGCGCCGGTGGATGAAGGAGCACGGGCGGGTACTGCGCGGGTTTGCGCCGGGCACGCTGGCGCGGCTGTCGGCTTATGCGTGGCCGGGGAATTTGCGGGAGCTGGAGTCGGCAATCTCGGCGGCCGCGGTGGAATGTCCAGGCCAGTGGATTCGTCCGGTGGATCTGCCGCGGCTACAGTGGGCGGCCAGGATGGAGCCGGGGGCGGCCGCGGAGCCGGCGGCGGAGGATGCAAATCTGGATCGAGCCATTCTTCACCCGGGTGCTGGGGCGGTGCGACGGGAACAAGGTGCGCGCGGCGCGCCTGCTCGGCATCAGCCGGTCGACGTTGTACCGGCTGCTGCAGACGGGAGGGGCCGCAAGGGAACGCTGACGGGGGCCGAGCGGGGCGCGATGCAACCCGGCAAAATCGTCGCGGCATCGAATCGTGCAGCCTTTTTTGGGAGTGGCTGGCAGTCTGGGATTGTTTCCCTGAAGCACTGTTCAACGATTTGGAGACGAAGCAAGGTGACCGGTAAGGCGGCAGGATTCGGCCCAGCGCAGGCAGCGAGGGCCGATATTTCATTTGTCCAGCATCAGCATTCGAGAGTCAACCATCTGAAGACGGGAATCGACGGCCTCGACGATATTCTGCACGGCGGCTTTCCCCAGGGGCATTTGTACCTGATCGAGGGGGATCCGGGGACAGGCAAGACGACGCTCGCGCTGCAATTTCTGCTGGAGGGCATCCGCAATGGCGAGACGGTTCTTTACGTCACGCTGTCGGAGTCGACCGAAGAGCTGCAGCAGGTGGCGGGGTCGCACGGGTGGAATACGGAGGGACTGCAGATCTTCGAGTTGATTCCTCCGGAAGACGACCTGAAGCCGGAGGCGCAGTACACGGTATTCCATCCCTCGGAAGTGGAGCTGGCGGATACGATTGCGTCCATTCTGCAAAAGGTGGACGAGGTGGGGCCGGAGCGGCTTGTCTTCGATTCGCTGGCCGAACTGCGGATGCTGGCGCGGGATCCGCTGAAGTACCGGCGCCAGATTCTGGCGCTGAAGCGGCATCTGTCCGGCCGCAATATCACAGTGCTGATGCTGGACGACCGCACCAGCGACAGCAACAACGATCTGCAGCTCCAGAGCATTGCGCATGGGGTGATCATGATGCAGAGCATCGGGCGGGATTACGGCATCAACCGGCGACGGATCATGGTTCACAAGCTGCGGGGATCGGCATTCCGCGAGGGATATCACGATTACGTGATTCGCAGCGGGGGGCTGGACATATTCCCGCGTCTGGTTGCCGCCGAACACAAGCCCGGATTCGAGCGGAAACCGGTTCCGAGCGGTCTGACGGAGCTGGACGCTCTGCTGGGCGGCGGCATCGACACGGGAACGAGCACACTGCTGGCGGGACCGGCGGGGTGCGGGAAATCGACGACGGCCTTCCACTACGCGTATGACTCGGCGAAGCGAGGCGAGAAGGCGATGGTCTTCAATTTCGACGAATCGATCGGGACGATGCTCGACCGGATGCGGGGGCTGGGACTGAACCCCGATCCGCTGCTGGCGGACGGCAGTCTGCAGATGCGGCAGGTTGACCCGGCCGAGCTGTCTCCGGGGGAGTTTATCTCGCAGGTGCGCACACTGGTGGACCGGCAGGATCTGCGGGTGCTGATCATCGACAGCCTGAACGGGCTGCTGAACGCGATGCCGAACGAGCAGTTCCTGGCGCTGCAACTGCACGAGCTCTTGTCCTACCTGGGACAACAGGGGATCGCAACGATCATCACGCTGGCGCAGTCCGGGGTGATCGGCAGCTCGATGCAGTCTCCGGTGGATGTGAGCTATCTGGCCGACTCGATCCTGCTGTTCCGGTATTTCGAGCGGAGCGGCGAGATCCGCCAGGCGATTTCCGTGGTGAAGAAGCGCAGCGGCGCCCACGAGCGGACGATTCGCGAGCTGTTCATGGAAGGAGGCAGCATTCGAGTGGGCGAAGCGCTCACGGAATTCGAAGGGGTGCTCACGGGAGTACCCAAACTTGTTGGATCGCCGACCCTTCGGGAGGATACCGCTGGTTCCCGAGCCTAAGCCTTCGTTTCACGACAGCCGCACCATCATCCTCGCGCCCACAGGGAAAGACACGATCCTGATCGCGGGATTGCTGGGGCGGCGCGGGATGCCGTGGCATGCGGCAGCCTCGGCGGAGGATCTGTGTATTGAAATCGGGCGCGGCGCGGGCGCGGCGATCATCTCCGAGGAGGCGCTCTCAGAGGGAGCGATCACGCGGCTGCGCGCGGTGATCGACGGGCAGCCGCCGTGGTCGGATTTTCCTCTGATCGTGCTCACGGTGGGGGGCCGGGTAACTATAGAAAGCGAACGCCTGCGGACGCTGCGGCAACCGCTGGGAAACATCTTTCTGCTGGAGCGGCCGATTCGGCCGGAGACGCTGCTGAGCACGCTGGAGATCGCGCTGCGCGGGCGACTGCGGCAATATCAGATTCGCGAACAGATGGCGCAGTACGCGCGCGCGCAGGACGCTTTGCGGCGTTCGGAGAAGCTGGCGGTAACCGGACGGCTGGCGGCGAGCATCGCGCACGAGATCAATAATCCGCTGGAGGCCGTTACCAATCTGCTGTACCTGATGCGCGACTGCGAGGACATGGAGAGAGGAAAACGGTATCTGGAGGCAGCGGACCAGGAGCTGGCGCGCGTGGCAGAGATCACGCGGCACACGCTGCGCTTCTACCGCGAGCCCAATCATCCGGTGGACACGCAGGTGGAAAGCGTGCTGCGCTCGGTGCTGGTGCTGTATCACTCGCGGCTGACGGCGGCGGGTGTGGAGGCAAACCTCGAGGTGTTCGCTCCCCATGCGACCGTACTTTCGAGCCCTGGCGAGCTGCGTCAGGTGATCGCCAATATTGTGGGGAATGCGATCGACGCGATGCGGCACGGGGGGCGGCTGCGGCTGCGCCTTTCTATGGAGCCAGGACCTGGCGGCCAGCGCGTGCGGCTTACCATCGGGGACACCGGGGCGGGTATCCCGCGCTCGCTGCTGCCGAGCATCTTCGAACCTTTCGTGACGACCAAGGGCGAGACCGGGACCGGACTTGGGCTGTGGGTGACCGGGGAAATTGTGCGGCGGAATGGCTGGAAGATGCAGGTGCGCACCCTTTGCGGGGCGCTGCGATCGGGGACAGTGTTCTCGATCGTGATGCCGACCGGGGAAACAGCTGCCGCAGAGGAAGAAGTCAGCGCCGCAGTGGCGTAAGGCCGGCGCGGGGATTCACCGCCTGCCTGTATCCTGTTCTCAAGCCTTTCCATGAATTTCCGCATACTGCCGTTCGCCATTTTTGTTGCCGGATCTGTTATTGCGCCAGCACAGAGCCTGCCGGTTTCAGCAGCCAGCGTCGCTCAGGCGGATCTGGCTTCCCGCACAAAATCGCTGAACGACCTGCTGGAGGAGATCTGGCAGGACCAACTCAGCCACTCACCGCTGCTGGCGTCGCGTATTGGCGACGACCACTACAGTGCGCAGCTGCCGGATTACTCGGTGGCGACGTACAACAATCAGATGGCCGGGGATGCGCAGTACGTCGCGAAACTGGCGGGGATCGACACGGCCGGCATGCCGGAGCAGGAGATTCTGAGCCGGGACCTGATGATCCGCGAGCTGATGCGGGCGCAGGAGGCTTCGCCGTTTAAGCCGTGGGAGATGCCGGTGACGGCGTTCACCGGGCTTCCGGCGACGCTGCCGAGGATTGCGGAACAGCTGAGGTTCGCGACCGCGGAGGACTACGACGCCTACACCAACCGTCTGGACAGGGCGCCATCGGCGTTTCGACAGATCACCGACAACATCATGATCGGGATCGAAGACAAGCGCGTGCCTCCGAAGTCGACGCTGGAGCAGCTGCTCACTGAGATCAGCGCGCTTCTGGCAATGAAGCCGGAAGACAGCCCGTTTGCGGCTCCGCTGCGCGAGTTCCCTGCCACAATTGCGGCGGCGGATCAGGCGGCCCTGCGGCAGGAGGTGCTGACAGCGATCGCGAAGCAGGTGTATCCGGCCTACCAGCGGTTTGCGAAGTTTCTACAGGCGGTGTACATCCCCGCCGCGCGCGGGGAGGATGGGGAGTGGGCGCTTCCGGATGGGGAAGCGAATTACGCGTTCCTCATCAAGCAGGAGACGACCGGCGATTTTACGGCGGCGCAGATTCACCAGTTTGGCGAGAGCTGGGTGAGCAAAGACGAGGACGCGGAGCTGGCGCTCGCGAAGAAGCTGGGGTATCCGACGCTGGCCGCGCTGCGGGCGGCCATGGCGGCCGATCCGCATCTGCAGGCGGCGAGCGCGGCGCAGCTTGTGGGCGCGTACCGGAAAGAGCTGGCACAGGCGAGCGCCAATTTGCCGGAGCTGTTCAGAGCCGCGCCGTCGATGCGAGTGGATGTGGAAGCGATGCCGTCGTGGATGGAATCGAGTTACGGGGCGGCGTATTTCGAGCCGGGCGCGCGGGGGGGCACGCTGTACGTGAATACCGGAGATCCGCAGCATCGGTCGCTGGCGGACGTGCAGAGCATCGTGTACGACCGCGTGCTGCCCGGGGAAGCATTCCAGAGGTGGATGGCGCGCGAGCAGACGAGCCTGCCTGGATTTCGCCGGTGGCTGACGATTCCAGCGTTCACGAGAGGCTGGGGACTGTACGCGGTGCAACTGGGTGAGGATGCGAGGCTCTTTCAGGATCCGTATGCCGAGGTGGCGCGGCTGGAATACGACGAGCAGGCTTCGATTGCGCTGGTGGCCGATACGGGGATCCACGCGGACCACTGGACGCGGCAGCAGGCGATCGATTATTACCACGTCCATTCCGGGCTGAGCGACGCCGCGATGGGGCAAGCAGTCGACCGGATCATCGCGGAGCCGGGAGCGGCGCTGGCTGCGAAAACGGGCGAGCTGGAGATCCTGGGCCTGCGGGCTGCCGCGCAGAGGACGCTCGGGGCACGATTCGATCTGAGGGCATTCGACCAGGAGGTGACTGGAGCGGGGGCGCTGCCGCTGGATATGCTGACAGATCGGGTGGCAGGGTGGATCAACAGGCCTGAGACGAAGCAATAACGCGCGATGGGCGGCTGGGGATTCCGGCGCCATGCGGCGGGCCTGGGTATGCTGAAGAGACCATGGCTGATAACTCAGTGAACCTCTCCAGCGCGCGCGTGGCAGTTCTGGGCGCGGGCAAAATGGGCGGCATACTGCTGCAGGCATTTCTGAAGCAGCAAATCCTTTCTCCCGAGCGACTGCTGGCCACCGTGGCTCACGCGGAGCGCGCCTCGGCGCTTTCCGCGCAGTGGGGCATTCAGGTTTCCACCGACAATCTGGCTGCGGCCGGCGCGGCTGACGTGATCCTGCTGGGGGTGAAACCGCTCCAGGTGCCGGCGCTGGTCGAGGAGATCCGTCCGGCATTGACGCCGGAGAAGCTGCTGATTTCCTTTGCCGCGTCGGTGCGGACGGAAGCGATTGAGCGCGCGGCGGTGGAGGAGGTTCCGGTGGTCCGGGCGATGCCGAATACGCCGTCGATGCTGGGGGCGGGGATTTCCGCGCTGTGCCGCGGACGGTATGTGCGCCCCGAGCATATGGAACTGGCGGAAAGCCTGTTTGCCGCGGTGGGGCGAACCGTGGTGGTGGACGAGAAGCACATGGACGCGGTGACGGGGCTGAGCGCCAGCGGGCCGGCGTTCATTTACATCATTCTGGAGTCGCTGGCGGAGGCAGGGGTGAAGGTGGGACTGCCCAGGGACATCGCGACGCTGCTGGCGGCGCAGACCACTTTCGGCGCCGCGAAGATGGTGCTGGAGACGGGCTACCATCCGGCTTTGCTGAAGGATGCCGTGACGACGCCCGCCGGGTGCACGATTGACGGAATTCTGGAGCTGGAGGAGGGCGGATTGCGCGTAACTCTCATCAAAGCCGTTATGCGCGCGTCGCAGCGCGCCAAAGAGCTGGCGTCCGGATAACTCGAACGATTCCGGAACCGCGGCCGGAAACTGACAATGGCCCCTCAGTCGTCGGCGGAACCGAACCGGGAATCGAAGTTCGGCCCACAATCCGGACCCGGATTCGTTGCCGCATCGCAGCCCGCGGGCAACCCGGCGCCATCCCCCGTGACGCCGCAGCCGGCCCGGGTGCTGCACTTCCCTGCTCCGGCCGAGGCGGCATCGCCGAGGAATGCGGCGGCGGCGCAATCGCGCGCGTATCTGACGATGGAGTTCATCCTGCTGTACATCGCAGGTCCGCTGGCGCTGTGGATGCGGTGGACGGATGGGCTGAACGCAGTGGAGATGCTGTGGCTGGCGGCGGCGTTCTGCCTGACTCTGCTGCTAACGGATCCCACGTTCGACCGGCAGCAATTGTGGAATACGGGACCGCTGCGGCAGCAGCTTCCGCAGATTCTGGCGCTCTTTGCGGCTGGGGTGATCATGATCGCGGCTCTGGTGCATACCTATGCGCCTCACCTGCTGTTCTGGCTGCCGCGCCACCATCCGTTCCTGTGGGCGCTGATCCTGATCACGTATCCGCTGGTATCGGTTGTGCCGCAGACGGTGGTTTACCGGGTGTTTCTCTTTCACCGCTACGCGCCGCTGCTGCGAATGAAGCCGAACCAAAAGGCGGTGGCGCTGATCGTGGCGGGCGGAGCGGCGTTTTGCTTTTCGCACATCGTGTTTCACAACTGGATCGCGCCGGCGCTGACGCTGCCGGGAGGGCTGTTGTTTGCCACGCGCTACCACAACACGCGATCAGGGTACGTGTCGTCGCTGGAGCACGCGCTGTACGGATGTTTTCTTTTCAGCGTGGGGCTGGGGCACTACTTCGGGATGATCTAGTTCTGTGACCTGATGAAGTTATCCGGGCCTAAAGGCCCAATGCTTTAGAGTTGCCTGTTCCCCCGGCCTGAAGGCCGGGGCTTCTACCGCCGTCCCGCTGCGCGGGACCGCTTCGCGCAAGGGGAACACATCATCCGGTCAGCGCACCAGCCCAGCCCCGGCACAAAAGGGCTGGGCTAATCCGCGGTGCGCCTCCGGCGCGCGTGGCATTTCTCTGGATGCGACTGGGACGCAGCCAGCGGAGTGGCTTTAACTTCGGGCCCTGCAATGTTCTCCCTGAGTGCTCGGGAGATTCACTGCTGAGGGTTGGCGGGCTGCTGAGCGCCTTTTTTTGCGCCGCGTGCCGCGCCCTTCGCCGTGTTCCCGGTCCTGCGCGCGGCCTTCTTTGTTCCGCGTTTGGTGGCGTGCCAGGCTTTCTTTGAATTCTTTTTTGTAGCGTGCGCGGCTCTTTTCGAGGTCTTCTTTGCTGCATGCCCCGTATCGTTCGCGGCCTGTTTCGTATGGTGTCCGGCGTTCTGCATATCCTGCTGCGCAGTCTGACCCGGGAGGGCGCCAGTAGCGGCATAGGCCGGGGCCAGCACGAGCGCCGCGGCCAGGATTGCTGTCATCCATCGATAAGGTTTCGTCATAACTTAGCAGGATGGCGCGAGAGCGGGGCGAGTTGCGCAGGGGACGCGAAATTCAGCAGGCAACCGGCGTGCGGGTCAGCGGCCCGGCAACCGGCGATAGAATCGAATCTGCGGATTCCCTCCGGATGGTTCCCAACGAAAATCCGACGCGCCCGGCGCTGAGGCGGTTTGCCTGGGGCGTGGTCGCGTACAACGTCGCCGTGATCGTGTGGGGCGCGGCAGTGCGCGCGACCGGGTCGGGCAATGGCTGCGGCGAGCACTGGCCGCTGTGCCAGGGCACGGTAGTGCTGCAACATCCGACCATTGCGGCGATGATCGAGCTGGCGCACCGGGCGACGAGCGGGATCGACGTGCTGTGCGTGGTTGCGCTGGCGATCTGGACGTTTCGTGCCGCGCCGAAAAGGCATCTGGCGCGGGCTTGGGCCGTGGCCGTGCTGGTGCTGACGTTCAATGAAGCGCTGCTGGGCGCGCTGCTGGTGGAGCTGGGGCTGACAGCGAACAATGCGTCTCCGGCGCGGGCGTTTTATCTGGGATTGCACCTGACCAATACCCTGCTGCTGCTGGCGGCGCTGACGCTGACGGCTCATTTTCTGTCGCGGAGCAGCGGCACGATGCGCGGGAATATCGCGATACGCGCGCCAGGGCTGGCCATCACGGGACTGGTTTCCGTGCTGCTGGTCGGCGTAACCGGATCGCTGGCCGCGCTGGGCGACACGCTCTATCCGGCGCACAATCTGATGCGCGCCATGGCGAGGGATTTCTCGGCGGGCAGTTCGTGGCTGCTGCGGATTCGGTGGCTGCATCCGGCGTTCGCCCTGCTGGCCGGGATTTTTCTGGTGTGGCTGGCGGTGCGGTCGATGGCGCGCGCGGCGGATCGGCGGCTGGCGGTCGGGGTGGTGGTGCTGCTGATCGTCCAATACTGGCTGGGCCTGGCGGATCTGGTGCTGCTGACGCCGACGGCGCTGCAGATGGCGCATCTGCTGATCGCGGATTTGCTGTGGATTTCGCTGGTGGTGCTGAGCGCGCGGGTGTGCCTGGCGCCGAAGGCTGCGGCCATTGCGGCGGAGCAGGCGGCGGCGTGAGGAAGCTTGGCTGAGGTTTTGCTGACGGCCCGGTTGGGCGCGGCTGAAGCTACGGACCTGCTCCTGCGATTCGCCTTTGCCGTTTTACCCGCCGGCGCGCCAAAGCGCCGGAGCATGGCCCCGGCGCCTGGCTGACGACGAACTGCGAGCGATGATGGACTGCCGCTACACCAGCGCCGGCGCGTGCACTTTGTCGTACCACGAGCTCGCGGCCTTCAGGGCTTGATTGACGTTCTCAATGTTCTCGACGCCCTTCGTGTTCAGCCACTCCTCGAAAGCCTTCGCGCCCTGCTTTGCGTAGACGGCGATACCGTCCTTCCATGTGGCGCGGCCGCAGAGGACGCCGTTGAAGGATGCACCGGATTCGGCGGCGAGTTCGAGGGTCTCGATGAAAACGGGGTTGGAGACGCCGGCCGAGAGATAGATGAACGGCTTGTGGGTGGAAGAGGCGGACAGGCGGAAGTGCTCGAGGGCCTGCTTGCGGGTGTAGGCTTCCTCGCCCTTGAAGGACTTTGTGCCGGAGACGAACTCCATCTGGATGGGCACTTCGACCTTGAGGACGTCGACGCCGTAGCGCTCCTTGCCGAACTCCTCCATGGAGCCGGTGACGATGTCGGGCTTGCGCCTGGCGTAGGCCAGGGACTTTTCGCCCTCGCCATGGACGTCGTAGCCGACGGTCTCGAGGAAGAACGGGATATCGTGGGCGCGGCACTCGTCGCCGATGCGCTCGACCCAGGCGTGCTTGTGATCGTTGATGGCGGATTTCTCGAGGGGCGTGTAGTAGAGGAGGACCTTGATGCAGTCGGCGCCAGCTTCCCTGAGCCGGCGGACGCTCCAGAGGTCGAGGAGGTCGGGGAGCCGCCCAGGCAGGGCGGCATCGTAGCCGGTCTTCTCGTAGGCCAGCAGGAGGCCCTTGCCGTTGCGGCGCTTGCTGGCGGGCAGGCCGAACTCCGGATCGAGCAGGATGGCGGAGGCGTGCTTCGTCAGGACCTCGGTAACGAGTTCCTTGAACTCGACGAGGGCGGACTCCGGCACATCGGCCACGCCCTTTTCCTTCGCCAGCGATTTGCGCAGCGATCCCCGCTGGTCCATGGCGGCGGCGGCGATGACGCCCCGCTTATCCGATACGGATTTCAGCCCGGCCAGTTTGCCGGGAG
>DAHUYD010000020.1 GCA_027315385.1 Acidobacterium sp.
TACTTAGCCCGCACGCCAACGATGACTAAGCCCACACCGGCGATCAGCGAGATAGTGCTCAGGACAGGGGAGATAGGGATAGTATGCGTCTGCTTATGCGATACCTGAATGGGGCCCATGTCCACATCCTTTTTGCTGTGCGTGTAGCTGATTCCCCCCATCGCGAAACCCACGATTCCGAGCACAATGAGGAGAATTCCAACGATTGTCGCTGCTTTCATGTTGGCCTCAGCGGGTGAGATGCGAAATATAAGCCAAATTCGGCAAGCCTGACGAACTATTCCGCATCTCAGTGAGTAGATGTTATTTGGATGGGGCAGCTTCGCTCGGTTTCCATGAACTGCTTCCCCGATACATGAAGCTTGACCCGATCCGAGTCCGGCAGTTCTTTCCAACCCGCACCTGCCGCCTCTGTTTCCCGCCGATCTTCCACACGAAATCTCTACCAGCAGGGGAACGCGAGGTTCCATGGAAGCCAATGCCTTCAGCAAGTACGCTCTGAAAGATCTGCATCACTCCATCGCGGTCATCGATCGCAGAATCCTCGGTTGCGGGGAGGATGAGAAGTTCGATTCCGCCGAAAGCCGTGAGCTCAAGCTCCAGCGGCTGTCGCACAAACGCGCGGCGCTGGTCAAAGCCGCCCTCATGCTCAGCGGTCTCGGAGTTACATACGACGCCGACTTCCGCTCCCGCCCTTCAGTCCGCTGACCCGGCGGGGAGAAATTCCCCGGAACCGCTCCCATCTAAAGGCTCTGGAAAGCTACACGTTATACGTCGACGACGAAACTCTCCCGCCGCGTCCGGTCCAGTTAGTGTGGAAGTGCTGGCCGCGCGGCTGGTCCACGCGTTCGTATGTATGCGCGCCGAAAAAGTCGCGCTGCGCCTGCAGCAGGTTGGCGGGCAGCCGCGCGGTCCGGTATCCGTCGTAAAACGACAGCGCCGTGGAAAACGCCGGAGCCGGCACGCCAAGCGCGATGGCCTTCACCACAGCCTTGCGCCACGAAGCCTGATACTCGTTCAGCACCCCCGAGAAGAAGCTGTCGAAGAGCAGGTTGTCGAGCGCCGCGTTCTTCTCGTACGCCTCTTTGATTTTGCCCAGAAAGCGGCTGCGGATGATGCAGCCTCCGCGCCACATGAGCGCGATGCCCCCCATATTCACGCGCCACCCGAAATCCTTCGCAGCCTGGCGCAGCAGCATGTACCCCTGCGCGTACGAAATGATCTTCGAGCAGTACAGCGCGCGCCGCACGTTCTCGATCAGGTCCGCGCGGTCCGCGATCCCCGCCTGGCCCGTCGGCCCCTGCAATATCTTCGAGGCTTCCACCCGCTCCTCTTTGATCGCCGACAAACACCGCGCAAAAACCGCTTCGCTGATGAGCGTCACCGGCATGCCCAGATCCAGCGCGCTGTTCACCGTCCACTTGCCCGTGCCCTTTTGGCCGGCCGTGTCCAGAATCTTATCCACGAGCGGCGAGCCATCGTCGTCCTTTTTGGCAAAGATTTCCGAGGAGATTTCGATCAGGTAGCTGTCCAGCTCTCCCTTGTTCCACTCCGTAAAGATCTGCGAGAGCTCGCCGGGGGATGCGTTCAGCGCGTGTTGCAGCACGTCGTAGGCCTCGCAGATCAGCTGCATGTCGCCGTACTCGATGCCGTTGTGCACCATCTTCACGTAATGGCCCGCGCCCTGGTCGCCCACCCAGTCGCAGCATGGCGTTCCCTGTCCGTCGGAAGTGGTGGCTTTGCCGCTCGCGTCGACCTTGGCGGCGATTGCCTGGAAGATCGGCTTCACGTGCGGCCACGCTTCAGGATTGCCGCCCGGCATGATCGACGGCCCGAAGCGCGCGCCTTCTTCGCCGCCCGAAACGCCGGTGCCGATGAACAGAATCCCTTGGGCCGCGAGATCGTTCGTGCGGCGGTTGGAATCCGTGAAAAGGGAATTGCCTCCGTCGATGATGATGTCGCCGCGCTCGAGCAGAGGAAGCAGGTGCTCGATGTTCTGGTCGACCACCTCGCCGGCCTTCACCATCAGCATTACGCGGCGCGGCCGCTTCAGCAGCGAGACGAATTCCTGCAGCGAATGGGCGCCCACCACCTGGGTGCCTTTCGCCTCGTTCGCCAGAAAATCGTCGACCTTCGACACCGTGCGGTTGAAGACGGCGACCTTGAAGCCGTGGTCGTTCATGTTGAGGACGAGATTCTGTCCCATCACAGCAAGGCCGATCAGGCCGATATCGCAGGAAGCGTCAGGCATGAATGTCTCCAGAAAGATGGTTCCAAAGAAATTGTGCTCTCGGAAGCGAGGATAAACCAGTGGTCAGACCATTGGAAGGTTACCGCTGGCGGGTGAGTGACCAGCGCCGCCGTCGATCAGTAGCCGCCCGCTTTGCCGTAGTTCGAGCGGTGGTCCTGGCCGGCTTCCAGCATGCCGGTCCTCGGATCGACCTCGATGCACTCCCCGTTGCCCCATCTGCCGGGAAACTCCAGCTTGTAACCCATGCCGCGCAGGGCGGATGTGGTGGCGTCGGAGAAGCCTGGCTCCAGCCAGACCGAATCCGGCAGGTCCTGATTATGGAAGCGCGGCGCATCCACGGCCTGCTGGATGTTCAGTCCGTGATCGGCAACGCTCAGAAAAATGTTGGCGACGGTGGTGATGATGGTGCCTCCGCCGGGCGAACCGAGCACCATGGCAACTTTGCCGTCGCGTAGTACGATGGTCGGCGTCATGGCGGAGAGCGGACGCTTGCCGGGTGCGATGGAGTTCGCCGGTCCCTGAATCAGTCCGTACATGTTGGGTACGCCCTGTTTCGAGGCGAAATCGTCCATCTCGTCGTTGAGCAGGAAGCCGAGCCCCGGAACGGTGACACCCGAGCCGAATGCCCCGTTCAGCGTTGTGGTCACGGCGACCGCATCGCCTTCGCCGTCCATGATCGAGTAGTGCGTGGTGTCCGTCGCTTCCTGGCGAACGTCCTTCATCGCGGCCGGCGGCGGAAGAAATCCGGCGGGGCGGACCAGCGAAGCCGACGGCGTGGCCTTCTTCGCCGGGATGGTGGCGCGCCACGCGGCGGCGTACTTCATGCTGAGCATCCGCGCGATGGGCAGATGGACGTAGTCGGGATCGCCGAGGTAAGCGTTGCGGTCCATGTAGGCGCGGCGGAAGGCTTCGACGATGAGGTGGATGTCCTGGGGCGAGCGGTCGGGCAGCGCTTTGAGGTTAAAGCCGGAGAGGATGTTCAGCGTCTCCATGAGCGTGATGCCGCCGGAGGATGGCGGAGGCGCGCTGTAGATCGTGTATCCGCCGTAGTGCCCGATGATGGGCTCGCGGAGCTTCACCTTGTACCGCGCAAGATCCTCCGCCGTGATCAGTCCGCCCCCCTTCTGGATCGCGGCGGCGATCTGCCGGGCCATCGGGCCGTGGTAGAAGTCCGACGGGTCCGCTGCGATCTTGCGCAGCGTGGCCGCAAGGAGCGGCTGGCGGAAGCGGTCGCCGGCTTTGTAGAAGTTGCCGTCCCGCTGATAGATCTCGTGGGAAGTTTTGAATTTTGTCAGGATCGTGCGCTGCAGCCCGTGGGCTTCTTCAGGCGTGAGGATAAAGCCGTCGGCGGCCAGCCGGATGGCGGGGGCCATCGCCTTCTGCAGTGTCAGCCGTCCGTAGTGCTGCTCCGCGTACACCAGCCCGGCCTCGGAGCCGGGGACGCCGATGGAGCGGTAGCCGATCGTGCTCGCGTCGGGAATTACGTTGCCGTGGGCGTCGAGATACATGTTCGGCGTCGCGGCGAGCGGAGCCTCCTCCCGGTAATCGAGGAAGATGTTTTGGCCTGAGCGCTCGTGGATGAGCATGAAACCCCCGCCTCCGATGTTGCCGGCGAAGGGATAGACGACTTCGAGGGCAAAGCCTACCGCGACGGCGGCGTCCACGGCGTTGCCGCCTTCTCTCAGCACCTGCACGCCGGCATCGGTAGCGAGATGGTGCACGGTCACCACCATGGCGTGCGGCTCGCGCGCGGGCTCGTCGTTGGCGAGGGTTTGCGCGGTCTGCGGTGTCAGCGCGGCGAAATCGGGCGTGGAAGATGACTGTGCCCGTGCAGCGACGGAACCCGGAAGCGTGAAGGCGAGAGCAAGCGCGATAACGGAGCGACGGATGGGCATGGTTCCTGGGCGACCTCGGTGGAATGTCCGAAATTGTACGGTCTCGGGGCCAGTTCGTGCGCGGTGAGGACTCATCATGCGCTGGTCACGTCGACCGCCCGCATCGCTGCATCTACCGCTGGCTGGTTTCTCCGGCAGCCACTTTGCGGTTGAATTCGGCCGACGCGCCGCGGGCCACGCTCAGCGTTCGCCAGTGCGCTCCGGCGAAATGCTTCGCGAGCAGGACGATCTGGCCGATGTGCATGGAGTAGTGCGCGACCTGGCGGTTGATGGCCTGCATCGCGGAATGGGCTTCGCCGCGGATGGTCACGGTGCGGGCGAGGTCGGCGTCGGTGAGCGGCTCCAGAGCCGAAAAGAGTACTGCCCAGGCGGATTCCCACAGCGCCAGCAGCGCGGCGCGCGTGGCGGGCGGATTCTCGAACTCCCGATCGCGATCGCGCGTGGGCTTTTCGCCGTCGCTGGTCAGAAAGTCGGTCCAGCGCGAGAGCATGTTCCCGGCCATGTGCTTCATCACGATGGCGATGGAGTTGGCCTCGGGATCGATTGCGGCAAACAGCTGTTCGTCGGAAACCTGGGCGACGGCGCGCTCGGCCAGCGACTTGTACTGAGCGAAGAGCGCGCGCGAATCTTCGACGTACGACGTAGTGAAGACCAGAGGCATGGGGGCAGTTTAGCGCGCCGGGAGGATCCTTCGCCGGTCATATCGCGGCGAAGGATGACGAACGCGATCGCAACGGTCAGGCGCCTGAGGAAAAGACTTTGGGCACGTCGATGCCGAGGGCGGTGGCAAGGTCGTGCTGGTGTTCCTGCTCCTGGGCAATGATCTGGCGGAGCTGCTCCGCGAGGGCGTAGTGGCCGACGGCTTCAGCCTGATGGACGCGCTGGCGATAATTGCGGATGGTTTCGGTCTCGTTGTCGAGGTCGAAGCGGAGCATCTCTTCGGCTTTCTTTGAGAGCCGGACGGGTTTGGGCGTAGCGGTGGGCATCCCGCCGAGATAGTCGATCTGGTCGGCGATGATGAGGGCGTGCTGGAGCTCCTGAGCGGCGTGGAGCCTGAGCTCACCGGCAATGTTCATGTACTGGGCGCCGGAAAGGACGTTGCTGTAGACGACGTAGGCGATGATGGCCTGGTATTCGCGCGCCAGATCTTCGTTGAGGGCGTCGATGAGAGTCTGAATTGCTCGATCGTTCTGGGGTGCGATTTTGGGCATCGTGATTTGTCCTGGGGGCCCGACGCCTCGGGGCGCACGGCCACGCATTCGGATGCGGTCACGGGGCCTGGCGTTGGCTGAACGGCTGCAGGTGAAGACCCGGCCGAAACCGCCGATGAGGAGGGCAGACGGTTCTCTTTCCGGAGGACTCATCGGCCGAAAATGTTCGCGATCATCGGAATCGTAGTGGTCTTCGGGGCGGTGTTGGCCGGCTTTCTGATGGAGCACGGGCACATGTCTGTGCTCGTGCAGCCGGCGGAACTGCTGATCATTGGCGGGGCCGGAGCCGGCACCTTGCTGATTGCCAACCCGCTGCGGATTCTCAAGAAGATCGGCGCAGGCGCGCTGGCGGTATTCACGGGAACATCGCCATTCGGCCGCGACCGCTATCTGGCCACCCTCAAGATGATGTACGAGCTGCTGCAGAAGGCGCGGCGCGGCGGCATGCTGACCATCGAGAACGACGTGGAGCAGCCCGATCAGAGCCCCATCTTCCAGACCCTCCCCGCATTCCTCAGCGACCATCACGCGCGCGATTTCGTGTGCGACACACTGCGCATGGTCATTACCGGCGGCGTGGAGGCGTTTGACATGGACCAGATGATGGATCTGGACATGGAGGTGCAGCACCACAGCACCGAAGAGCCGGTGACCGCGCTCGCGACCATGGCCGATTCGCTCCCGGGGCTGGGAATTGTCGCTGCCGTGCTGGGCGTCGTCATCACCATGGGCGCGCTCGGAGGGCCCGCGGAAGAGATTGGCCAGCACGTCGCGGCCGCCCTGGTGGGGACGTTTCTCGGCATCCTCATGTGCTACGGCCTCGTGGGTCCCGTGAGCCAGAACATGGCGAAGGCCAGCACCGAAGAACATGCCTATCTCTATGTGCTGCGGGTGCTCATGCTGGCCTTCATTCGCGGCCAGCCGCCTGTCGTAGCCGTGGAAATGGGCCGGCGGGCAATTCCCGCGCACGTGCGCCCCTCCTTCAGCGAGGTGGAAGAAGCGTGCCGGAAACATGGTGAAGCGGAAGGGGCGCCGGCGCAGCCCGCCGCGTAAGGGCAGAGCACAAAAATGCAGCAGGCGAAGCCGATCATCGTCATCAGGAAGAAGTCCGGCCACGGCGCGCACCATGGCGGCGCGTGGAAGGTGGCCTATGCGGATTTTGTCACCGCGCTGATGTCCCTGTTCATCGTCCTGTGGCTGATGAACACAAGTGAGAAAGTGCGCCAGGCCGTTGCGGGGTATTTCAACGATCCGCGCGGCAAGTCTGCGCTGACTGGCACCGACCAGTCCGGGTCCGCTGACATCCTCCCCATCACGGAAAACAACATTCCCGAGCTGAAGAAGCGGATCGAGGAAGCCATCCGCAAGATGAACGATCTCAAGGCGCTCCAGAACCAGATTCAGATCACGATTACGCCGGAGGGGCTGCGCATTGAGTTGCTGGAGACGAAGGACGGAACCTTCTTCGACACAGGCAGCGCGAAGCTGACGCCAAACGGCGAGGAACTGCTGAAGATGATTGCCGGGCAGCTGGGGGGGATTCCGAATCGAGTCGCCATCGAAGGACACACCGATGCGCAGCCCTACGCGAATCCCGGCGGGTACGACAACTGGGATCTGTCGTCGGACCGCGCCAACGCGGCGCGCAGAGTCATGCGGGAATCCGGACTGCGGCAAAATCAGGTCTCGGAGGTGCGCGGATATGCGGACCAGCAGCTCCGCGTGCCCACCAATCCATTCGATCCTTCCAACCGCAGGATTTCGCTCATCGTCCAGTATCTGACGGTGGCGCCCCCCGATCATGCTCCTCCGCCGGCGCAGCAGGGAGCACCGCCGGCCGTGGTCATTCCGCCAGGCGGCAAGTCGCTTCCCGAGCACCCAGCCGGCGCGCCAACTCCGGCGAAGCCCGCCGCCGGAAAGCCGAAAGTCAGCGCGATATCGAGTCTGCTCCAGCGCTTCAGAAGGAACTAGAGCCTGGTATTAACTTTCGCGTGGGCCGCGTTGCGGACGAAAATAGGTCCGGACGAGGCGGAGTCCGAAGGCTGTGGCGGGTCCACCGTCGAGGATGACAACGAAGTATGGACCGATTTGCGCCGCAACCCGAAGGGCTGGCGCCAATTTTCCCCATTCTTTCGTCGCTCCTCGCACCTCGAACTGAGAAAAATTGGCTCCCAGCGCCGCCCGCGGGAAAGTGAATACCAGGCTTTAGCCGCGAGCGCGTCTTGTTGCGGTGGCGCCAGTCCCTTACAGTAACCACAAGACAACACAGGCCGGAGGGGCACGCTTGAGCGAAGCAGCGCGTGGTTACGACGAAACCAGCGACATCGATCTGTTGCATGAGATTGGCAGCCGGATGGCGGCCGCCGATCCCTTTCACGAGGTGCTGCAGCAGATTGTCGAGATGGTGACGGCGGCAGTGCGCTGCGACTCGTGCTTCCTCTACGTCCTGGACAAGGACAAGCTCGTGTTGCGCGCGTCCAAGAATCCCCACGAGGACGTCGTGGACCGGCTGGCGATGGTTGTCGGCCAGGGCGTCACCGGCTGGGTCGCGGAGCACAAGCAGACCGTGGCGCTGCCCGCGCGGGCGTGGGCCGACCCCAGGTTTGCGAAGTTTGGCAGCCTGCCCGAGGACCGGTTCGAAGCCTTTCTGGCCGTGCCCATCCTGTGCCGCGGCAAGCTGGTGGGCGCCATCAACGTGCAGCACCGCGCCATCCACAACCACTCGAAGCGCGAGATCAGGCTGATTACGATGATCGGGTATCTCGTCGGTGCCGAAGTAGAGCTGGCAAGGATGGAATTCGAGCAGCGGCAGCTCTCCGAGCAGCTGGAAACGCGCAAGGTCATGGAGCGCGCCAAGGGCATCCTGCAGCGCGAGCTCGCAGTGGACGAGGAAACCGCCTACCTCACGCTGCAGAAGCAGAGCCGGCAGAAGCGGCGCCCCCTGAAGGAAATCGCCGAAGCCATCATCCTCATGGACGATCTGAAGCGCGGCAAAAAGCAGGGGTAGCCACGCTGTCCGGCGACTCAGTGCCAGTCGATGTGAATGCCTTTGGCAGTGATGGCAATGCTGGGCGGGCGCTGCCGGGTGAGCAGATGGATGGCCTGAAATCCACCCGTGAGCGCCAGAATGGCTCCGCTGCCCACCAGAAGGCCGAGCTTGCTCGTCGGGTCGGGATCGATGACGGCGAGGATCACCATGCTGGCGCCCAGAACGGTCATGCCGGAGGCAATAGCGACCGCCGTCCATTCGCGGCGAGTCAGGCGCGCGTGCAGGCCCATCTGGAGCAGCGATTGCGTCGAGGGATCGATGCCAAGCTGGGCATCGTCCACCAGATCCACCTGAGCGCGCTCCCGCCAGGCGCGGGCGAGGCGGGGGAGCCAGTCCTTCTCCGAAGTGCGGATCGTGTTCGTGACGGGAACGGGCTGGGACGGAGTGGACATACAAATACAGGGTACAGGGGAGCAGGGGACGCGGAGCATAGGTCCCGCGATCGGCAAAAGTGACCTGAGTCGCCCGGCGACAGTCCGATTTCGAACAGGCAAATGCAGGAGTGGACAGCGCGGAAGGGGAACCATCCTCCTAAGTCTTGTTCTGCCAATGCGCGAGACTGCGGAGATTTGGCATGCGATGTGCTGTACAAGGTGCCGCAAAGGTGTATCGCGGGAGGAGCCGGGATGCTGGGTGATCTCAGGTATGCATGGAGACAGCTAAGAAAGTCGCCCGGGTTTGCGGCGACGGCGGTGCTGACGCTGGCGCTGGGGATTGGGGCCAATACGGCGATCTTCAGCACCATGAACGCGGTCCTGCTGCGCACGCTGCCGGTGCGCGATCCGCAACAACTGTTTTATCTCACCCACCTGAATGCGCCGAACGGCGTGGGCAACACGGGGAACCAGCCCTGGGATTACGGGATCAATGTATATAACCGGCTGAAGGCAAACCGAACCGTCTTTTCCGGCCTGATTGCGTATGTGCCGCTGGCATTCGACAAGACGGCGGTGCGGGTCGGTAACAGTCCGGAAGATGTGGAAGCCGACGAGGTAAGCGGGAATTTCTTCTCAGGCCTCGGGGTGCGGATGGCTGCGGGCCGCGGGTTTACTGAAGCCGATGAGCAGAACCACACGCAGACGGCGGTTCTGAGCTATGCGTACTGGACGCGCCGGTTCAATCGCAATCCGAATGCGATTGGGGAGACGCTCTACGTCAACGGCGTGCCCATGACCATTGTGGGCGTAGCCGGACCGCACTTCTATGGCGTCGAGCCAGGTGGATTGTCGACCTCCGTATGGGTTCCGCTGCAAACGCGTCCGGAGCTGAATGCGTGGGGGGTGCCCGCGACCATGAACACGTTGTACGGGAGCCCAAACTGGTGGGCGCTGATGCTGATGGCGCGGCTGCGGCCTGGGGTGACGCAGGCCCAGGCGCTGGCGGCGATCAATCCGTTGTTCCGGCGCGCGGCCCTCGAAACAGTGGGGAAGGATATGCGCGGACAGCAGCCTCCGCTGAAACTAACGATGGTTCCGGCGCGCGGGCTGGGGCTGGGCAGCGATCAATACCAGGAGCCGCTGCGGGTGCTCATGGGGATGGTTGGCTTAGTGCTGCTCATTGCGTGCGTCAACATCGCCATGCTCATGACGGCGCGCAATGCATCGCGGGAGCGCGAGTTTGCCATGCGCCTGGCGCTGGGCGCGCGGCGGATTCCGCTGTTCCGGCAACTGCTGGCGGAAAGTGCGCTGCTGGTTGCGGCGGGCGCCGCGCTGGGGTGGTTCTTCGCGGTGGAAGCTACGAAGCTTTTGGGGAACTGGGCGCTCCTGCAGGTGAGCCTGGAGCCGGATGCCAGGGTGCTGCTGTTTACGCTGGCGGTTGCCGCGGCGGCGGCAGTGGCGTTCGGGCTGGCTCCGCTGCGGGCGGCGGCGAACGCGCCGGTCATGCTGGCGCTGAAATCGGGCGGGGCGCAGACAACCGGGAGCCGGAGCCATGCGCTGACGGGAAAGGCTCTGATCGCTGGCCAGATGGCGCTCTGCGTGGCGCTGCTGTTCGGGGCCGGGCTGCTGGTGCGGACGCTCTGGAATTATCAGAACGTGAACCTGGGCTTCCAGGCGGATCACGTGCTGGCCTTCGGGGCGTATCCGGTCGGCGTTACGGATCGAGCGGCGAAGCTGGCGTTCTACCAGGAGCTGACGGAGCAGGTGCGCCGGCTGCCGGGCGTCCAGTCCGTGACTCTCGCGGAGAACCGCCCGGGATCGCAGTGGAGCGATAACAACGACCTGGTGCTGGATGGTCGCGAAATCCCGTGGGACAACGGAAAGAACATGCTGCGCAGCAATATGGTAGGGCCCGGATTTTTTCAGACGCTCGGGATTCCGATTCTGGAGGGACGCGGGATCAGCGCGTCGGATGGCAAAGGATCGATGGGTGTGGCCGTGGTGAATGAAACCCTTGCAAAACGGTATTTCAAAGGAGAGTCGCCCATCGGGCACAAGCTGGGCGATCCGAAGCATCCCCTGACGATCGTCGGTTTGGTGCAGGACAGCAAGTACACTTCGGCGGACGAAGAAGCCATGCCCATGGCCTGGTACAGCTACCTGCAGAGTCCGTCATTCGAGAACATGGATGTGGAGGTGCGCGTCGCCGGCGATCCGAAGGCGCTGTTGCCGGAGATCCGGCGGATTGTGCGGGGCATCGATCCGAATGCGCCGGTCAACGATCCGATGGTGCTGCAGGCGGAGTTCGCCGAGGATTACGCCATGCCGGCGCTGACGGCTCGGCTGGCGGGATTCTTTGGCGGGCTGGCGGCGCTGCTGGTCGCGGTGGGGCTGTACGGGACGCTGTCCTACCGGGTGAATCGGCGCGGGATGGAGATTGGCCTGCGGATGGCGCTGGGCGCGCAGCGCGACCAGGTACTGTGGATGATCCTGCGGGAAAGCCTGGCGCTGGTGGCGGTGGGGCTGGTGGTGGGCTTGCCGCTGGCGTGGTTCGGATCCAGGTGGCTGGCGTCGATACTGTACAAGCTGCAGCCGCACGATCCGGTGAGTTTGGCGGGAGGGGCGGTGGGCGTGGTGGCGGTGTCCCTCGCGGCGGCCCTCTTGCCGGCGCGAAGAGCGGCGCATGTGGAGCCGATGCAGGCGCTGAGAAGCGAGTGAGCAACAGCAGGAATCATGGATGACGGTCAGCCGCTCAACGAATGACCGAGCCAGCGAACAGAAACAGGAAAACTGGATTTTTCCCCCAGGGCGGTGGGGCGTGAGCGACGCTCCGCCGCGCTTTTCTGTCCGGCCCTATTCTGAAAGTATGAACAACGCGATGCGGATTGTGGCAATGGAGGGGTTTGGCGGCACGGATGTGCTGCGCATGGCCGAGGTGGAGCCGCCGAAGCCGGGCGCGGGCGAGCTGCTCATCCAGGTGGCCGCCGCCGGGCTGAATCGCGCGGACATCCTGCAGAGGCAGGGTCATTATCCGCCGCCTCCGGGAGCATCGGAGGTGCTGGGCATGGAGGTGTCCGGCACGGTGGCGGAGCGCGGCCCCGGCGCGGACGAGCGGTGGCAGATCGGCGACGCGGTGTGCGCCCTGGTTCCAGGCGGCGGATATGCGGAATTTTGCGTGGCGCACAGCGGGTGCTGCCTGCCCGTGCCCACGGGCGTCACGCTGGAGCAGGCAGCGGCTCTGCCGGAAGCGGCGATGACCGTTTGGGCGAACCTGTTTGCAACCGATGCGCGGAACACCCCGCGGCTGTTTGCGGGCGAGCGGTTCCTGATGCAGGGCGGAACCAGCGGAATCGGCGTGATGGCGATCCAGGCGGCGCGGGCCCGGGGGGCACACGTTGCCGCCACGGCGGGCTCGGAGGAGAAGTGCCGGTTCCTGCGCGAGCTGGGATGCGAGCGTGCCTGGAATTATCGGGAGCAGGACTGGGCCGCCGCCGCGGCGGAGTGGGCGGCCGGATCGGGCGCCGTCGACGTGATTCTGGACATGGTCGCGGGAGATTATTTTGCGAAGCACGTGGAACTGCTGGGAGTCGGCGGACGTCTCATCCATTTCGCGACCGCACACGGCGCGGAAGTGCAGCTGGACCTGCGCAACGTGATGCGCAAACGGCTCACGGTGACCGGCTCGACGCTGCGCTCCCGTCCCGTGGAAGAGAAGCGGCGGCTGCGCGATGCGGTCGAGGCGGAGTTGTGGCCGCTGATCGCGCAGGGGAAGGTGCGCGTCGTGGTCGACCGCGCCCTCCCCATGGCGCAAGCCGGCGAGGCCCAGCGGAGGATGGAATCCAGCGCGCACATCGGGAAGATCCTGCTCAGGATGGCGTGAGGCCGGGATGAGAAGATGAAGCAGATATGCGCGTGACCGTGAAGAGGCTCCGGCTGTGGATTGTGGTCGCCGCAATCCTCCTGCTGGCAGTCCTGGTCGGCTTCTTCTTCTATGGGCGATATCGGTACCGGCGCATCGCGCGCGATCTCCCGGCGCGGCTGGGAATGAATATTCAGCAGACCGCCACGGGATTCAGCTATTCGCAATCCAGCCAGGGACACACTCTGTTTACCCTCCAGGCCTCGAAGGAATTCCAGATGAAATCGGGCCATGTCCTGCTGCATAACGTGGACATCACACTGTACGGGCCGCCGGGTTCGGGACGGAAAGATGACATCTATGGCAGCGATTTCGATTACGACCAGAACCAGGGGATTGCAATCAGTCACGGCAAGGTGAGGATCCAGCTGGAGGGTCTGGGCGCTGGAGCCGGCAAGCAGGGCGGCGGTTCGCGGCCTGCCTCCGGCGTCAACGGGATCCAGGTGCGAACCAGCGGGCTGATCTTCGTGCAGAAGACCGGGCAGGCCGCGACCGCGCAGCCGGTGCAGTTCAAACTCCCGCGGGGAGCAGGGTCGGCGGTGGGCGCCCAGTACGATTCGAGAACCGGTGTGCTGGTGCTGGATCACGCGGTTCGCATCACGACCAGCAGCAATGGAAAGCCCGCGACCATCGGGGCCGCGCACGCCACCCTGCAGCGAGCCACGATGCGCGCGCTGTTGACCCAGGCGACAGTGGATTACAGGACAGAGCATGGGAGCGCGGACCAGGCGACGGTGAACTTAAGAAAAGATGGAACAGCGGAAAGGATCGACGCGCAGGGACACGTGCGCATGGAGACGAACCAGGGTGCGGCGACCGAAGCAGCCACCGGCGTGATCCTGCTGAACGCGCAGAGCCAGCCAGTGCGGGTCGACCTGGGCGGCGGTACCACATTTGCCGAGACGCGGCCTGGCGAAAAACTGCACGGCGCGGCGGAGGAGGCCACGCTCTTTTTCTCCCCAGTGCCGGGAATCGTCAACGCCACCGAACCTCGCCATGCGGAATTCCGGAGCAACGTGAGGTTGACAGAGGAAGCCACGCAAAGCACCGGGGAACACGCAGGTTCGGCGGTGCGAACGCTGGAAGCCCAGCACCTGAGTGTGGACCTTGCCGCCGCGGCGAAGGGGAAGCCGGTGGAGGCGACCCGCGCGGTCGCGCAGGGGAATCCCGTGGTGACGATGCGGCAGGTTGCGGCGAAGGGGCCGGGCCTGGCCCGGACGACGCGCATCAGCGGGGATGAACTGGTGGCCGCCTTCGGCGCCGGCAACGTGCTCAGGGAGCTGAACGGCACGGGTCATACGCAGGTCGAGAACGTGTCGAGCGGCGGAGCGCGGGAGACCAGTCGCGGGGACGTGTTGCGGGCAACGTTTGGGCAGATGCCGGCGAAACACGGACCTTCGGAGCTACAGGCCAGCGTGAAGCCGCCCGTGGTCCCGGGCGGAGAGCGGAAGAGGCCGCGGGGCGAGAAGATGCAGACCGTGCTGGAGACCGCGACGCAGGACGGCAACGTCGTGCTGACGGAGATTCCGGCGAGCCCGCGGAATGTGACTTCGGCGGGCGCCGCGCCAGCGGAGCCGCTGACCGCGTGGGCGCAGCACGCGGAGTATCGCGCGGCGGATGAGGCGCTGACGCTGACCGGACACCCGCGCATGCGCCAGGGCGAGTCCATGCAGATGTCCGCGGAGAAGATTGTGTATCACCGCGCCACGCAGGATGCCGAGGGCGAGGGCGACGTGAAGGCGACCTATGCGCAGCAGGCACAGGAAACGGCGCGCGGTGCCGTTCCGGTGATGGGCGGCAACGGTCCCGTGCACGTGATCGCGGGACGCGCGGAGATGCGCCATGCGGCAGGGGAAGCGGACTTTTACGGCGCAGGCGATCGCAGGGCGCGGATGTGGCAGGGGGCGGATTCGCTGCTGGCGTCGACGATCGAAATCGATCGCAAACAGGATTCGCTCCGCGCCTGGGGAAGCGCAGTTCAGCCTCAGGTGCTGGCGAACTTCACGTCGGCGATGGGGGCAACGCATCAGGAGACCCCGGTGAGCGTCGAAAGCAGCAAGCTGAATTACTCCGACAGGCGGCGGCAGGCCGACTTTGAGGGCGACGTAACCGCGCGCCAGGGAGACGAGGCCATCCGGGCGGACGATGCGCTGGTGATTCTCAAGCCGGCAGCAAAGGCGCCGGGCGCCAGGCCGGCGAAGGCGAACTCGGAGATCGAGCGGTTGGTCGCATCCGGGCGCGTGGAGTTCACCCAGCCGGGCCGCCGCGGCGCGGGAGCGAAGCTGGTATACACGGCGGACGATGGAAAGTACGTGCTCACCGGCACGCCGAAAGCGCGCCCGCGGTTGTGGGATCGTGTGCATGGAACGACGACCGGCGCCGCGTTGATTTTCAATAGTCAGAATGATAGCGTCGAGGTGAGCGGGGGAAAATCGAGCGCCGTCACCATCACGCGCGCTCCCAGGTAATGCGGAAGCTCACCACCGACGAGATCAGCAAGTCGTACAAGGGCCGCCAGGTGGTTCACGGCGTCACCATGCAGGTGACGGAAGGCGAAGTCGTGGGCCTTCTGGGGCCGAACGGCGCCGGCAAGACGACCAGCTTTTACATGATTGTGGGGCTCATCCAGCCGGATGCGGGACGCGTCCTGGTCGATGGCGAAGAGATTACCTCCGTGCCCATGTATCTGCGGGCTCGCCAATATGGCATCAGTTACCTCCCGCAGGAGCCCTCCGTTTTCCGCAAGCTCACCGTGGAGGAGAACATCCTGGCCGTGCTGGAAGTGCAGCCGGTGACCCCCGAAATGCGCCGGGCGAGGGCGGAGAAGCTCATCGAGCAGCTCAATCTGGGGCATATTCGCAAGACCCGGGGCTATGCGCTGTCGGGGGGCGAGCGGAGGCGGGTGGAAATTGCGCGGAGCCTGTGCATTCAGCCCTCGTTCATCCTCCTGGACGAGCCCTTTTCGGGAATCGATCCCATTGCGGTCCTGGATCTGCAGGAGATCATCTTCGACCTCAAGGCGAGCGGCATTGGCGTGCTGATCACCGACCATAATGTACGCGAGACCCTGTCCGTGACCGACCGCGCCTACATCATCAACGAAGGCCAGATCTTCCGGCATGGAACCCCGGAGCAGCTGGGCAGCGACCCGGAAGTGCGCAGAGTGTACCTGGGCGAGAGCTTTTCGCTGGATTAACGCGAATTGACTCCACACCAGCGTAACGGCCAGGCCGCGAGGAAGCAGCGGATGTACACTTTGAGGCACAGGCGGCCCACGGAGCCCGTCCAGTAGAGGTATATGCCGTTACTCCAGCCAAAACTCAGCCTCAAGGTCGCCCAGCGCCAGATTCTGACGCCGGGGCTGATGCAGATGGTCAGCGTGCTGGCGCTGAACAGGCTGGAACTCAAGGAGATGATCCAGGCGGAGATTGCGGAGAATCCCGTTCTGGAAGAGATGGAAGAGAACGTCCCGCTGCTCGACGATGTGGCGCGTGCCGAGGAAGATCGGGACCGCCCGCTGGAGACGCAGACCGCTACCGAAGGCGAGACGAAGGAAAAAGATCCGTTCGACGAGATCGATTTCGGTTCGTACTTCCAGGATTATCTCGATCCTGGCTTCCGATCGCCCAACAATTACGAGGAAATCGAAAAGCCGTCGATCGAAAACTTTCTCTCCTCGCCCGCTACGCTGAGCGATCACCTCATGTGGCAGGTGGGCGCCTTGAATCTCTCGCCCGCCGTGCGCGAGGCGGCGGAGTACATCATCGGAAATCTCAACGAAGACGGCTATCTGACCGCGACCGACGAGGAATTGCTGACGGGGTATCTTCGCGAGCAGATGGAGCCCGCGGAGAATCAGCACGGCGATACGGCAAAGGATGTGACGGCGCGCGTCGCGGAGCTGCCGGAGTCGATGACGGAGCGGGCACGGCACCATCTCGCGGCGGCGCTGGACGTGGTCCGGCTGCTGGATCCGATCGGGGTGGGAACGCGCGATCTGCGTGAGTGCCTGCTGGTGCAGGTGGAGGCGCAGAAGAAGGAATTCGAGCTCATTTTTGCGCGGAGCCGCGGCGCTGGCCGGAACGGGGCGAACAGAACTCATGCGGCGGCAACGGCGCACCTGGCCGCAAACGGCAACGGCCCGGCCGCGGGCGCCAATGGCGCCGCCGGGCATCATCCGGAGCATGACGGCAGCTCCGCGGAGGAGAAAACCGGGGCCGCGGCGCAGGAACACGCCGGACGCCTGGGAATCTTCGAAATTGCCGCGAAGATTATCGATGCGCACATGCTGCTGCTGCAAAAGCGCGATCCCCGGGAGCTGGCGAAGGCCGTGGGCAAGCCGGTGGAGGAGACCCAGCGGGCGATCGATTTTATCCGCACGCTCGATCCTCGGCCGGGGCAGCGGTACAACCGCAGCGAAGCGCGGCTGATTGAGCCCGACGTGGCCTTTGCGAAGCGCGGCGATGAGTGGGTGGTCGTGATGAACGAGGACGACCTGCCCACCCTCAGGCTCAACCAGGGATACCGGCGGCTGCTGACCCGCGACGGAGCGGAAAAGGATGTAAAGGATTACATCAAGGAACGCTACCGCTCGGCACTCCAGCTCATGCGGAATATCGAGCAGCGGAAGAATACGATTCTGCGAACCTGCGAGGCGATTGTAAGGCGCCAGGGCGAATTTCTCGAGCGCGGTGTGGACGCCCTCAAGCCCATGATGATCAAGGAAGTAGCCGAGGAGATTGGGGTACATCCTTCGACGGTAAGCCGGGCGGTTTCCAGCAAGTATGTGCATACGCCCCAGGGCGTATACGAGCTGCGATTCTTCTTCAGCGAGGGCGTGAACGGCCCTGAAGGCGCGGGAACACCCCTCATGCTGCTCAAGCGGAAAGTGAAGAAGCTGATCGAGGAAGAGGATGCGCGGAAGCCGCTGACCGACGATCAGATTGCGAACTTGCTGCAGGCCCAGGGGATCGACGTCACCAGGCGGACGGTGGCAAAATACCGCGAGGATTTGCATATACCCAGCACGCACCAGCGGCGCATCCGCGGCTGAGCCGCTCCAGGAAAGGAGCTTTCCCATGCAGGCAGAGTACACAGGAAGGCAGGTAACCATCACCCCGGCGCTGCGCCGGCTTGGCGACGAGGGAATTGAGCGAATCTCCAAAGTGCTGCCGAGGGCAGTTGGCGCGCACATTGTGCTCACGTCGGAGAAGGGCCGCAAGTCCGCGGACGTGACGGTCAAGATGCGCGCGGGCAGGATTGTCGGCTTTGCCGAGTCCTACAACATCGAGAGCGCCCTGCGCGAGGCCCTGGGGCGGGCGGAAACTCAGGCCATCCGGAGCCGGAAAAGGATTCATGCGATCAAGCGCCAGCCGAAAGATGAGAAGCTGCCCCACGAAGTGCTGCCGGTGAGACAGAGAAGGGCGAGCCGGACGCGCACCGAGAATGCGGAGCGCGAAGAGACCGCGGCCAAAGTCGGGACGAACGGAAGGCGGACGGCGAGGGAAGTGGTTCCGGTGACGGTGCATACGTTTCCGGCCAGGACCCCGCTAACGGAGCCGCACGTGGTGCGCTCGGCGGATTCGGTGGCGCTGCGGCCCATGACGATTGAGGAAGCGGTGAAGGAAGCGGAGTTCCGGGATCGCGACGTGTTCGTGTTTCGGGATCACGCGGGAACACTCTGCGTGCTGCACCGCAAGCGCGATGGCAAGATGGAGCTGATCGAAGCGCCGTAGCGGCAGTTGCCGGTTAAG
>DAHUYD010000044.1 GCA_027315385.1 Acidobacterium sp.
CCCCAAAGGTGTTATCGGGGCGGGCTCTCAGATGTCCATGACGGAGTCTTCGATCGCGCGGCGGACATTGCCTTCGGCGCGGGCGAGGCGGCGGACGGCTTCGGGCTTGTCAACGTTGGCCTTGAGCATGACCAGAGCGACGGGGACGCTGCGTCCGGCGGACTTGATGACCTCGACGGCCTGATCGCGGCCCACGACGCAGGCACGCATGAGGATGCCGATGCCGCGCTCGATCAGTTTGGAATTGTGCATGTGCACGTTGACCATCAGGTTGTCGTACACGTAACCCAGGCGGGTCATGGCGCCGGTGGTGATCATGTTGGTGATCATCTTCTGGGCAGTGGCGGCCTTCATGCGCGTGGAGCCGGAAATGACTTCGGGGCCGACCTCGGCGACAATGGCGGCTTCCACCGCCAATGCCAGCGGAGAGCCGGGATTACAGGTGATGCAGGCGGTATTTGCGCCCAGGGTGCGGGCGTAGGTGAGGGCGGCGACGACGTAGGGAGTGCGTCCGCTGGCGGAGAGGCCGATGATGACGTCGCGGCGGCTGGGGCGGCGGCGGGCGATATCGCGCTTGCCCAGATCCTCGGAATCCTCATTGACCTCGACGGGCGAGGCCAGGGCCTTAGGCCCGCCAGCCATGATGTACTGCACGGTCTGGGGACTGGTGGAGAAGTAAGCGGGAAGCTCGCATGCATCGAGAGCGGCGAGGCGTCCGCTGGAGCCCGCGCCGACGTAGATGAGGCGACCGCCCTCACGCAGAGAGTGCGCCACCATGTCGATGACCAGGGCGATTTCCGGAATAGCTTTTTTGACCGCGGCGGCGACCTTCTGATCTTCCTGATTGATGATGCGGGCAATCTCCACCGCAGAGCGAGTGTCGAGACCGCGCGTGGCTTCGTTCAGCTTCTCAGTCAGAAGATCATGGATACCAGCCCCTGAGCCGCTCGATCCGTTCATTGGGGCGGAAACGTCAGCTTGCGTATGCAGTGTGGTGGCCATTTTTCAGTTTTCGAACGGTAATTCCCTTAATAAGTCTAACCCGATATGACGCGCACGGGATGAACTTTGTAAGCACCTCTTAAATGAGGGCGGGGGAGAGGGTGAGTGGTGCTACCACGAGTGCGCGGCAACGCGCCCCTGGCCCGGCTCGATGCCACGAATCTGGCCGTCGCGCATGTGGACGATGCGGTCGGCGATAGCGGCGGCCTCGGGATTGTGCGTGATCATGAGCACGGTCTGCTTCAGCTCCTGATTGGAGCGGCGGAGCATCTGGAGGACGGCGTCGGAGTTCTCGGTATCGAGATTACCGGTAGGCTCGTCGGCGAGGACGATGGCAGGCTGGGAGATGAGGGCGCGGGCGATGGCGACGCGCTGCTGCTCTCCGCCGGAGAGCTCGGAAGGACGGTGGTGCAGGCGGCCGCTAATGTTGAGCATCTCGGCCAGGCGGTCGAGAAAGGCGCAGTCGAGCGGCTTGCCGGAATCGGCGATCTCGTGGGCGATCTCGATGTTGGCGCGGGCGGAGAGAGTGGGCAGGAGGTTGAATTTCTGGAAGATAAAGCCGATGCGGGCGCGGCGCATGCGGGTACGCTCGGCATCGCCGAGGGCGGAGAAGTCTGCACCGCCGATGAAGACGCGGCCCGAGGTGGCGCGGGTGAGTCCGCCGAGGAGGTAGAAGAGGGTGGATTTGCCGCTGCCGGAAGGACCGACGATGCTGACGAACTCGCCGGGTTCGACGGAGAAGGTAGCGTCGCGGAGAGCCGGAACGTCGAGCTTGCCGGAGCGGTAGGTCTTGCCGAGGTGCTCGGCGCGAATCATCGGTTCCACGAGTGTGATTGTAACGGAGCTCCAGGGGCAGACGGCTGGCGGCTCCAGGGCGGTCAGGAAGCAACGGGATGCGGGGTGCCCTCGAAGACGCCGGCGTCAGCGGATGCAAAGGCGGGGCGGACGATCTTGCGGGGCCCGCGCTTGCGGGCGATCATGACGCGGATGCGCTCCAGCATCTCGACGGGCGTGCAGGCGCCCTTGGGCAGGAAGGCGTCGGCGCGGCTGGCACGCTCGAAGGCCTTCACGGTGCCGCTGATGAGGATGGTGGGGATCTCGGGAGCGATGTCCTTCATGCGCCTTACCATCTCATTGCCATCCATTTGCGGCATGACCACGTCGCCGAGCACCAGATCGATGCCACCGTCGCGGAAGCGCTCGATGGCCTCCTCGGCGGAATGCGCGGCAATGACACGGTAGCCGCGGGTTTCCAGGAGGAATTTGCGGACGGCAAGCGTCTGTTCGTTATCGTCGACGCAGAGGATGGTTTTCTTCGGTCTCATCGGTTCTCCTGGTGAGCCGCCCGCGCCCGGTTGTGGGCAACAGGAAGGCTAAGCCCGCACGAGGCGGGATGCAGCGGCAGGGCACACCCACAAAGGAAAGAAGGAATGCGCCATTCAGACGGGTTGCGCCTGCCACATGTTCCGGTGCCCGCATCCGCGCCCCAAAGGCCAGCTGCCGCGCGCGGCAACCGCCAAGCGCGACGAAACTCGCGCCGGGGCGCGGGATGCGGGGGAATGGAACGCCATTACAGCGCTGGACCCGAGGCGCGGCCTCCGGAGGAGGCGTTGCCGAAAAACAGGACGGCCAGGGATGCGGCGCAGCGGCTGCATTCCATTCCCGATTCAGTTGTTATGCAAAGGCGAAAGTGTGTCCCCATGCCGCATACCGCCGCAGCAGCCAGCCGCCTCAGAGTAGGTAGATTCTGCGCCGGAATCAGCCTGTCAGGCCCGGCGGGCCTGGGGCAATTGCGGGGCAAATCCTCTCCGCCATCTCAGAGTTCAGCGTGGCCCGTGTACGTCACGCCGCATGGAAACGCCACGCCAGAGTACGAAGGACCCCCCAGCGTGTAAACGGAGAAAATGAGGCGAAGCTGGGTAGCCACGAACGATCATGTTTGCACCGCTTCTCATGAAATGCAGATGAACACTGCCCGCCTGGCGTGGAGGGTCTGTTGAAAGCATGTGGATCGCGGGGGGAAAAGAGGAGAGTTTGCAGCGAAAGCTGTGCGCCCGCGAGAGGGGTTTTGGTCCGGCGGCGGGCGTGGGCAAATTGAGGCCGGGGACTCTCAGCGTTCGAGGAACTGGTTCAGCATCTCGGACTGGACCTGGTTGAGCTGGCGCATGGTGGCCTCGAGCGTGGGACGGTCGCGGAGGGAAGCTCCGAGCAGGAGCTGGCGCAGGCGAAATGCGGTGTGGCGGACGAGGATCTCGGCTTGCTGCAGCCGGCGGGCGTCGCGGAGCAGGCTGACGCGAATGCGGCCGGCGTAGCCCTGGGCCTGGCGCAAGGTAGCCGCTGCCTGCTGGTCCTGGCCGGCCTGGAACTGCGCGGTGGCGATGTCGGTCATGGAGTGAACGATCTCCGCGTAGAGCCAGGGCTGGTCGCGGGGGGTGGCGGCGGCTGCCTTTGCCTGGAGCTCGGCTAGCTGTTTGGCGTCGGGCACATGATCTTTTGCGTGGAACCCCCACGCGAGCGGAGAGGAGAACAGGACAGCGGCAGCAAGGACGGTAGAAAGCGAAAGAGCGGGAGCGCGCATGCAGCACCTCCGGGAAACGCGCCGAGCACGGCAATACGCGAGTCCCATGATGGCGCCACTGGCATGGCGTGTGCCCCGGCACGCCTGCGCAAGAAGCGGGAGCGGCGGGTCAGAAACCTGTAACTCCTGCCCCAGCCGCCCTGGGGCGACACGAGGGAGGAGCAGCACCCATTATTTTTCGAGAGCGATCAGCCGGTGCCGAGCCTGCCACTCCTGGTCAGGAAATTTACCCTGAGCCGCGGCGAGGAAGCGATGGTAGTAATCCGCCGCTGCCTTGCTTTGATGGAGATTGTCGTAAGCCGTTGCCCAGAGGAAAAGAGTGCTGGGATTCTCCGGAGCAAATTTCGATCTCATGGAAAGCGCGTGGATTTCGTCGTTCCAGCGCGATAATTTCGAGTCGGCAAAGGCAATGCCGGACCAGGCGTCGACGTCATTGGGGCGGGCGGCGGCGGCGGTTTGGAAGACCGAAAGAGCTTCAGCAAACTTCTGTTGGCGGATGAGAATCTGGCCGTGGGAGTCGAGTAGGTCGGGATCGTTGGGCGTGGCGGCGAGGAGCTGCTGGTAGAGGGCGTCGGCGGAGTTCAAATCGCCGGCCTGGAAATCGGCGTCGGCGAGCATGCCGGTGACGTCTCGATTGCCCGGCTCCAGGGTGTGGAGCTTCCGGAGGACATCGAGGGCGTCGGCCTTTTTGCCCTCACCGTCGAGGATGACGGCCATCTCGGCATTGAGTGCCGGGTCGTCAGGATGCTTTTGCAGGGCGGCGGAGACCAGCGGCTGGGCGTCGGCATACTGCTTTTGCCGGATGAGGAGATGTGCGAGGCCAGCGGTGGCCTGGGGGGAGTCCGGCTGCTCGTTGAGGAGCTTGCGGTATTCCTGCTGAGCCAGGCCGGAATCGCCGGCGTTTTCGGCAATCTGGGCGGCCAGGAGAGTGTCGGCGGGGGTTTCGGGGGTGAGCCTGAGCGCCTGGACGAGGGCATCGCGCGCGCCGATGGGATCGGATCTGCGCAGGAGCTGGGCCAGGGCGCGGCAGGCCTGCGCCTTCGCGGCAGGATTGGGGGGATCCGGCTGAAGGCTGGTGGCGGCGTAGAGCTGCTCGCGGGCACCGGCCGTGTCGCCGTGCGCGGCGAGGTCGAGACCCAGGGCAAGGCGGGATTCAAACTGCTTTGGGTCAGAAGCGATGGCCTTGCGATACCAGGATTCGGCGCTGGCGGCGTGCCCCTGCGCGTCGGACACATAGCCGCGGTCGAAGAGAGCGCGGGCGTCGGCTGGATGGCTGGCGAGCCAGGCGTTCAGCTGCGTTGCTGCCGCGGCATATTGCTGGGCCATGATGGACGATTCGGCCTGCTGGAGGGCCGTGGGCTGCGTCTGCCGCGCGACATCGCCGGGAACCGTGGTTCCGGGGGGAAGCGGAGAGGACTGGGCAAGACAGAGCACAGGGCTCAGAGCAAAGAGCACAAGAACAGAGCTCAGAGCACAGAGCTCAGAGCGCAGGATGAGCAGTCGAGACAGCTTCACGAGGCAACTTCGCTTTCAGTGGGTGCAGTTGAAGGTGAGACGGCGTGGCCGCGAAGAACGCGGGCCAGCCAGCGGCCGGTGTGCGAAAGCTCGTTGGCGGCAATTGCTTCGGGAGTGCCGGCGGCAACGACCTGGCCGCCGGCCGCGCCGCCTTCCGGGCCGAGATCGACGACCCAGTCGGCGGACTTGATGACATCGAGGTTGTGCTCGATGACGACGAGCGATCCGCCGCTGTCGATGAGCTTGCGGAGCGCGACGAGGAGTTTGCCGACATCGTCGAAGTGGAGGCCGGTGGTGGGCTCGTCAAGGATATAGAGCACGCGGCTGCCGCCCTTTTTCCCATCGGAGCCGCGCTCGGCGGAGCGCGTGGAGGCCAGATGCGCGGCGAGCTTGACCCGCTGGGCTTCGCCGCCGGAGAGGGTGGTCGCCGACTGACCGAGCCGGACATATCCGAGGCCGATCTCTTCGAGCACGGCAAGCTTGTCCACGATCTTCGGATGCCCGGCAAAGAAGCGGAGCGCCTCACGGACGGTCATCTGCAATACGTCGTGGACACTGCGGTTTTTGTAGTGAATCTCCAGCGTGGATGCTTTGTAACGGGTTCCGTTACATTCTTCGCAGGGCAGCTCCACGTCGGCCAGAAACTGCATCTCGACGGTTACGGTTCCGTCGCCCTCGCAGACATCGCAGCGTCCGCCGGGCACATTGAAGGAAAAGTGGCCGGCGGTGTAGCCGCGGCGCTGGGCTTCGGGTTGCGCGGCAAACAGCTCGCGGATGGCGTCAAAGGCCTTGATGTACGTGACCGGATTGGAACGCGGAGTGCGGCCGATGGGCGTCTGATCGACGAGGACGATATCGTTGAGGCGCTCCACGCCTCTGACGTCGCGGTAGAGGCCAGTTGGATCGGCGCCTTCGATGCGGCCCAGGGCGTGCGAAACGGCTCTGTAAAGCACGTCGTGGACGAGCGTGGACTTTCCGGACCCTGAAACGCCGGTGATGCAGACCAGAAGATTGAGAGGGATATCGACATCGATAGCCTTAAGGTTGTGAGCGCGCGCGCCGCGCACATGGAGCCAGTCCCGCGAGGCGCCGGGCTCTTTGCGGCGCGCGGGCACGGGGATGGTGAGGTGACCGCTCAGGTAGCGCCCGGTGATGGAGGCTGGATTCTCCGCAACCTCCGCGACAGTTCCGGCAGCGAGCACCCTGCCGCCGAACTCGCCCGCGCCCGGGCCCAGATCGAGGAGGTAATCGGCGGCGCGCAGGACATCGGGGTCGTGCTCGACGACCAGAACCGTGTTGCCGAGGTCGCGCAGTTCGTCGAGGATGCGGATAAGACGGGCGGTGTCGCGGGGGTGCAGGCCGATGGAAGGCTCGTCGAGAACATAGAGCGCGCCGACCAGGCGGGAGCCCAGCGACGTGGCTAGCTGGATGCGCTGCGATTCGCCGCCGGAAAGCGTGGAGGCGAGGCGATCGAGGGTGAGATAGTCGAGGCCGACGGCATCGAGAAAATGGAGGCGCTGTCGGATTTCGTCGAGGATGGTGCCGGCAATCTCCTCCTGCATCGGCGAGAGCTGGAGGGACGAGAAGAAGCTGTCCGCCGCGCCGATGGTGAGGGCTGCGGCCTCGCAGATGTTCCGCTCGGCGATGCGGACGGCGCGGGCTTCGGCGCGGAGGCGCTGGCCTTTGCATTCGGGGCAGAGCGCGTAGCCGCG
>DAHUYD010000049.1 GCA_027315385.1 Acidobacterium sp.
CCCACATCAGCGCCACCGTCACCCGGCTTCCAGGCGAGCCCTTCAGCCAGATGTGGCCAACGTAGCGCTTGCCGCTCACCACCGCCAGTCCCGTCTGTTCGATTCCGTGCGGCGTCGATGCATCCAGCGCGATCCTCGGACTATGGGCGCCCACAAACGGCCGCGCCGCATCCATGGTCACCACTGCGCCCGTGCCCACCGGCCGCCACTTGCGCAGCTGCATCCCTGGAAATCCTCCGCCTCTTTGCGGCCCGGGCTCTGCAGGCTCCGCTGCCGTAATGGGGAAGTAGAACTTCCGGTCATCCAGCATCTCCGACCACAGGCTCCGATACACCAGCGGCCCCAGGTTTTCGATGAACATGCCGAACTCGTACTTCGATGTGGGCGGGCTGGTCTGCCGCGCATCCACGTTCACCGCAATGGCCGGCGCCGTCTTGTCCGGGGCATGTTGCGCCGCGCCCGCACCGCACAGCAACCCCACGCCTGCGCAGGAAAGTAAAATCATTCGTCTCTTCATCGCAAACCTCTGCTGGAAGGAAGGTGCTGACAACTTCCCCGCGGGCAACTCGCCCCTCTGGAAACGTTTGCCAGCGAAGAAGCATACCTCCGCTGCGAGGAACATGTAAAGCGCTTTACTAAAGAGGATTCCGCAGTTTCTACCTGCGGATGAAATACATCAGCCAGCTCGCCGCGATCACTGAACTCACGAACAGCACCCAGCAGTACACCCCGTAGCGAACCATCGTCCGCACCGTCGACCGCTGCGTAATCGCGAACACGACCGACGCAAACGTCGCAAACAGCAGCACCGTGGTGAAGTGCGATAGCGCCATCACCTAAACCTTCCTCCCGATGCGCAGGTTGTGCGCGTCAACCGCCGCAATAAAGTTCAGCAGTCCCGCGATCACCACAAACATCGTGCCGTAGTCCGCCGTTACCAGTTGTACCGTCGGCTGGCCCAACGAAAATATGCGAGCGATCAGGTACAGCCCTCCCGTACCCAGATCGCCGGCAAATCCCAGCATATCCAGGGGCGCCGCCGTGTTCGCCGTATACACCATCGCCTGCATCGCCAGCCCCAGCGCAAACATGCCGGTAATGGCGGCAAACAGGATCAGGGCCCGAACCCAATGTCTGGTCACCAGGTGTCCTGCGCCGGGCACCAGCCATCCCAGCAGCAACGCCGAGTACACGAAGCCCTGATTCTGGGATTGGGCGGGGGTTTGTGCGCGCGAAGCCATCTCCTTCAGATGATACAGGCTCATGGGCTCAAGCCATACTCTCCAGGTGTCCGCCACACCAGAGATTTCCTAACTCCTGGCCCGTATCCCGTAACCCCTGTCTCTCAAATCCTCACCAGTTCCTCCTGCACTTTGCCCGTCACCTTGGCCTCGTGCGCGCCCGTGATCATGTTCACTTCGCTGCGCACCCCGAATTCCGGCAGATAAATCCCCGGCTCCACTGAAAAGCACGTGGACGGCAGAATTCGCCGTTCGTCGTGCGTCTCCAGATTGTCCAGGTGCGCACCGCTGCCGTGCAGCTCCGTCCCGATGTTGTGCCCTGTCCTGTGCGTGAAGTACGCGCCGTATCCAGCCCGCTCGATCACCCCGCGCGCCGCGTCGTCCGCTTCAAACCCGGCAATCGGCCTGCTGCTGGCGAAGGCCTCTTTCACCGCTTCCACCGCCGCGTTCCGGGCGTCGCGCACAATCGCGAAGATCGTCCGCTCGCGATCCGACGGCTCGCGCCCCACCACCCCCGTCCATGTGATGTCGTACCAGCAGGTTCCCGGCTTGTTCCTGCGCGCCCAGATGTCGATCAGCACAAAATCCCCGGTCCTGATCCGCCGGCTGCTGTCCGCATTCGGCTCGTAGTGCGAGTCCGAACTGTGTTCATTCACCGACACATTCGGCCCGTGATCCGTCGTCAACCCCGCGCGCCGTATCCCTTCCTGAAACCAGATCATCGCATCGTATTCCGTCGCCGGTGAAACCGACCGCGCCAGGTTGCCGATGGTCAGGAATCCTTCGGCCAGAATCTCGTCGAGCAGCCGCTGCGCCTCGTAATGGCTCTGAAGCTGCTCCCGGTTCAGCACTGCCTGAAACTGGCTGACCAGGTCCGCCGAGCTCACAATCGTCTTGTCCATCGCCCGCAGCAGCTCCACCGTCCCCGCATCCACCATGGAAACGTACATGATCGCGTTGCGCGGCGAGTACTGCATCGCGATCTTCTGCCACGGTCCCAGCATCGAGCTCAGCCCCGCCTCCAGTTCCTGCCACGACGAATAGACGCCCTTTGTCCCCGGCAGCGTATCCAGCTTGCCCGCCTCAATCCGGTGCACCAGCTTGCGCGGCTCGCCCTCCGCCGGTATCGCGTAGTACCATCGCCGGCTCACCAGCCCCGTCTCCGGCAGACCCAATATCGCCGCCCCCAGAGGATCCCGATGGTGATGGTCGTAGAACAACCACGCGTCGAGGCTGGCCTCGCGCAGAGCCCGCTGAATCGATTCCAGTTCCATGGCCTCTAGGGTATAAGCTTCCGCGTAGACCTTCCAGGTCTATTACTCCATGCCCCCGGAGAGCGATCCCGAAAAGGAACCGGAAAGGAGTTTGCACGAACCCCATCATCCACAAGTCGATGCGGTGGCTCGGCCTTTTCGCTCGGGTCCTGGCCATCGCCATTCTTCTGCTCTGGCTTGGCGATTGGATCGCCTTCCGCGTTCGTTCCGCCCACGCCAATGGCTTTCAATTCATCCAGGTCCAGGAGTATGTCACCACCCCCCTCAAAGGCAGCAAGGAAGAGTACGACTATATGGGTACCCGGATGGAAAGCTGCGCCCGCGCCATCTTTCCCCAGGCCGGCGCCCCTCCCTGCTGGTGGCTTCGCCGCCATACCACTCAGTGGGAGTGATGCCCGCCTCATGGCCACTACACCCTGTCCCTATTTCTTCTCTTCGTGGTATTCCTGTTCGGTATTAATTCCCCAGAGAGCAGCTTTATCCAGGCGCCCCGCCACAATCTGATCCACCGCCGTCATCGCCGTCAGCATGGAGTGGTCCTGATTGTTGTACTTGTGCATTCCGTTCCGCCCCACCAGAAACAAGTTCTCGAAACGGTCCATATACCGCACAATCTCGTCGAACCGGTCGTAACTCCCGAAGTACGCCGGATATGTCTTCGGCACGTGCACCACTTTCGTATCCAGCACGTCCGTCGCGCGCAGAATCCCGATCTTCTCGATCTCCGCGATCGCGAACCTCGCCATCTCCTCGTCGGACTTCTTCCATAGCTCATCGGTGTCGTAGCAGAAATACTCCAGCCCAACCCACACCTTCGTCGGATCCGCCACCATGAACGGACTCCAGTTATTGAAAATCTGTAGCCGCCCCACCAGCACGTCCGGTTCCTGGATGTAAATCCAGGTGTCCTTCAGCGGCGACCCGTCCGGCTCCGTCACCGTCAGCCGGTTCACCAGCAGCCCCACCGTGATAAAGTCCCGATAGATCAGGCCATCCGCTACTGCGCGAATCTCTTCGGGAACCTCCAGGTCCAGGCTGTTCACCAGATCCCGCACCGGCATCGTTGAGAACACGTAATCGGCTTCAATCCTGTGCGACTGGCCCAGCGAGTCCGTCGCTTCCACCGCGACCACACGATCGCTGTCGACGTGCAGCCGCCGCACGCGCCAGCCCATGCGCACCTCGCCGCCCTTTTGCTGCACCAACTCGGCAACATGCTCCCACAATTGCCCTGGCCCGAACTTCGGATATAAAAAACGCTCGATCAGCGACGTCTCCACGCCCTTCTGCGCAATCCCGTCCGCCTTCTTCCGCGAGAACGTCTTCTTCAGAAAATGAGCGATCGCTGTCCGCAGCGACAATCCCTTGATCCGCTGCGCTCCCCACTCCGCGCTGATCTGGCCGCAGGGCACGCCCCACACCTTCTCTGTGTAGGACTTAAAGAACGTCAGATACAGCTCCGTTCCGAACCGGTTGATCAGGAAATCCTCGAGCGTCTTTTCGTTCTTTCGCGGAAACAGCTTCGCCCGCAGATACCCCATCCCGATCTTCACCGTCCGCCACAACCCCAGTTGTCGCAGCGTCTTCCCGTCCAGCGCCAGCGGATAGTCGAAGAAGCTCCGCAGAAAATAGATCCGGCTCTTCCGCGGCCGCACCAGCATCGTCAGGTCCGGATCCCCGCCTTCGTTTGCCCCCGCGCTGATCGTCCGTGACTTATTCTGGTAGTGGATCGCGTGCATCCCTGTGCCGTCTTCGCTTGCGGCAATCGGCATCAGCTCCGTCCACCAGTCCATCACGCGGTCCGATTTCGAGAAAAATCGGTGGCCGCCAATATCCATGCGATTGCCGTTGTGCCGGATCGTGCATGAGATCCCGCCCACGCGGCTCGTCGCCTCCAATACAACCGGCCGCACGTCGGAGCGCCGCAGCAACTCCAGCGCGGCAGTCAGGCCGGCCGGTCCGGCGCCAATGATCAAAGCGGTTTTCATGCGGCGCAAAGACCGCCAGGTAGAAATTTCATGGAATTCATGTGCCTCTTATGTTCAGGCCTCAGGGTGCTCACGGGCAATGGCAGATTCGCGGCAGCGGCAGGGCCGGGCTTCATCCGGGCCGTCATTGCCGAAAAAGGGACTGGTCTTTAGCCTCCGAGCCGGCTCTTCTGGCGAAGAGATGCTACACCGGCACCGCCCGCTCCGTCTGCTCGCCCTCCGCCGAATCCACGGCATGCATCAGCCCGCCGCGGTTCAGCCGATACCGCGTCTCGCGCCACACAATCGTGTTGTCCGCATAACTCGCCGCCCAGCATCCGAAGCCCAGCAGATCCCGCAGCGGATACAGCAGCACCGCCCGCAGCGGATGGTGCTCTTCCACGGCGTAAATCCCCATCGCCGCCGCCAGAATCATCCTCTGCGCCACGCTGTACGCCAGCAGCAGCAGCCCGAAAATCGGCCGGTGCATCGCCATGCCGGTAAGGTACGCCAGCAGCCCGAACGGCACACTGAACGTCAGCGCTGTCCCCAAATGCCCCAGCGGACGGGAAAACCGCGTGGACTTCATCCACCGCACCTGGTGCTGCACCGACGCCGCAAAGCTCAGGTTCAGTATGATGTGGTCGATCACGTGGTGCGACAGCACCACCGTCTCCGCCTGCTCCGCCACCTTCGCGCCCAGCAGAAAATCGTCCGAGCAGTACGGCCCCAGCACTCCGAAGCCCCCCATCCGCTCCACGCACCGCCGCCGCACCGCCATCGTCGGTCCCAGCGCGAACTTCATCCCCTCCAGCAGGTTCGCGGTCAGCACCCCCGCGGACATCTCCACGCTCATCCCCGCGGCTTCCAGTTGCGACCACAGATTTCCGTAGGTCACCCCGCGATAGAGGCACGTCACCGCGCCCACAGTGTCGCTCGCAAACGGCGCGGCAATCTCGCCCACGTAAGTCGGACTCACGCGCACGTCGCTGTCGCTGATAATCCAGATGTCGTGCCGTGCCGCCGCCGCCATCAGTTCCATCGAGGAAACCTTGGCATTGATGTACGTCGCCTCGCCCGTGAACAGGAATCGCGTCGGAATCTCCGGATGCCGCTCCGCCACCCGCCGCGCGATCTCGAGGCCCGCGTCCGTCGCCATCCTCGCGCAGAACAGAATCTCGAATGCCGGATAATCCTGCCGGAAGAACGACTCCAGATGCGCTTCCAGATTCGGCTCCGCCCCGTGCAGCGGCTTGAACAGGCTCACCGGCGGGCAAAAATCCTCACGCCCGGCACCATCCCACCGCAACCGGAAGCGCACCAAACCGGCTAGCGCCAGCAGCGTAAAAATCGTGGATGTGACGAGGCCGAACAGGCCGAAATCGAAGAGGATCCGCAGCATAAATGGGCGCAAAGTCAGAACTTGTGCGCCGAGCAGCCCCCACCCGCCGGCCACTCTAAGCAGCTTATCTTATATCGGCATGAAATTCCCCATCCCTCGACTTCTCCGGTCGCCGTCTCATAGAAGGCTCTAGGCGCCACGCCGTTCGATCTCTTCAACAAAGAGGAAAGTGCTGCGCACGTGATCCTGCCAGTAGTCCCAGGTGTGGCCGCCGTCGTGCTCCTCATAAGTGTGCGGAATTCCTTTGCGGTCGAGCGCGAGGTGCAGCGCCCGATTGCCCTCCAGCAGAGAATCCTCGCGCCCGCAATCGAAGCGGACGGGCGGCAGCATTGCCCGATTTTGCCTGGCCCAGTGAAGGATCTGCGCGTTGGGCTCGCCGGCTGACAGATAGTCCTCGATCGGCTCCTGCACGAAAGATCGGAGGTCCTGAATGCGGGTCACCGCGGAATGGGCCGAGATGCCCTTGACCTTCGGGGCGTACTTCATGCCCATGCGCAGCGCTCCGAATCCCCCCATGGAAAGGCCGGCCAGGTAAAACCGGTCGGCCCGTACGCGCGGCAGTGATTCGCCGAGGAACTGCGGGACATCGTCGACGATCCACGCCTCGGCATCGAAGGTGGGATGGGCCAGATAGCCGCTGCCCTCACCCCACAGCCCATCCGACGGCATCGCAATGGCGAACGGCCGGATGGCACCGGAGCGCATCATCTCCTGGGCAGTTTCCGGGGCATGGCCGCACGCCCACCAGTTCCAGTGGCTGCCATAAACGCCGTGCAGCAGGATAAGCAGCGGCAGCTCTTCGCCTCCCGCATCCGGCACACAGAGCGTGATATCCGCGCGTCTGCCCAAAGCGGGCGAGTACAGCGTGGCGAATCGAACGCCTGCCGCATTCACCGGCTCCGAGATATTGGCGTTGCGAAAGCGGCTCACGGCATCTCCGCGGCCCGATCGACGGGCATTGGCATTCGCACCACACGGGGAAAGTAGATATCCATCTCCGTCGCCAGCTTCTTCACTGCAAATGTGTTGCAGACGTAGGTAAACACCAGGTTTCCCTTCTCGAACTCCGGATGTTCCTTGGCCGCGTAACAGAAATTGTTTTTGTGATAGCGGGGATTGCCCGGCACCAGTTCGGGGACGGTGTAGATGATCCTGCCCTCGGTCCACGGTCCCGTGGGCGAAGGGGCTGTGCGCAGCAGGATGTGGCTGGAAAACGCCTGGGGATCGAACATAACCGCAACCCACTGCTTCAGTTCCGGATGGTAGCGAATCGACAGCTCCGAAATGCCCGGCGACATCACGGGCTGCGCGCTGGCGGGATTGAATCCCTTTCGCCACTGCCCGCCGCGCGCCAGATACTCGAGGTTTGCCTGGGGGTCCTGAAGCCCGCCTAACGGAATCCGTGATGCGATCAGCGGGCGGTCATGCTCTTCGTCCAGCGCGAAAATGTCCGCATATTTCCCCACAACGACCGCGGTGGCCGAGGGGTACGCGTGGGCGCCGTTCGCCACCAGAGGGAAATAGCGGACTTTCCAGGCCAGCGGATTCGCTCCGGGTGAATCGATCCGCGCCAGATCCGTGCCGCAGGTGGCAAAGCCCATCGCGGAGGTCTTATCCGTCTGCTGGATGCAAAGCAGGGTAATCCAAAGATCCTTTCCAGAGCGGAATCCGTCCAGAGCCCAGTACCAGGTATTTGAATTCCGCGGCGCGAAGAAGCTGACCGGATTGCCATGGGCGTCCTTCCGGATGAAGTAGCGGATGCGCCACTTGCCCTTGCGGCATGTTGAAATCCCGATGGTGTTGTGAACCATTACCGGGCTGTTGCCGTGCACGATGCGCTGCTTTCCATACAGCGTGTCGCCGAAAATCCAGACGTCCAGGCCGCTGGGCAAAGGAATGGAATAGGCGGCATCCGCCCCCAGCCAGCCGTCGCGCTGCCCGATGCGCAGCGGGAACCGGGGCGTGCAGGCGGCGTCGCGTCCCGCAGCCCATACGCAGCCGCCGCACAGCAAGAGAACAAGCCCGGGCAGAGACTTGCGAAGAAAAATAGAATGCCTCAAGAATGAAATTCCTCAGTTTCTGATGCTATAGCAGTGGATGTTGTGGCGCGGAGGCCGGGTCAGGCAGAAGTGTCAGCCCGGCGGAGATCGTTCAGGTGAAGAAGAAGGCACTGGAATGCCGCCCGACAATATGGCGAGGCCGCGCTGGCTGCTTCCTCGCGAACGATGCAGTAGAGCTGACTCACCTGACGGGCGGGGGGCAGATTCCGGAGTTCCGGTTCCGCGATTTACCGGCGTCGAATCCCTTCTGGATACCTCACTGGGAGCTTTGCGAGCCGATGGACTTCGATGCGGTCCGCGACAGCGCGCGCTACGGCTCTGCTGAGGTGGGCAAGCTGCTCAGCGCGATCGCGGGGCACAGCCTCTGCCTCGGAAATTTCGGCATGCCGTCAGACGAGGAGATTCGCGCCGGGGGCGTTCTGCATGGAGAGGCCGGCGTGCTGCCGTGGAAGTGGAAGGTGGTCGAGAATGACGACTCGGCGGAGATCCGCGTCGAGGTGCGGGTGCCGCAAACGAGTTTGACCTTCGCAAGAGCAGTGTCGCTCAATCCCGGCGAACCGGTTGTGCGAGTGCGCGAAACGGTGGGCAACCTGTCGGCGGTGGATCAGTGGATTCAGTGGCAGCAGCACATCGCATTCAGCGCGTCGTTTCTCGCGCCCAACCATTCATCCGTCGCTCTGCCGGGCAATCGCGGCATCACCGATCCCGGCGGATACGAAGGACATGAACTGCTGGCGAAGGGCCGGGAATTTATCTGGCCGCATGCGCCGGGCGTGGAGGGCAAGGAGCTGGACCTCCGCGAATGCTTCATGCGACGGGGGACGGGGTTCGTCGCGGGCATCGAGCTGGACAAGCGGCGCGAATATGGCTTTATTTGTGCGGCGAATCGGACGCTGGCGGTCGCGTTCGGTTACGTCTTTCTTCGGAGCAACTTTCCCTGGGCGACGATATGGGAGGAAAACCTGGCTCGCGATTCACCGCCATGGAATGCCGCGGAGCAGGTGCGTGGTCTTGAGTTTGGAGTTTCGCCTCTTCCGGCCGGCCGAGCGGAGATGATCCGATGCGGAAGTCTTTTCAACACGCCGACTGTGGCGCGCGTTCCCGCAAGGGGACAACTGCGGGCGAACTACTGCATCTTCCTGGCGCGATTGCCGCACGACAGCCAGAAGGTCGCGGAGGTGACGTGCGCGGAAGATTCTGTTCGGCTGCTCTCGTCGAACGGCGCACAGATCGCGGAAGTACCGGCGGAGGGGGTCCGCAACCTTTTGCGCGGGCGACGCACGACGCGGGATTGAGGATGGCATTCGGGAAGGACACCGGTGACTGCGCGATGCTAACCTGGAACCGTCATGCGCGCCGTGGTACAGCGAGTTTCGGGAGCGTCAGTTAAGGTGGACGGCCAGATCGTTGGCGAAATCGGCTTCGGTTTGCTTGTGCTGGTTGGTGTCTGCCAAAGCGATGCCGCGGCCGATGCCGGCTACCTCGCCGAGAAGGTCGCGGGACTTCGCATCTTTGAGGACCAGGCGGGCAGGATGAACCTGAACGTAACGGATGCGGGCGGTGCGGTACTTGCCGTATCGCAATTCACTCTCTGCGGCGATGTTCGCCGGGGCAAGCGGCCGTCGTTTGACGACGCGGCCCGGCCGGAGCACGCCAAGGAGATGTATGAGCATTTCGTCGCGGAAATTCGCAGCCGGGGTCTGCGCTGCGAGACCGGCCGGTTCCAGGCCATGATGTCGGTGTCGCTGGTCAACGAAGGGCCCGTGACGATCCTGCTGGACAGTGCAAAGCTGTTTTAGCCTGTCGAGCCGCCAATACAACAAGAGGACAGCCGGGACTCGCAGTTGGCGCAGCAGTCCGCCCCCGGGAATCGATAAGTGACCGATCAATCAATCGTGCGGGACGGGCATTATCCGCTTGACAAGCCTACGCTGCCCCGTTAGCGTGGAGTACCACCCCCAGCATGGTTCTCTCCAAATAAGTACCTCGCGATCCTGCTCGACTTATTCGGGATGAACAGATCGGCAGCTTCCATTTCCCCCGTGACAACCTGAGGATCAGGCCGAGCGCCTGGTTGGCAGCCGACCTTTCGAGCGGCACCGTGCCGGGGGAGTAGTGCGCTTCACGGGCCAGGTAAAAGTCCATCGGCGTTCGCGCCGCTTTCGCGGGGGTTCAAAAAATGGCGGGTCAGTCAACCGAAGTGGATTCCATCGAGCGCAACGGATACGCGCCGCTTTCCTCTCACCGTTTCTTTGGGCGGCATAACGGTTCGGGACGGGAAACCTCGGCGCGAATGCCCGGATGGCGACGGATCGCCGTATCGTTCGGCGGCGCACTGCTGCTGGCGGCGGCAATCCCCGCATCGGCGCAGGCGCCGACGCCCGTGCCTGGCTGGAATCAGATGTCGCCTGGGACTGTCCCTCCAGTGCGCTTTGGCCCGGGCCTTGCTTATGACGCAACCCACGCCCAGGTGGTGATGTTCGGAGGATTTGGCTACAGCAACGTACTGAACGACACGTGGTTATGGAACGGCGCCAACTGGACCCAGGCGAATCCAGCAACCAGCCCCTCGGCACGCTCCGGGCAGACGATGGTCTACGACGCCGCGCAGGGCCAGGTGGTGATGTTCGGAGGGTCCACCGCCCCCCCCAGCAGCACACGACTCAACGATACCTGGTTGTGGAACGGGACCGCCTGGACCCAGGCGAACCCCGGGACGAGCCCGCCTGCGCGGAATGGCGCCGCCATGGCCTACGATGCGGCGCTCGGCGAGGTTGTTTTATTCGGCGGCATTGGCAGCAGCGGTACAGATCTGGGGGACACCTGGGTGTGGAATGGGACCGCCTGGACCCAGGCAAACCCTGGGACGAGCCCGCCTGCGCGGTTCGGTAGCAGCATGGCCTACGATGCGGCGCTGGGCGAGGCGGTGCTGTTCGGCGGCTATGACAGCACCGGGAACGAAGACAGCGACACATGGGCGTGGAATGGAACCACCTGGACTCAGCTCACGCCGACGAACAGCCCTTCCGCCCGCGACTCCGCAGGGATGGAGTATGACCCTGCGCTGGGCCAGGTGGTCCTGTTTGGGGGAGAACACGCCTTCAACAGCAGCTACCTGAACGATACGTGGGTGTTAAGCGGGAATTCTCCCAGCAATGTTACGTGGACGCAGCAGACGACCGGGACCAGCCCAGCGGCGCGCGTGGCAACGGGAATGGTCTACGACGCGGCGCAGCGCCAGGTACTGCTGTTCGGCGGGTACAGCAACATCAGCACTTACGGGGACACATGGGCCTGGGGGCTGCCGCAGAACTTCGGCAGCGTGAGCGTCTGTGCACCGGGGACCGCAGTTGCGCCGACCTGCAGCAACACGCTGACGCTCACCTACACCGTTGCCACGACGACTTCCTTTGGCACGCCGCAGGTGGTCACGCAGGGAGCAACGGGCCTCGACTTCTTGCTGGGCAGCGGCAGCACCTGTACCGGCACGGTCAATGCGGCAACCTCCTGCACCGTCGTCGTTACTTTCGCTCCCCAGGCGCCCGGTTTGCGCGAGGGCGCGGTGAATCTGGTCGACGGCTCGGGCACGCTGCTCGCCACCACGCCGATCTACGGCAACGGCCAGGCGCCGGAGATCGCGTTTGCTCCTCCGCCGGCGGTGAATGGAGAGAACGGCTCGCCGGTGTCCACCGGAACCTTTACTGTCTCGAGCCCTATGGGCCTGGCGACCGATGCGCAGGGCGATCTCTACCTCGCCAACGCGGGCCAGTCCAATGTGCTGAAGGTGGCGCCGGGCGGCGCCGTGACGACGGTGGGCTCTGGTTTCGTCAATCCGACCGATGTGGCAGTGGATGGAGCCGGAGATCTATTCGTTTCCGACCCCGGGCTGAACGCGCCTTTGGGCGAAGTGGTTGAGATTCCGGCCGGATGCAGCGTTGCCTCCTGCCAGATTCCGGTTTATGCGCCGGTTGTGCACCCCAGCCCGGCAGGCGTGGCTGTGGACGGGGTGGGAGATCTTTTCATCGCCGATCCGGTTGTCGGTGTCTTGGAATTGCCGGCGGGTTGCGCCAGCTCTTCCTGTCAGGTCTCAGTAGGCAGCGGATTGTCTCAGCCGGAAGGCGTGGCCGTGGACGCAGCGGGAGATCTGTTCGTCGCCGACACCGGCCTGAAGG
>DAHUYD010000051.1 GCA_027315385.1 Acidobacterium sp.
ATTGTTCCCCTTACTGAGATCGTCGCCTGAGCCGTCAGTGTCTTCCCAGGAAAGCTGCTCAAATTCGCCAAAGTCACGGGATACAGCCGGTTCAGCGCTGCCACATCGTCGGTCCGCAGCTGCGTCGGATTCGGAATGCACACGCCGCCACTCGCCCCGCACAGCCGCTCGATCGGATGCATGAGGGGCCAGCCCGCCAGCCCCGCATCCGTGATTCGGTCCCCCACGAACATCTCTTCGTTCGCCTGCGACCACCCCAGCCCCAGCACATAACCAAACGCCCGAATCAGTTGGTACTGCAGCATCGCGATCTGTCCCGCTGTCGTCGCGCAATGCCCGTTCACAAGGATTAATGCATGGGCCAGGTTCCCGGTTACCGCAAAATTGTCCGCGATCGCAATCACGCCGTTGCTCTGGCAGCTATCCGCCGCGCTCGCACCCGTCCCGTAGATTCCGTCGATGACCGCGCCGCTCTCGTCATACACCACAGCTACCGGATCCTGCGTCGCGCCCGGCTGCACATCCGCCGGCAACGTGATTCCACCCTCGGGATTCACCGTGATCGAATCGTCAACATCCTCCGCCAGATCCCCGCCGTATTGGATCGACACCGCCGCCGTCGGCACGCCATTCCAGACCGCGGCCGCCGCAGCCACCATCGCGTTCGCCTGACCCTGGGTCACGTCCGCGCTCACATCGCTCAAATCGGTGTAGTAGGTCACCCGCCCGTTAGCCCAAACCACCGGCTGGCCCATCTTCGACGCCTGAAAATAGCTCGATCCCACAACCCAGCGCGGCCCTCCCGCGTGCGCCGTCTCCGCGCCCAACAGAGAGAGCAGCAACGCGGGAACGATCAGAAGTCCCCTCGCTCGCGCCATCCATGGAACTGCTCCGCCTGCCGCCTTCCTGCCACGCATGGCCGGACCCTCCACAGTCCGGCTTCTATTCCCGCATGCCTCGCACGTTCATAGCGAAAGAATCGCGTCCTGTCGCTCGAGCATCATTTCACTTTGGGAGCAACGAGGCCGCTGTCCCAATTCGGAATCCGGTGCGAGCCTGACGCGCGCGGCTCTGTCGCGTTTTGCGCTCTGTTTGCTCCGCTCCCACAGGTACAATCGAAAGTTCAGGTCCAGCTGGCGAAGGCACATGTCCGACACGATCCACGACACCGTCATCCTTGGCTCCGGCTGCGCCGGGCTCACTGCCGCCATCTACACCGCCCGCGCTAATCTCAATCCGCTGGTGCTGGAAGGCCATGAGCCAGGCGGCCAGCTCTCCATCACGACCCTCGTCGAAAACTTCCCGGGTTGGCCCGACGGCATCCAGGGCCCCGAACTCATCGAGAACATGCGCAAGCAGGCCTCGCGCTTCGGCGCGGAGTTCCGCCTCGGGCACCTCGCCACTGCCGACCTCTCGAAGCATCGCTTCGCGCTGAACCTCGGCAACGAGACCGTCCACGCCCGCACGCTCATCATCGCGAGCGGCGCTTCCGCTCGCTGGCTCGGCCTGCCGTCGGAACAGGCCCTCATCGGCCACGGCGTCAGCTCCTGCGCCACCTGCGATGGTTTCTTCTTCTCGGGAAAGGAAATTGCCGTGGTCGGTGGCGGCGACTCCGCCATGGAGGAGGCGCTCTTCCTGACTCGATTCGCATCCAAAGTCACCCTCATTCACCGCCGCGAGCACTTCCGCGCTTCGCGCATCATGCTGGACCGCGCGATCGCTCATCCCAAAATCGCCTTCGTCACGAACGCGGTTATTCTGGAAGTCCTCGGCGTCGAGCACAAGGAGGTCATCGGCATCCGCCTGCTGGATACCACCACCGGCATGGAATCCGAGCTTAGCCTCAGCGGCCTTTTTCTCGGCATTGGACACATCCCCAACGCCGCCATGTTCGCCGGCCAGCTCGACCTCGACGAGGACGGCTACATCAAGACGCACAACTATGTCTTCACCCGCGTTCCCGGCGTCTACGCCTGCGGAGATGTGCAGGATCGCCGCTATCGCCAGGCCATCACCGCCGCCGGAACCGGCTGTATGGCCGCCCTCGAGGTCGAAAAGTACCTCGAAGAGCACGGCCGTTAACACCCTGGCGGCCCGCATCGGCCGCCACGGCGCCCAAACCTTTTTCGCAGACAACCCGGAAGGCGTGGCCGCGCTGAACAAGGGGCAGGAGCACCTGAGACGAACGGGGACCTGCTTCCCCGTCGCATGGCTTCACCCACTCCGGCTTCATGGCCGGTCCGAGTCGTTTTCCGCAAATTGGTGTCTAATCAGCCCAGAAAGGACTCTCCCGACACCATGCGTTCGACGGTTGTGTTCTCTGTCGTTGCGGCCATTGTCCTGACCATCTCCGCTCTAACCTTCGGCGGCCAAAGCACTGCTCAGGCAGGAGCCCTCCCCATCGGCTCCGCCCAGTTTCGCCTCATCGAAGCGGATAATGGCAAGTCCGTCGGCTCCGCGGCCTGCTCCGTCACGTCCCTGCCCAACGGCTACCAGGTCGATTCCAGCGGCCAAATGCAACTGGCGGAATTCAGCTACCGGTTCACCAACAACAATCGCCTCGATCAGTACCTCGACATCGTCAGCGACCAGCTCATCGGAACCGTGAACGGCGAGCCCGTCACCTTCAATCTCTCTTCGGACTCCACGGGGCGCACCTTTAACGTTTCCATCGACGCAAAGGGCAAGACGACGACCAATTCCTTCGATCGCCATCAGCGCACGACGCTGCTGCCCGATCTCGATCCCGCGGCGTATCTGGAGATGGCGCACTTCGCGCTCGCGCATCCACCCACCGCGTGGATGGTCATCCCCAAACAGAATGGCGTGCTCGTTCCCGCGAATTATCAGCCTGAGGCCGCCGCCAGCGGTATCTTTCACGGCCAGCCCATCTCCGTGCTCCACACCAGCGTCCTCGTCAGTTCCGAAAACGGCATCTCGGTTGAGATTTACTACACCTCGCAGGGGGAGCTGCTGGAGGCGGATCTGCCCGAACAGAACTTTTACGTCATCCGCGACGGATTCGTGCTGAAGAACCGCCCGCATTACAAGCCGCCCAGGGGCACGGCCCCTCCGCCGCCGCAGCAGCAAGGCTATCCGCAGAGCGATTATCCGCAGCAGCCCCAGCCCTGACGAGAGGCCTTCCTTAACATTTCGAGGCGTAGTGCCCCGCCCGCTCATCGGCATACCGCATGAATGCCTGTAGTTCGCGCCGCGATACCTGATAACATTCGCATGCCACCGCCTCCAACCGCGGGCGGTCCACAATTCGGATGCGCCCACGGCTGTATTCGATCAGCCCCTGCTCCTGTAGCCGCCCCGCCACTCCGCTTATTGAGGGCCTTTCCACCCCCAGCATCGCCGCCAGAAACTCCTGAGTCAGCTGGAGCACGTCGCTGGTGTGCCGATCCCTCGCAAGCAGCAGCCATCGAGCCAGCCGCTGCAGCACATTATGGCGCGCGTTACATCCAGTCGACTGCGTAGCCTGCACGATCTGCGACTGCATATAGCGCAATACGAGATCGTGAAAGCAGTTCATCCGCTGGAATTCCCGCTTCGCGGCGTCCACGTTCGCAACCCAGGCATCTCCCGGCACCTGCACGGCCACGTAGTTCATTCCCGCTTTGATCCCCATCAGCGCCGGAACCCCCACCGCCGACTCCGGTCCAAACATTCCCGCTTCCACCTGCGAGCCGTCCTGAAACACGGTCGTCATCGAGGCCACGCCTTCTTCGACGAACGTGAGTTCCTCGATCTCCAGACCGGGCTCTTCCAGCACATGCGCCTGCGGCAGCGGAATCCGACGCAGATCCAGACGCATCAGCGCGTCTTCATCAAGGTGCCCCAAAATCGTATTCCGAAACTGAGCTGTATCCACAGCTCCCTCCTTTGCCGGGCTTACTGCGCCTTGGAATCGTATATTTCGAAAAATGCTGCCTCTCCGTTCGCTTCCCTACATACGGTAAGGATGTTTGATCGAGACAATAGGTTCAGGCGCGGCCAGACACCTCTGGCGCCGTCTATCACCACGCATGCAAAAAGCCCTTCAAATCGGCGATGATCCCCTGCTGCTGGAGAGCCGCACCGGCGTTCTGGCGACCGCCGGACTTCAGACGCTCAATCTCTTCGGCCTCGCCGAGGCCCTCGCTCGCATCCCATCCGCTCAGTGGGACGCCGCCGTTCTTTGCCACACCCTCAGCCCGGCGGACCGGGCCGCGGTCATCGCCGCCCTCCGCCTCCGCAATCCAGAGGCTCCGGTCCTGCTCGTCGCGCGCCGCAGTTACACGCCGGAAGGCGAGACCGAGGGGGGCGACCAGGTCCTCAGCGCAAGTCCGGGAAAGATGATAGCCGGCGTCCGCGAACTCCTGAATCAGCTTTCCGAACAAGCCGCCGCTGACGGTTATGCTTCCTGCCTAGGCCACACGATGATGATCTGAGGCCAGCGGAATCGCATGGTTGAAATCAGCGCCTCCCGCGGGGTTCCGGGCGCGATGGTGAATGCGCACAGCCGGTTTCCGCTGCCGCCGTTTATCCCCTGATTCGCGTCTGTGGAATAGCCTCGGGACCAGGTTCGCCGCTGGCCGGACCGGGCGGAACCTCGAAGAGCGCGGCATCTCTGACCCGAGCCGGCGCAAGAAGAAGGACCGGACGTTACCCGGCCATCAATCGGGGTGAATCAAAGAAGGTTTCTCAGGAGACGGATGTTGGCAGGCGGACCCCGGCTCCTGATGTTTTCCGCAAAATGCAATCACCAGATTCGCCACCAGCCGCACAGCGCGCGGCACCGCGCGGCGCACGCTTGCGGACATCTCTTCTCCAAACTGGAACGACTCCGCGCCCACGGTGACAAGAAACGCGCGCGCTGGCCCTCGCCCGCATATTCGCTCCGCGAGCGCCAGCAGCGCATCCGGGTCGAGCGCGTGCGTCTCGGAAATCGGCACCTCGAACCTCTGCGTGCCCCGCATCTGCGGGGGTGGAGCTGATGCGGGAGAACAGATCGGCGTGACCCGGATGGCTCCCGGCTCGTCGGCTGCGCTGGCGTCCACGAATACGGCCAGGTTCGCCCCGGATATTTCCTCCGCCAACTCCGGAGTCCATTGCTGAACGGCAATCACCCGGAGCATCGGCTCCGCGTTCCCCTGCTCCGCCATCCTGTCCACCGCTTCGGCAATCCGCCAGCCGATGCCATCATCCTGCCGCAGCGGATTCCCGCAGGCGAGCAGCACCGACAGCCCGGCGCGCCTGGCCGGGGATTTCGAGTCCGCTGTCTCGGGCACGATCCTGTCTGCGACCCGAACGGCTCCGCTCAATTTCGGCAGATGTCCGAGAGCAGGTGCGGGAGGCCGGAATATTTCTGCGTTGGTTGTCCGCATCGCGCCCTGGCTCAGCCCCTCCGCACCTCGCGCACAAGACTTCCATCTGGCGCGCGAACTTCAACCGTCAGCGGCATCTGCCCCATCGCGTGCGTCGAGCAACTCAGGCACGGGTCGAACGTCCGCACCACTGCCTCCACGCGATTCAGCATCCCTTCCTTCACCTGGTCGCCCTGCACGTAATGCCGCGCCGTCTGCAGAATCCCGCGGTTCATCGCCGCGTTGTTGTGCCCCGTCGCGATCACCAGGTTCGCCCACACTATCAGCCCGTTCTCGTCCACCTTGTAGTGGTGGATCAGCGTTCCCCGCGGCGCTTCCGCCACCCCCACGCCTTCCAGGCTGTTCACGGATGCGGTTGCCCGCACATGCTTGTCCAGAATTTCCTTATCGGCAAGCAGCCGCTCCATCTTCTCAGCCGCGTGCAGCATCTCGATCAGCCGCGCCTGGTGGTAATGGAAGGAACTCAACAGCGGACGCGGCGACATTGCCCGAAACGCCCGCCACTCCTCATCTGCCAGGGGCGTGTCGCACCGCCCCGCCAGATTTAACCGCGCCAGAGGGCCCACCCGATATGTTCCGCCCGGATAGCCCAGCGGCTTGTAGTACGGAAACTTCATGTACGTAAACGATTCCGTCGCCTCACCGATATACTCGGCGTAGCGCGCTGGTTCCAGCTCGCCTGCAATGATGTTTCCCTCCGAGTCGATGACGCGCAGCGAACCGTCGTAGTACTCCGCCAGCCCGCGGTCGTCGATCATTCCCATAAACAGCGTCGGAAAATTCGCAAACACCTCGATTTCAGCGCTGAATTTTTGCACCGCTCCCCGGAACCACCCCTGCGTCCTCCGGATCGCCGCCACCGCCGCTGGAATCATCTCCAGAATCCGGTCCCGCTTCTCCGCGCTCAGTGGCTCGTTTACTCCGCCAGGCACCGTCCATCCTGGATGAATTCGGCGCCCCGCCAGCAGCTCGATCACCCTCTGCCCAAACTGCCGCAGCGCGACGCCGTCCGCCGCGATCGACGGATGCGCGTGCGCCAGGTGCAGTATGTTGCGCTGCTCGGGCGGCGCATCCATTCCCAGCAGCAAATCCGGCGACGACAGATAGAAGAAGCTAAGCGCGTGCGACTGGATGAGCTGCGCCAGGTTCAGCACGCGCCGGAGATTCGCCGCCACCGGCGGAATCCGCACTGCCAGAATCGCATCGCATGCCTTCGACGACGCGATCAGGTGGCTTACCGGGCAGATGCCGCACACCCGCGCCGTGATATTCGGCATCTCGTAGAACGGCCGGCCCTCGCAGAACTTCTCAAACCCGCGAAGTTGGGTTACGTGGAACATCGCGTCCTGCACCACGCCCGCTTCGTCCAGCTGCAGCGTGATCTTCCCGTGCCCCTCGAGGCGCGTGACCGGATCGATGACGATGGTACGCGACATATTCCTCCCTCACCCGAAGTGCGCGACGCCTTCCAGCGTCGGAACCCGCCCGGCCAGCAGTTCCGCCAGCACCCGGTAAATCGTGTCCGCCGACGGCGGACATCCCGGCACAAACACATCGACGGGGACAACCTCATGCACCGGCTGCACCCGATCCAGCAGGGCCGGAACGCCCATTGATGGCGCTTTCTGCCCATCGCTGTAAACCCGCAGCAGCACCGGTCCGGGCCCGCACTGGTTCCGCATCGCCGACACGTTCCCCGTCAGCGCGCAGTCTCCCAGCGACACCAGCACCCGGGTGTGCTCGCGAATCTTGCGGATCTTTCTCAGATCGTCATCGCTGGCCACCGCGCCCTCTACCAGCGTCACGTCCACATGGTCCGGAAATATTTTCTGATCCACCAGCGGCGAATACACCAGCGAGAACTGGCTGCTCAGCTCGATCAGCCGCTCGTCCATGTCCAGCAGCGACATGTGGCATCCCGAGCAGCCGTCCAGCCACACCGTTGCGAGTGTTTTGGTCTCGCTCATTGCTGCTCTCCCTCGCGCATGATCCGCAGATACGGCAAAAACTCCGGATGCTTCTGCGCCCTCATGCCCGCGCGGCTCTTCTCGAACAGCGCTCCCGTCGGGCACACCTGTACGCACTTCCCACAGCTCGTGCAGGTCTCGCTCTCGCCCCATGGCTCCTTCAAATCCGTGATCACCAGCGACTGCGCGCCCCGTCCCATCACGCCCCATGTATTTGCGCCCTCGATCTCGCCGCACACTCGCACGCAGCGGGTGCACAGCACGCAGCGGTTGTGATCCACCGTGAACCGCGGGTGCGACGCGTCCACCGGCAGCTGCGGATATTGATACGGCATCTCCACATGCGTCATGCCCAGCCGCAGCGCCAGAGTCTGCAGCTCGCAGTTTCCGTTGGCCACGCACACGCTGCACACGTGATTCCGCTCCGCGAAGAACAGCTCCAGCACCATCGTCCGGTAGCGGTCGATCCTGGGCGAATGGGTCGTGACTTCCATTCCCTCCTCGACCCGTGTCACGCACGCCGGCAGCAGCCGCCGCGCGCCCTTCACCTGCACGAGGCACAGCCGGCACGCGCCCACTTCAGACAAGCCCTCCAGGTGGCACAGCGTGGGTATCTCAATGTTGTGTTCCCGTGCCGCCTCCAGAATCGTCTGGTCCGCGCGCGCGCTCACGTCCACTTCGTCAATGGTCAGCGTGCGGATGTTCGCTTCGGCGCTCATACATGTACCTCCCCGGCAACCGTTACTTCGGCAGAGTCAGCCGGGTGTCCCGTTCCGATCTCACAAACACCTGCCGGACAGCGCTTCTCGTCGATGTGCGCCAGATACTCGTGCCGGAAATAGCGCAGCGTGCTCAGCACCGGATTCGGCGCCGTCTGCCCCAGCCCGCACAGGCTTGTCGCGCCCACCACCTCGCACAGATCCGTCAGCCGATCAAGATCGCGGTGCGTGGCCACGCCCTTCGTGATCCTGGTCAGCAGCTCGTACATCTGCACCGTCCCCGCGCGGCACGGAACGCACTTGCCGCACGACTCCGTCATGCAGAATTCCATGAAGAAGCGCGCCACCGACACCATGCACGAGGTGTCGTCCATCACGATCATCCCGCCCGAGCCCATCATCGAACCCGCGCTGATCAGCGCGTCGTAGCTGATGGACAAGTCGAGATGCTCCTCCGGCAAACAGCCGCCCGAAGGGCCGCCCGTCTGCACGGCCTTGAACTTCCGCCCGTCCGGAACTCCGCCGCCGATCCCGAAAATGATCTGCCGCAGCGTCATCCCCATCGGCACTTCCACCAGCCCCGTCCGCTGGATCTTCCCCGTCAGCGCAAAGACTTTCGTCCCTTTGCTGCGCGCCGTACCCATCGAGGAGAACCACTCTCCGCCATGCCGCAGGATCGGCGCAACGTTGGCAAAGGTTTCCACGTTGTTGATCAGCGTCGGCGCACCCCACAGCCCACTCACGGCCGGATAAGGCGGCCGCGGCCGCGGCGTTCCGCGCTTGCCTTCAATCGAGGCGATCAGCGCGGTCTCCTCGCCGCACACAAACGCGCCCGCGCCCAGCCTTATATCTATATCGAAGTTGAACGTCGTTTCGCAGATGCCGCTTCCCAGAAGTCCCCGCCGCCGCGCCTGCTGCAGCGCCACTGTCAGCCGCTGTACCGCCAGCGGGTACTCCGCGCGCACGTAGATATATCCCTTCGCCGCCCCAATCGCGTATGCCGCGATTGCCATCCCCTCGATCACCCGCTGCGGATCGCTCTCCAGCACGCTGCGATCCATAAAGGCTCCCGGATCGCCCTCGTCCCCGTTGCAGATCACGTATTTCTGCGCGCCCTTTACCTTGGCGACCGTGTCCCACTTCAGCCCCGTCGGATACCCGCCGCCGCCGCGCCCGCGCAGTCCGCTCTTCATGATCTGCTCGATCACCTGCCCCGGCGACATCTCCGTCACCGCCTTCACCAGCGCCTCATACCCATCCCGCGCGATGTATTCCTCGATCTTTTCCGGATCGATGTGCCCGGAGTTCTCCAGCACCACGTGCTTCTGCCCCTCGAAATATCCGCGCAGCTGCGGATCCAGCCGCGCTACCGGGTCCCCGCCCAGCGATGCCACAATTTCCTGCGCATCGCCTTCGTGTACGTGCCCATACCGCGTCTCCGCCGGCTCCACCAGCACCATGGGACCCGCCGCGCACAGCCCCATGCAGCCTGTTCGGCGCACATGGCATTTCCTCCCGGAGATCTCCGCTTCTTTCTCGAGCGCGTTCTTCACCCGGTCGCTGTGCTGCGACAGGCACCCCGTGCCCATGCACACGTTCACTTCGTAGTCGAACTGCGGGCGCTCGTCCCGCGCCTCGGCAGCCAGTTGCTGGAGTTCCTCGGCATTCATTGCCTCACCCACCTTTCCAGCTGCGCCTTCAGCTCGGCGACTCCCACCTGCCCGCTCAGCTCGCCGTCCAGCAGAACCACCGGAGCGCGCCCGCACGCGCCCACACACCGCGCGGTCGTAAACGACACTTCTCCATCGGCGGTCGTCTGCCCCGCTTTGATGCTCAGCAGTTTCTCCGTCTCCACCACCAGCTTGTCCGATCCCTTGATGTAGCAAGCCGTTCCCAGACACACCGTGCAGGTGTGTTTTCCCGGCGGCTTCAGGCTGAAAAAGTGGTAGAACGTCACCACGCCGTACGCCTGGCTCAGCGGCACGCGCAGCGACTTCGCTACAAACTTAATGGAGGGCTCGTCCAGATACCCAAACGACGACTGCACGGTATGCAGCGTCTCAATCAGCGCGTTGCGCGAGTAGCCATGCTTGCGCATCGTCCCGTTTACGATTCTCCAGCGCTTGTCATCGGAGGGCAGCGGCGGGCGTTCGGCATACAGCGACATGTTGTGCTCCTCCGGTCGCTGTGCTGGCGGACCGCAGGTTCGTGGGGACTACATTCCTCCCGTTGCTGCGAAGCGGAGGACCAGAAGAGCGCGCAGCCGATCGCGGGCGGAGACAGTATGGACCGCGCCCTGCGCCGCCTCTCGGGATCCGAACCCCGCAGACGGCCACCGTAACGCGGTTACAGACCAGAATGCGGCACACACGCAACAACTGTCGGTGACAACGATCACGGCCAGAACAAACTGCTCCACTCAACGAGCACATCGTGCCGCATCGCATTCTGCGCACGGGCATTGGCAGCAGCGGAGAGTCACAATAAAATAATCTGTAACCTGTCTCCCGCTCACCGCCCCAACGTTCCTGCATCCTCTCCGTTTCCGCACCATCCAAAATTCGAGCGAGCTCCAACCCAGCTCACGAGGAGGAACCCCATGACCCCTCCGGCCCAGATCGCCACGTCAATCCCTTCCGCAGCCGCCACCACTTTGCCCGATGAGCCCTTCCTCGCTGCCATCGAAAACCCCTCCGGGCCGATGCGCAAACTTCTCTACCGCATGTCCCGCCGTCAGTATGGACGCGTGCTCACGCCGCTGAAAGTTTTCGTGGCGCGCATGCCCCTCGCCTTCGGCAAGTTCGTCGGGAGAATCAGTCAGCTCGACAGGAAACTCACTCTCCCACGCGAAATCGCCATGCTTGTCCGCGAGCAGGTCGCCCGCATCAACGTCTGCCTCTTCTGCATCGACATCGGCCGATACTTCACTTTCCAGGCTTCGATGAACCAGGCCAAATTCGACGCGATCGATCAATACGGCTCCAGCCCGCTGTTCAGCGGGGCCGAGCGCGCCGCCCTCGACTATGTCACCGAATTAACCCGCGACAAAAAAGTGAAGCCGGAGACTTTTGCCCGCCTCGCGAGTCACTATTCCGAGCGTCAGATTTGCGAGATTGTCTGGCTCGTGGCCACCGAGCACGTCTACAACATCAGCAACATCGGCCTCAACATCCACTCCGACCTGCTCTGCACGCCACCGAAGCGGCCCTGACCAGCAGCCTGTAACCCGCTATTCCCCGATGTCCTCGTTCCACACCTCCGGACACTCACGGATGAATCCGCTCAGCAGTTCCACGCACTCCTCCGAATCCTGGTCAACGATGTCCACGCCCAGCTGGCGCAGCCACTCGATGCCGCCCTGAAACGTCCGGCTCTCGCCCACCACCACGCGCCGGAACCCAAACTGCCGGATCAGCCCACTGCAATACCAGCATGGAGCGAGGGTCGTCACCATCGTCAGGCCGCGATAGCTTCTCTGTCGCCCCGCCCGCCGAAACGCATCCGTCTCTCCATGCGCCGAGGGATCGCCCTCCTGCACGCGACGGTTATGCCCCGAGCCCAGCAGGGTTCCGTCAGCCCCGAAGATCGCCGCCCCGATCGGAATCCCACCTTCGGCCCGGCCCGTTCGCGCCTCCTTGAGCGCAACCTCCAGCATCTCCCTCGGATCCATTGCCCCTCCCTTTGACATCGAACGTATCAGTCCGGGCGCAAAGCGTTACTGGCTGGACGGCCAGACCCTGATTTCCGGTCACTGTCCTCTGGTCGGCATCTTACGTCTCATGAGCCATCCGTCCCACCCCGACCCCGATGTCCGCAAAGGCGCCACGGAAGATACCGCGCCCAACGCTCCCTGCCCTGACGTCACCCATGCGGGCGAAGCCCATGATCGTCTCGCCAACCAGCTACCGCATCGCGAGTCCGACCCGCGTATCAAGGACGCCGACTCCGACTTCCCCGAACCCGACGCCACCCCCGAACACAGCTAGCCTGGCAATTCTGAATTTCCTGGATCCATCCGGAGTTGCGCACTGTGGGTGCCGTCTCGCCGACGGGCAGCGATTCGGGCAGAGGAGCGAGGGAGCCCGCTTTTGTCTGGCATCGGGTACGAAGAATCTGCCGATTCACCACACCGCTGTTCTGTCCCATGAAACAGCTTGCAATATGGTGACCTGGTGGCGCTGGGGATGTTTCTCGGTCGGCCTAAAGTAAGCCTGAAGCTCAGCGCGATAGCGAAGGTCTGAATTTGTGCTTGAATCTTCCGGTCACGCGCAGTTCACGTATTTTGGGGATTTCCGGGACAGAACACCAGCTTCAGCTAAGAACCGGTGCGGGCAGACCGTCCCAGCACGCGCGCCGAACGGACAGGCTTTCTCTGGGAGCGCACCAGTTTTGGTGTAGCTGCCTCAGCTTCCTGCGAGCGGCTGTCCATCCACTCCTCCAGCCGTGACCTGCGGAAGCGCCAACGGTTGCCAAGGCGGAATGCAGGGATAAACCCCGTAGCAGCATAGCGATAGAGGCTATCCGCGCTGATCCCAAGGTAGTGCGCAGCCTGGCGGATATCCATGACCTCGCGGACCTCAACGGGTTGGGCGGACAAGGCTTTCATCGCAGCACGCCTTGTATACCACAGGACGGAGTCGCAATCCAACAGGGATTTTCGCCGGGGGGTATCCGAAGGTCAACCGGCCGACACGTTCGCCGGTGTCCATCTGCCTCCGCGCGGTTGAATTCCGGCGTATGGGGACCGGCTGCAGCGCCGCTCGCCCGCCGAAATCAGCCGCTCATCCGTATTTTCCAGGTACGAGAGTATTCGGCGCGAGGATGAAGCGCAGGAGGATACATCGATGCGACCAAAACGGCTGAAGTTTGGACTGGTGACCGCACTGGGAATCGCGGCATGGACCGCAGTCATGGTTGGGCAGACGAAAACCGGCGCGGTTGCGCAGAGCGCAGGCAGCCACGCGGCCTTTCAGGCAAAGACGACAGGCACAGGGCCGGCGATCATCATGATTCCGGGGCTGGCATCGTCCGGGTCAACGTGGGATTCGGCGGTCCAGCACCTGAGCGGCCATTACCGCTGCATTGTGCTCACGCTGGCGGGGTTTGCCGGCGTACCGCCGATTCAGGGCCCGCTGTTGACCCAGGCGCGCGATCAGGTCGCGGAGTATATCAACGACAATCACCTGAACCGCCCGGTGATCATGGGGCACAGTCTGGGCGGGGAAGTCGCGCTCGATCTGGCCGCACATCATCCCCAGCTTGTCGGACCGGTGATCATCGTCGATTCTCTGCCCTTCATTGCCGGCGCGTGGTTCGGGGCCAGCTCGCTGGCGGCAGCGCAGCCAAACATCGACCAGATGCGTAAGGGAATGGAAGGAATGTCGCACGAGCAGTGGGTGGCCTATGCGCGGTCCGGCCAGAGCACCAACGCAATGGCGACAAGCGCAAAGGACCAGAAGACGCTGATCCAGTGGAGCCTCGAATCGGACCAGAAGACGGTGACCGATGCGACAATCGAGCTGGTAAGCACGGACCTGCGCCCGGAGCTGCCCAGGATCGAAACGCCGGTGCTGGTGATCGGAACGTGGATCGGCCTGCAGAATTACGGCGTCACGGAGGCGTCGGCGACACAGCTGTTCCGGCAGCAATATTCGGGAGTGCGAAACCTGAAATTCGTCATGGCGGACAACGCCAGGCACTTTGTTATGTGGGACGACCCCGCGTGGTTCAATCAACAGGTGGATGCGTTCCTGGCTGCGAACGCGAGGGTCACGACAGCGGAGCGATAGATGAGTCCTGCCCCGATGGAAAACCGAAGCAGCGGTGCCTCGCAGGGAGCGTACTGGGCGTGCCAGCTTGCAGGCTGGGGCGGCTACGGGCTGGTCTACTACCTGGCGGTGCTGATACCGTTCCACGCAGCGGGCCCGAAGCAGATTCTCGCCGACTCTGCCTATTGTGTGGCTGGAGTGGTGGGAACGCATCTTCTGCGCATGGCAATCAGGGGGCGCGCATGGGGCGAACTGCCGTACGCGAGGCTGGCACCCCGACTGATGATCGGAGCGGTGCTGGTGGGGGCGCTGCAAACCGCTGCGCTGGACGGAAGCCTGGCAGTCGAAGGGTTGATGGTTCGCGGACAGCCTGGCGCCGCGGCGATCGTGGGCGTCACTGTTTTCTCCAGTGCGTTTCTGGTCGCGCTTTGGCTGGCGGTCTATCTGACCGTTCACGCTGTCCGGCGGCGCCGCGTGGCGGAGATGGACGCCCTGCGAGCGGAAGTGCTGGCGCGCGAGGCAGAGCTGCGATCGCTGCACCAGCAACTGAACCCTCACTTCCTGTTCAATTGCCTCAATAGCCTCCGCGCCATGATCGACGAAGACCGCGCGCGGGCGCAGCAGATGGTAACGAGGCTGGCCGAGCTGTTGAGAGCGTCTCTGCGCCAGGATGGCTCCAGCCCCATTCGGCTGGAAGAAGAACTGGCTATAGTCAATGCCTACCTGGAGCTGGAATCGGTCCGGTTCGAGGACAGGCTGCGAATCCGGCGGGAGATCGATGCGAACGCGGATGACGCTCTGGTACCGCCCATGCTCGTGCAGGGGCTGGTGGAGAATGCGCTGAAGCACGGGATCGCGCAGCTGTCCGGCGCAGGCACGCTGGTGCTCCGGGTGGAGCAGAACGGCGGTACGCTGTGCATCGAGGTGGGCAATCCGGGGCGCCTGCAGGGGGAGCAGGAAAGCGGGATCGGCCTGAACAACACGCGGGAGCGGCTCAGTCTGCTCTATGGGGAGCGAGCGGGCTTTGAGATTCGGGAAGATCCGGCTGGGTGGGTGCGCGCGACCATCGCCTTGCCTTTCGTCACCAGGGAGGCCGCGTGCGAGCACTGATTGTGGACGACGAGAGACTGGCTCGGCAGGAACTTCGGCGAGTGCTGGCCGAGCAACCCGATGTCGAGGTCGTTGGCGAAGCAGCCAACACCGATCAGGCCGAGGATCTGCTGGAGCGGCTCGATCCAGACCTGATGTTTCTGGATATCCAGATGCCCGGGCGCAGCGGTCTGGAGATGCTGGAGCAGGTTGCGAATCCGCCACAGACGATTCTGACAACGGCTTTCCACCAATACGCGCTGCGCGGCTTCGATCTGAATGCCGTGGACTATCTGCTGAAGCCGATTGCGCCGGAGCGGCTGGCGGAGGCGCTGCGGCGGGTGCGCGAGCGGATGCAGACGCGCGCCGCCGAGCGAGAGCAAGCGCGCGGCGAGGCTCCGCTGGAGCAGGTGTTTGTGCGCGACGGAGAGCGGTGCTGGCTGGTGCGCATGAACGAAATCGCGCTGCTGCAGTCGGAGGGGAACTACACCCGCGTCGTTTTCGGCGAGAATCGTCCCCTCATCCCGCGCTCTTTGGCGCAGATTGAACCGCGGCTGGACGCGAAAATATTCTTTCGCGCCAACCGCGGCGAGATCATCAATTTGCGGCGAGTGACCGCTATTGAGCCGGAAGGCGATGGCTATAACGTGGCACTGCGCAACGGCCCCAGCGTCGCAGTATCGCGCCGGCAGGCGAAAGCGCTGCGCGACCTGCTGACGCTGTAGAGAGTGGAGCGGATGGGCCGCCCGCCGGTTCTGACCTGACCGGCGGGCGTCGCCTTACAGCTTTGGTTCGAGACTGCTGACGATCTTCAGGAAGCTGTCATCGACGGTACGGTTCTTCGAGATTGCCTCGGCGAGCGGGATATCCTCAATTTTGGTTCCGCGCAGCACGACCAGCCGCCCGAACTTGCCCTGATGGACCAAGTCGATAGCAGCGAGTCCGTAGCGGGTCGCCAGCATCCGATCGTAAGCCGTCGGTGTGCCGCCACGCTGCGTGTGGCCCAGGTTCACCGAGCGCGTCTCGTAGCCGGTGCGCTTCTCGATCTCCTCAGCCAGATGATCGGCGATGCCGCTGAGCCGCGCGTGTCCGAAGGCGTCGACCTTCGTGCCCTTTGTGGCCTGCTCGCCGGAGTCCGGCAGCTTGGCGCCCTCGGCCACGACGACAATGCCGTACTTCCTGCCGTGGTCGTGGTTGTGTTTCAGGATCGCGCAGACGTGATCCAGGTCGATGGGTTTTTCCGGGACCAGGATGGCGTGAGCTCCACCGGCCACGCCGGCCGTGAGCGCGATCCAGCCCGCGTCGCGCCCCATCACCTCGCACACGATAACGCGGTTGTGCGATTCGGCAGTCGTGTGCAGGCGATCAACCGCTTCCGTCGCGATCATCACGGCGGTGTCGAACCCGAAGCAGACGTCGGTGCCGTTCAGGTCATTGTCGATGGTCTTGGGCACGCCTACGCCGGGCACGCCCGCCTGAATCAGCGCGTTGGTCACCGACTGGGTATCGTCGCCGCCGATGGCGATCAGCGCGTCCAGCTTGTTGGCCTTCAATGTCTCCACGCATTTTTCAATGCCACCTTCGATTTTGCGGACGTTGGTGCGGGAGGTGCGCAGGATGGTACCGCCCTCGGTAAGGATGCGGTCCACTTTTTCCAGCGTCAGGGGGACCGTCGCGTTGTCCAGCACGCCGCGCCAGCCCTCAAGAAACCCGATGAACTCGTCTCCATAATGAACGATGCCTTTACGCACAGCCGCCCGAATGACGGCATTCAGACCGGGGCAATCTCCGCCGCCCGTCAACACACCAATTCGCATTGCGTCCTCACTCCCTGGTTTGGAATCAGGTTGATGCCGGTGAATTCGCCGGCGAGAATTGCGGATTTTCAGCCGCGGAATATGACCATGTACCCATGAAAATGATAAAGGCCGGGTGGGGGCGATTCAAATTACCGCGGTGCGTGGTTACTTGCGCTTCCAGCGCACCCCGTCTTTGGAGTCCTCGACGACGATGCCCTTCGCGGCCAGTTCGTTGCGGATCTGGTCGGCGCGGGTAAAGTTGCGGGCGCGCTTGGACCGCGTTCGCTCGTCGATCAATGCCTGTATCTGCTCGTCCGTCAATTCCAGCCCGGCGCGCACCTCGGGCGCAGCCTCGTCGAGCCGGCCTTCGCGCTCGGCCCATTGCAGCGTAAATCGCGTCCACTGCTCATCGTGGTCGTCGAGCACCGCGAAGACGCGGTCGAACGTGTCGAGCGCGTCCATCACTTCGACTGTATCGTTCGCGAAGAACTGTCCGGCGTCGGCGCGGGCATTCACGAAGCGCACCATTTCAAAGATCGCGGCACGAGCTTCGGCGGTGTTCAGGTCATCCGCCAGCGCGGCCAAAAACCGCGACTTCGCCTCGCGCGCGGTCTCCGCCACTCCGCTCGCAGCGCCGTTCGCTTCCGCAGAGCGTTCCGGCCATTGCGTCGAAACCACGCGGTCGCGGAAATTACGCAGCCGCTCCACGGCAACGGTCTCCGCAGCCAGCCCGTCGAAAGTAAAGTTGAGCTGCTGTCGATACGGCACGGAGATGAGCAGCATGCGAATCGCCGAAGGCTTGTAGCCGCGCAGCAGCAGGTCGCGCAGCGTGTAAAAGTTCCCCTCCGACTTCGACATCTTGCGGTTCTCCACCAGCAGGAAGCGCACGTGGAACCAGTGCCGCGCGAAGGTGCGGTGCGAGGCCGATTCCGACTGCGCAATTTCGTTCTCGTGGTGAGGGAACATCAGGTCTTCGCCGCCCGCGTGCAGATCGAAGCTGTCGCCCAGATACTGCATGGCCATGGCGCTGCACTCGATGTGCCAGCCGGGACGGCCCGGCCCCAAGTCCGTATCCCATTTGTGCTCGCCGGCTTTCGGCGCCTTCCACAGTGCGAAGTCGCGGGCGGAGTCCTTCTCGTACTCGTCCAGGTCGATGCGGGCGCCGTCGTTGATGCCTTCGAAATCCTTCTTCGAGAGCTTGCCGTACTCGGGAAAGCGCGCGATGCGGAAATACCAGGAGCCATCCTCCGCGCGATAAGCAATGTCCTGCGCGGCGAGCCGCTGGATCAGCGAGATCATCGCGGGGATGTGCTCCGTCGCCCGGGCCACAACCTCCGGATGCTCGACCTGCAGCGCGTCGAGGTCCTCGAAAAACGCCTGCTCGTATTTGCGCGTGTAATCGGCTATGGCAGTGCCCGCGGCGGACGCGTTGCGGATGATCTTGTCGTCGACGTCGGTCACGTTCATCACGTGGCGGACCTCGGTGCCGCGCAGGCGCAGGAAGCGCCGCAGCACATCCACCTGGAGAAACGTGCGGAAGTTGCCGATGTGGCCATAGTCATAGACCGTCGGTCCGCAGGCGTACATACGGAGGGCCTTGCCGTCGGACGGGACCAGGTCCTCAACGCGGCCGGTCAGCGTGTTGTAAAGCCGCGGCGTGGGATGGTCAGAAGGCAGTGAGGATCCAGCTTCACCGGAGACCGTCGACGCTTCGCAGCTAATTTGCTGATTCTGTTCGCTCATTCGCCGCTTTCAGTTTATCAGCGCAATTTTCCGCCCAGGGCGAGCGACGGATCCGCGGTCAGGCCCTCGGGCGCGAATTCGCCCGCCGCCAGCTTCGGCCATGCGGCGGCGGCGATCATGGCGGCGTTGTCGGTGGAAAGCGACAACGAAGGGAAAGCAATGGGCAGATTCCGCTCCGCCGCTTCCGCGGTGAAGCGCACACGCAGCTCGCGGTTCGCCGCCACTCCGCCGGAAACGAGGACGCGATCCGCGCCAAAATGCTCGGCGGCGCGAAAGGTCTTGCGGCGCAGATCGTCGACCACCGAGCGCTGGAAGGATGCGATCAGGTCGAGCGTCCGCCGGTCGCAGAGCGCCAGCGCGTCCGGCGGCCTGGCTTCGGACACGGCTGACAGCGCGGCGCGGCGCGCTTCGATGGACGATTCCATTTCGTGCACGTGAGTGTAGCGCAGGACGGCTGTCTTGATGCCGCTGTAGGAAAAGTACGTCGCGGCCGCCGGATCGAGCGCGCCGGGCTCGCCCCTGCGGTGCGCCTTGGCCTTGATCTGCGCAAACGTAAACGGCACGGCCTCCGGGTTGCCGTGCGGTGCGAGCGCATCGATCCACGGACCGCCTGGGTAACCCAGCCCCAGCAGCTTCGCTACCTTGTCGAAGGCCTCGCCTGCGGCGTCATCCACCGTGCGTCCGACGTTGCGATACCACCAGGCGGGGCCACCGGCATCGGTTCCGCGCGCCTCGGCAAGATACAGATGCGTGTGTCCGCCGGAAACGACCAGCGCCAGCAGGACTGGCGATCCGGGCTGGGGCTCCGCATCTCCGCGACTCCCCGCTGTCCGCCGCGCTTCTTCCAGCAGGACCGCATGAATGTGGCCTTCGAGGTGATTCACGGCGATCAGAGGCTTCTCCGCCGCGAAAGCCAGGGATTTGGCAAAACTAATGCCCACCAGCAGCGCGCCGGCGAGGCCCGGGCCCTCGGTCACCGCGATGGCGGCAAGATCTGCGTAGCCCACGCCGGCCTCCTCCAGCGCGGAGCGGACAACAGGCAGAATATTTCGCAGATGCTCGCGGGAGGCGAGCTCGGGCACAACGCCCCCATAGCGCGAATGAATCGGAATCTGCGACGCGACGACGCTCGAAAGGATTTCCCTGCCCTCCCGCACCAGGGCCGCCGCCGTTTCGTCGCAGGAAGTTTCAATGCCGAGGATGAGGCCCGCCATACCTCCATGGTAGTCAACGAATCGCGCGCGCGCCTGCGATCGGCAGCGACGGCGACCGCTCAAAAACAACAGCCTGCTTGTCTTCGCAGGTCCTCTTCCAGCCTGCATTGTGCTCCAGCAGATACGCCATGGGACTGCCCTTCGCCAGCAGTGCAAACCGTATGCGGTATCGATCGAGGATGGCGAAGCTATCCTTGGCGTGGATAGCCCGTGCGTAATCATCCATCACGCCGGATTGGGCAAAAATATCTGCACGCGGATCGATGAAGGTCTTCAGCGCAGGCGCGCGCCACTCCAGGTAGCCGCCCCATTCGTACTCGTTGAAGAGATTTCCCCGGCCGGCAAGGGTCCGCAGGTACGGCAGAGCATCCTCTGGAAAATCCCTGGCGATGCCGGCCTGGAGCTCCCGCGCGGGCGGCATCTGCGTACCGATGAGCGCCAGCAGCACCGCGATTGCAATGCCGCTCGCCCAGCGGAAGTCCCTTGACCGGCCGGCGGATTTGCCGCTGGGCGGCAGCTTCAGGTCCATCGCCAGGATGGGCAGAATCAGAATCCCCGCCAGAAAAACGAACCTCACATAGGTAAAGGCGCCGTAGACGGCAATGAGCGCGAAGGCCAGGTCCTGCACCGGCCAGCGGCGCGTGCGCGTCAGTTGCAGAACCGCCAGTCCCGCGAAGACCGCCAGCACTTCCTTGCCGAACACTGTATGCAGATTCAGGCTCGCCCATTCTGCAATGTATTGCGTACCCAGGCGATGGCGAAAGACGGCGACAACGGGATACGCGACCAGCCGCCATCCGTAAGGATTGACGAAGAGGATGGCGCAGCTTGCAACGGTCACCAGCAGGAACCGCCGCTTCTGCGAAGGCGTCCAGCGGCGGGCATACAGACGTCCCCAGTCGCCCTGTACCCATCCGCACGCAAAAAACAGAACCATCAGCACAAATCCGATGAACCAGGAGCCGTGCATATTGATCCAGACCAGAAACAGCAGCGGCAACCATGATGTACGGTCGCGCCCCTGCTCCAGGCCCCACAGAATCGCCAGTTCCACAACGAGGAAGAGCCAGCCGAAGAGCAGCGTCCGCGGCGCGATGGAAACGATGAAGAAGTGCACCGCGATCAGGGAGGCAATGAACGCGGCCAGCCAGTCGCGCGAGCGCATCCAGGCCAGGCGATAGACGCCGGCAAGGATGCTGGACGCCACCAGCATCATGGCCAGGTAGATCCCACGCTGCCCCAGCCATTTCCAGGCACCGTAGTACCCGAGCTCCGAGAGCCACTCGAAATTCACCCAGGGTTTGCCCGCAACGGTGAAGGTCCAGGAATCCGCGTGGGGAAACTGCCCTGTACGCAGCAAGTCCGCCGCATTACGCAGGTGCCACCAGATATCCGGATCGGAGACGCCCTGGCTGCGCCCGGCCCACATCAGCACAAAAATCAGCAGCAGCCCCAGAACCACCGGCGCACTGAACACCCGCGCACTCCAGCCCCACCGCTGCGCGGACGGGGCGGCGACGCTAGCGGGCGCGCTCAAATACCACCGCCCGATTGCCGGCGTACGTCGTTTTCCATCCCGCGCTGTGCGCCAGCAGATACGCCATGGGCATGTCCTTCGGCAGTAGAACGTAGCGAATCCGATACTTGTCCAGCACCGCGAAGGTGTCGTGCAGACTGGTGGCGCCCAGATAATCGCCCATCACTCCGTGGTGAACGAAAACATCCAGCCGCGTGTCGGCAAACTCCTTCACGGCGGGTGCATTCCACTCAACGTAGCCGGCCCAGTTTACGTCGCAGAACAGGTTGCCCTTTCCGGCCAGGGTCTGCACATACGGAATGGCCCTTGTGGGAAATTCAGCTGCGTCGGCTGAGCGCAGTTGCCGCTGAGCCGGCGCCCATAGGACGATAGGAAACAGCATCAGCGCCATCAGCGCGGCATTTGCCCACGGCCGGTTCTTATCCTGAAGCGATTGCGAACCGCCGCTTACCGCGATCGCCAGCATGGGCGCCAGAAGAATTCCGGCCAGATACACGAACCGGACGTACGCAAACGCGCCATAGATCGCAATCAGCGCGAAGGTCAGTTCCTGTACGCTCCAGCGGCGGCGGCGCACCAGTTGCAGAACGGCCAGGGTCACCAGCACAGCGAGCACGATTTTTCCGCGCAGGCTGTGAAAGTCGAGGCTGGCCCACTCCGACGCGGACCGGATCATCAGGTTCTGCCCATACGCCACGTCCAGCGGATACGCGACGAGGCGCCATCCGTAGGGATTCACAAAGAGCGCGGCAAGGCTGGCCGCAGTCACCATCAGCAGCTTGCGCTTTTGCACCGGCGTCCAGCCTCGTGCGTACAGATCGCCCCATGAGCCGTCAATCCATCCCGCGGCGATATAGACGAGCAGCAGCACGAAGCCGATAAACCACGACCCGTGCGCATTTACCCAGAGCACAAACACCCCGGGGAGCCACGCGGTGTAGTCTCGGCCCTTCTCGAAATTCCACAGCACGGCCAGCTCGGCCACCAGACTCAGCCAGCCGAAGAGCAGAGTGCGCGGCGCCAGCGACACGGTGGCGAAGGCCGCGGTCACCACAGCCCCCGTAAACGCCCCGCGCCAGCTTCCGCAGCGCATGCGCGCCAGCCCATACATGCTGAGCACAATCGCGCTGCTCACCAGCATCGTCACCAGATACAGTCCGCGGTCGCCCCAGGCCCGGAAAGCAAAAAAGTAAGGCAGCTCGGCCAGCCATTCGCCATTCATCCATGGCTCGCCGGCCACAGTAAAGGTCCAGTGTGCCGTGTGAGGAAAATGGTGCGTGCGCACCAGCTCGGCGGCATTGCGCATGTGCCACCAGATATCAGGGTCGGCGACAGAAGCGCCCTTGCCCGCCTGATTCGCCCAGGCAAACAGCATCGCGACCAGCGCCATACCCATGACAGCCGGAAAGCTGAACAACCTGGGGCTCAAGCCCGGACGCTTGTTGAGCATGACGGCCGGTGGGGTTCGCGTGCTCATGGCAGTTTCACCTGGAACGCTCCAGACCGGCGACAGAAAAGGTCCAGGTGTCGGCACGGATGAAGTATCCCGTGTCGATCCGATGGCGCACCATGCGCATGTGCCACCAGATCTCCGGATCGGCCACCGTGCGGCAAGGCCCCCCGGCTGGACACGTGAGGAACACCAGCAGCGCCAGCAAACCCAGCCCCAATCGCCGTCGGTAAACTAAAGATGCGCGCACTCCACGTCCTGCGCGGTGCGGCGGGGATGGCCGGTTGCGTCGCGGTGCTCATGCTGCGAACGATGGTAGCAGCCTGCGAACAGCGCACCGAATCCCACCTTTGTTGGGGCCACGCAGAAACACGATTGCGGGAAACGGAGCGGCTGAAGTGACAAGACTACTGGCCCGGATCGCGGCGGAACGCATCGTCGACCGCCTGCGCACGGCTGGCTACGAGGCGTACTTTGCCGGCGGCTGCGTGCGCGACCTGCTGCTGGGGATCATTCCCAAAGATTTCGACGTTGCTACCAGCGCTCATCCCGACACGGTTCTCTCCCTGTTTCCCCGGACCTTGGCCGTAGGCGCGCATTTTGGCGTCGTTCTGGTCTGCGACGACGCGGAGGGCCAGGAAATTGTCACCGAAGTGGCGACATTCCGCAGCGACGGTATTTATCTCGACGGACGCCATCCCGCGGAAGTGCGGTTTTCCTCGAGCGCTCGCGAAGATGTGCTCCGGCGCGACTTTACCATCAACGGCATGATGCTGGACCCAGTGCTGCAGCGGGAGACCTGCAGCCTCACCTCATCGGTCCTGGATTACATAGGCGGCCAGAACGATCTGCGCGATGGCATTGTGCGGGCCATCGGAGAGCCGCATCGGCGGATCGAGGAAGATAAGCTGCGCATGTTGCGGGCGGTGCGTTTCGCGGCACGCTTCGACTACACCATCGAGCCTGCCACCATGCGGGCGGTCTGCGAGCTTGCCGCCGGGATCTCTCAGGTTAGCCGCGAGCGGATCCGTGACGAACTCACCCGCATGTTGACCGAGGGCCGCGCGCGGCGCGCCATTGAACTGCTCGACCAAACCGGCCTGCTCCGTGAAGTCCTGCCGGAGATCGACCGGCTGCACCGGGTTCAGCAGCCGCCTGAGTACCATCCTGAAGGCGACGTGTGGATCCATACGCTGCTGTTGCTGGAGAAGCTCCCTGCCGGCGCGTCACCCACGCTGGCGTGGGGCGCGCTGCTGCACGACGTAGGCAAGCCAGCGACGTTTTCGCACAATCCTCCCGATCGCATCCGCTTCAACGGCCACGTTGAGGTCGGAGTGCGCATCGCCCATGAGATCCTGCGCCGCCTGCGCTTCTCCAATGAGGACCGCACGCAGATCCTCAGCCTTGTAGAAAATCACATGCGCTTTGGCGATGTGGCCAAAATGAAGGAATCGACGCTGAAGCGCTTCTTCCGCCTGCCCCATTTCGACGAGCATCTGGCCCTGCACCGGATCGACTGCCTGTCCAGCCACGGCGATCTGACTCTTTACGAGTTCGCCCGGCGCAGGCGCGACGAAATGCCGGAAGAGGAAGTGCGGCCGGCCCTGCTCGTGACGGGCCGCGACCTGATCGCCGCGGGCTATCAGCCGGGTCCGCGCTTTAAGGAGATGCTGGCCATCGCGGAGGACGCGCAACTGGAAGGACGCGTGCGGACCCGGGAAGAGGCACTGCGACTGATCCAGGAGCAATTCTCCGCAGCCTGGAGAGCCTGTTATTAACTTTCGCGTGGGCAGCGGGAAAGTGAATAGCAGGCTCTAAGCTACCGGAGCCTTCGAATCCGCGGGCCTGCCATGGAACAGCGCCACCTGCTCCGCGCTGGGGGGAGCCGTCAGTGCGCTGATGATCATTAATCCCAGCACGGCGAACACGAGCGCCGGAAAAATCGCGTCGTGCCGCGCAAGCTGCGCTGCGAGATGCGGAGCGACGCCCACCCGCACAATCCAGCCCGAGACTCCTCCGTCAGGGAAAGCGATATTCCAGAGAACCGTGACGAAGGTGCCCAGACCAATGGCCGTGACCGCTCCGGCGGCGCTCGCGCGTTTCGAGTAGAACGCGGCCAGGATAACCGGCGTCAACGCGGCGGAGTAGACCGTATAGGCGTAGAGCGTCTGCTGGAGCACGTTGGTCACGCTCATCGTCTGATACAGCGCCCACAACCCGAGCAGAACCACCGTGAGCCGCGACACCAGCAGAATGCGCTTGTCCGACGCGTTCGGGGAAAGATACCGCACATAGACGTCGTTGATGAGGTTCGTCGCCGGCGAAAAAAGGAAGTTGTTCGCCGTGGACATGATCTTGGCAAAGACCGCGCCCATCAGCAGGGCGCCCAGCAGCGCCGGCAGCCCGTGCATCGCCGTATAGGCAATGATTTCGCGCGGATAATGCGATACCGGCCCAGTCGGGAACAGTACCGACCCGACCACCGCAATCGCCACAATCACGGTTTCCAGAATGATCGTGCCGATGACCCAGCCCACGACGGCCACGCGCGCGTCGCGCTCGGATTTCGCGGAGAAGAACTTCTGATACATCGCCTGATTGCCGAGCATGAGCAGAAGGGTAGGCAGCATCATTTCCATGGCGCCCACAAACGTGAAGTCGCCCAGCACCTCGAAGTGCGTCGGCGGCAGCGCATGGTGCACGGCGCTCCAGCCGCCCGCGGAGTGAACCAGAAAGGGCAGGGCCACGATCATGGTCACGGTGGCCAGCAGGCCGATGAACACGTCCATGTAGGCCACCGAAGACATGCCCGCGATTGCGGTGAACGCGATGACGAATGCCGCCATGATGTACTTGCCCAGCACCGGCGAAATGACCGCGGGAAAGACCAGGTGCAGGATGTCTCCACCGCCGATGAGCTGATAGCTGGTAATGCCGGTATAGGCAAACAGGATCGCAATCACGCCTAGTACACGGGTGGTCTGGTTGTAACGCGCCTCCAGCAGATCGGGAATGGTAAACTGCGCAAATTTCCGGGCGCGCGGCGCGATGAAGTAGATGAACAGCAGCCCCAACCATCCGCCGGCCGCCAGCCACAGCGCGGCAAATCCGTGCCTGTAAGCGTTTTCCGCGCCCGCCAGCAGCGAGCCCGACCCGATCCAGGACGACAGCAGCGTAAAAATGAGAACAAACGCCGGCAGTGAGCGCCCCGCTACCAGATAATCTGCCTTTGTCTTTACTCGCCTCAGGCGCGTCAACGAGACGGTCAGCAGACCGGCCACAATCGCAACGAGCACGATAACGTAAAGTGACATCCGGATTCCTTCAGCAGAAACGTGCTACGAGTCTACGGGAGCGCGAGCGCGGCAAGACAGCTCATCGGGGAGCTTAACCGGTACTTTTCTTCGTGCCCCTGCGCGAAGCCGTCGTCGTTTTGTGGTGCGAACTCCTCTTCTTCGGGTGCGAGCGCGTCGTCGCCTTCCGTCGCACGGCCTTCGTTTTCCGCCGCGAGTGCGTCGAGGCGGTCGTCCGCCGGCTTCGGGAGGAATGCCGATACCGGGCCCGAGCGGACACGCGCGCCGGCTCGGCAACGTAGAGCACGTGCCCCATGTAGATGGCATTCCCGTGCAGGTGATTCCACCGGCGCAACTGCTCCGGCGTAACGCCAAAGCGGTCCGCGATGGTGATCAGCGTGTCTCCGCGGCGCACGCGATACAGCGCGCCCCGTAGCGCGCGCGGCTCGCTTGAAGGAGCTACCGGAATCACCAGCGGATCCGTGCCGGTAAGATCAGCGTCCGGACTGAGCTGGTTTACGAAAGCCAGCTCGCGCACCGTAACGTGCCACTTCCGGGCCACGGTTTCCAGCGTGTCTCCGGCTGTCACCCTTTGCATGCGCCAGTAGCGGCGTTTGTCCACCGGAATCTCCGCAATATCCTTCCGGAAGACCGGGCCGGTTCCGGCGGGCAGATGCAGGTCGAACGAATCGTCCGGCGGCGTGCTCATGCGGAGCAGGCTGGGGTTCATCGCCTCAATCTCCTGAACCGGCGCGCCCACAATGTCCGACACCAGCCGCAGGCTCACTTCGTAGTCGGTCGTTACCGCATCGGTCACCAGCGGCGGATCCGGCGTCACGTCCGCCAGCCCGTACTGCTTCGGATTTTTTGCCATGATGGTGACGGCCAGAATGATGGGAACGTAGTTTTTGGTTTCCTGGGGCAGGTTATTGCGCTGGTAGAGCTGCCAGAAATCGGCGTATCCGGTGCGCTGCACGGCACGCTGCACATTGCCCGCCCCCCAGTCGTAGGCGGCCATCGCCAGATACCAGTCGCCGAACTGGTCATAGTCAGCCTTGATTTCGCGTGCGTACGCCTCGGTCGACTCAACGGGATCGAAGCGCTGGTCCACCCACGCGTTGTGCACCAGCCCATAATTCCCCCAGGGCATGAACTGCCACATACCCCCGGCGCCGGAGCGGCGGTTGACGATCTGCGGGCGGAATCCCGATTCAGCCACTGCCTGGTAAATCAGGTCCTCCGGCAGCCCCGCATGCCGCAGCACCGCCTGGATCATCGCCTTGTAGCGGTTCATCCGCTCCAGCGAGTCGACGATCGAGGCATGTCCGCGGGAATTGTTGGTGAAGAAATCGATATACGCGGCCACATACGGATTCATCACCAGCGGCAGATCGGAATGCGTCGTCTTCAGCTCCGCGGTCGCGGTCGCCGTCACATTCGCGCTCGCAGGCACCATGATGTTGCCCGCCACGTCTACAGGAGATTCGGTCTGGGCGCTTTGCAGGCCGCCCTGTCGCAGCGCGTCCATCTCCAGCGTATCTACCGCATCCACAATGTGGTCGAACTCGCCGGAGAGTGCCTGGTCCTGCCGGATATCGCAGTTGCACCGCAGCATGAGGTCCACGGCGTAATCGAAGTTGGCACGCGCGGCCGCCAGTTGTCCCTGCTGATAATTGTCCAGCCCCGCGTGGTATGCCTTCTCGACCGAGGCGATCAGGTCTCTGTCGCGCTGTGCCTGCGCGGCCACCTCCTGGGTGGGAGCTTCGGGAGCCGGCTGCGACGGCACGGCTGCCGGAGCCTCCGCCCGCGCTGTGCTCTGCTGAAGGGGGGGAGCCGAGGCTTTTGCCGGCCCCGCCACGTGCGCGGGCCTCGACGGACAGCCCGTGAGAGCGAGGAGCGCAGCCAGGCTGCCTGCTAAGGAAAGGCGTTTCACTACCATGAGTCGGTGGGACGGGCTCCTTTATTGTATGGCCCTGAACCCGTGGTTGCCGATGATAAACTGAGGCCTCCGGCGAACTTATTCCTCGCAGGTCACCAGATTCCGCTCAGAAGCAACGCGGCGGAATGGCTCTCCATGGACAGCAGGCACATACGGAATTTCGCGATCATCGCGCACATCGATCATGGGAAGTCCACGCTCTCCGACCGGTTGCTGGAACTGACCGGAGCGCTGACCGCCCGCGAGATGCACGCGCAGGTGCTGGACGCCATGGATCTGGAGCGCGAGCGGGGCATAACCATCAAGGCTCATTCCGTCCGCATGAATTACCCTGCGAGCGATGGCGAGCTGTATCAGCTGAACCTGATCGACACGCCGGGCCACGTCGATTTTTCCTATGAAGTTTCGCGCTCGCTGGCCTCCTGCGAAGGGGCGCTGCTTGTCGTCGATGCCTCGCAGGGTGTAGAGGCGCAAACGCTGGCCAATGCCTATCTGGCTATCAATCACGGCCTCGAGATCATCCCGGTCATCAACAAGATCGATCTTCCCAGCGCCGATATCGCACGCACCCAGGAGATGATCGAGCAGACCGTCGGCCTCGATGCCACGACCGCAATCCACGTGAGCGCGAAGACCGGCCAGGGTGTGCCGGACATTCTCGAAGCCATCGTGCACCGCTTACCTCCGCCCAAAGGCGATGCGAATAAGCCACTCCAGGCCCTCATCTTCGATTCCTGGTTCGACCCCTATCGCGGCGTCATCGTGCTGGCGCGAGTCGTCCACGGCAAGATGCGCAAAGGCATGAAGATCCGCCTCATGTGGAATGGCAAAGTCTTCGACATCGAATCCATGGGCGTCCTCACCCCCAAGCCGGTCGAAATCCAGGAGCTCTCCGCCGGCGAAGTCGGCTTCTTTGTCGCCACGATCAAAAACGTCGCGGATACCCGCGTGGGCGACACCATCACGGAAGACAGCCATCCCGCCGCGGAAGCCCTGCCCGGCTTTGAAGAGATCAAGCCGATGGTCTTCGCCGGCATCTATACGGTCGACTCTCACGAACACACTTTGCTTCGCGACGCTCTGGAAAAGCTCAAACTCAACGACTCATCGTTTTTCTTCGAGCCCGAAAGTTCGGTTGCGCTCGGCTTCGGCTTCCGCTGCGGCTTTTTGGGCCTGCTGCACATGGAGATCATCCAGGAGCGCCTCGAGCGCGAATTCGATCTGGATTTGATCACCACCGCGCCCAGCGTGCGCTACCGGATCACGCTCACCGATGGCTCCATGGTCGAAGTCGACAATCCCTCGCGCTGGCCCGATCCCAGCGAGATCGCGAAGGTCGAGGAGCCAATGATCACCGCGACCATCCTCACCAATGAGGAATACGTAGGCGGAATCCTGAAACTCGTCGAGGAAAAGCGCGGCCGCCAGAAGAATTTCGAATACGTTTCTGCCACGCGCGTGATGCTCACCTACGAGCTGCCGCTCAATGAGATCGTGCTCGATTTCTACGATCGTCTCAAGTCTGTCTCCCGCGGCTACGCTTCGCTCGACTACCACCTCTCCGGCACCTGGGAATCGCCGATGGTCAAGATGGACATCCTCGTCTCCGGCGAGCCGGTCGATGCGCTTTCGATCATCGTCCACCGCGATTTCGCCTACGACAGGGGGCGCGCGCTCGTTTCCAAAATGCGGGAGCTGATTCCCCGCCAGCAATTCGAGGTTGCCATCCAGGCGGCAATTGGCGCTAAGGTTATTGCCCGCGAAACAGTATCCGCGCTGCGCAAAAACGTCCTCGCCAAGTGCTACGGCGGCGACATCAGCCGCAAGCGCAAGCTACTCGAGAAGCAAAAGGAAGGCAAGAAGCGCATGAAGCGCATTGGCAAGGTTGATATCCCGCAGGAAGCCTTCCTGGCGGTGTTGAAGGTGGGCGAAGACAGCGGGCGATAAGCCGGCGCCGTCCTGTGAAGACGCGGGTGTCCGATGCACAACGCGGCCTTACCCGGCCAAAATTCCTGCCTGCAACTCGCGCTGCCAGGCGAGGCATCCCATGATCCAGATCGTCAAAATCCGTTCATGGGAGCCGCTATGCCGGACTCATCGAAACTCTTACGCTATGTTGCCCTTGCCGCGGTGCTTTCGCTCTTCAGCTTTGTTCCCGGATTCTTGCCGGCGGCACACGCGCAAGACCACCTCGTCAGTCCGCAGACGTTGCAGCGGCAGACGCAGGCCGCGACCGCAACTCGCCAGCAGAATATTCAAACTCTCGCGAAGTTTCTCGCCACCCCGATGGCCGAGCAGGCCATGAGATCGGCGAAGGTGAACCCAGTGCAGGTGCGGAACGCGATCCCCACGCTCTCCAGCCACGACCTCGCCAATCTGGCCGCGAGAGCCAACAAAGCGCAGCAGCAGTTCTCCGCTGGATTCCTTAGTACCGGTATGCTGTTGGTGGTCGTCATCGCGATTGCGGTGGTCATCATCATCATCGCCGTTCACTGACCGCATGGAATGGTACGAAGCACGCTTGCTTTGCTGATAACTGCAGTCATGGCCGCCCTGCCGGCGGCCGCACAGCGGGCTGCATCCGCCCAGCCGCCCGCGGTGTGGATCGATGTTCCCTTCGTCCGCCAGCCGCCCGAGGGCTGCGGCGCCGCATCCGTCGCCATGGTCATGAAATACTGGGCGCGGCAGGAACACCGCCCGCTGCCGGGGGCCGAAGATGTAGCTTCCATCCAGCGCCAGGTGGATTCGCCGCGCCTGCACGGCGCGACGCCCTTTGCCCTGGAGCATTATTTGCAGCAGCACGGGTTCCTGACCTTTGCCCTTCAGGGGACATGGGGTGACCTTATCCACCAGATCGGCAAGGGCAGGCCGCTGATTGTCGCGCTGCGGCCTCCGGGGCAGCGGGCCCTGCATTACGTCGTCCTGGCCGGTGTCGATTCGGCTCGTAACACCGTGACAATGAACGATCCGGCCGAACGCAAACTGTTGACACAGGAGCGTGCAGGATTCGAACGGGACTGGAGCGCCACGCACGACTGGATGCTGCTGGCCGTGCCGCAATCCGCACCACGTTAAACGTGCTCCCCTTGCCACGCCTCGTCGTCCTCGTTGCCCTGACTCTGCTGGCTTCGATCATGGCACGCGCACAGCCAGCCACGAGCCAAAAGCAACCGGCGGACGCTCGTATCCAGCAGGCTTACGATCAGCACCAGTGGGCCGAAGTCGTGCGCCTGGCCCAGCCGCTGCCCGCCCGTTCGGCACAAATGGATTTCGACTACGGCATGGCGCTCGCGCACCTGGGACGCCTGGCCGCGGCTCACGCGGCGCTGCTGGCCGCGGAGCGCCAAAGCCCCCGGGATAAGCGCTTCCCCATTGAGTTGGCCGGCGTGGCCTTCGAGCAGAAGCATGATCCCGAGGCGGCCGCGTGGCTGCGCCGCGGCTTGAAGCTCGATCCCACCGACCGCTACGCGAACAACTTCGCGGCCACCGTCTACTACCTCATGGGCAATCTGCCCGCGGCGCTTCACTATTGGAATCGTATCGGCAAGCCGTATCTTTCTTCGCTCAACATCACCGGCCAGCTCCGCATCCATCGCCTGCTTCTGGACCGCGCCTTCACCTTTTCGCCGGCTGCGGTCCTCCGGCAGTCCCAGCTTGCCACCAGTACCGTTCGCCTGAACGCCCTCGGTATTTTCCCAAGTTGGAAAATCGACCTGAACGCGCAGCCCGACGGCAAATTCGCCGCGGTTTTTCACGGCGTCGAGCAGGACGGCTTCGGAGCCACTCCCGTCGAAGCCGCGATCTCCGTCTTCAGCGGCCTGCCTTACGAGACGATCTACCCCAGCTACTACAACATTCACGGATCCGCGATGAACGTTCAGTCGCTCCTGCGCTGGGACGACCAGAAGCGGCGCGCGTGGGTCGCGCTCTCCGCGCCGCTGCACGATCTGCCTGCGCGGCGCTGGCAATTCGTTGCCGATGTCCGCGACGAAAACTGGGCCGTCCGCCGCTCGTCCGCAGGGACCGCTCCGGTCCTGGGATCGCTCAACCTGCAGTGGCAGCGTGCCGGTGCTTCGGTCGCCTCGCTCACCAGCGGCCGCTTCCGCTGGTCGGTTGGCGCGGAGCTTTCCCACCGGAGCTTTCGCCAGGTCGTCGAGGGCTCGGCCCTCACGCCGCAGATCGTCCTTCCCGGCTATGGGCTCTCCTGTCGCATGACCGCGGAAGCCAAACCCATCGATCTGCCGCAGCGGCGCTTCTACCTCACCACGGCGGCGCGCTCCGTCACCACCCGCCTCTGGTCCACCCCCCCGCATGTCTTCGAGAAGCTCCAGGGTTCAGCCTTCGCCCACTGGTTTCCGCGCGCGCAGTCCGACGCGTGGGAGCTGAGCCAGCGCGTGCGCGGCGGCGGCCTGCTCGGCACGTTTCCCTTCGATCAGCTCTTCATGCTGGGCGTCGAGCGCGACAACAACCTGTGGCTGCGCGGCGAGCGCGGCAGCCGCGATGGCCGCAAAGGCAGCTCGCCCCTCGGGGACCGCTATCTGCTGGCCAACAGCGACCTGTACCGCCATGTGTACGGCAACGGATTCATCGACATTCAGGCCGGCCCGCTCTTCGATATCGGTCGCATGGGCGCGCCCACCCCGGGGCTCTCCACCAGCCAGTGGCTCTTTGACACCGGCATCGAGGCGAAGCTGACCGTCCTGGGAACGCCGGTCGTCTTCAGCTGGGGACACGATCTGACCACCGGGAATAACGTCTTCTTCGGAACCGCGCAATAACCGCGCCGCTTCGAAGTCTTTGAATGTCTGGTCCAACGCTGTTGGTGTCATGCGGTTCCACAGTGGCAGACTCTTTACCAAAAATTCAGGCGTTCGGACAATCTGAGCCGCGAGAAATCGAACGGGAGTTTCCCAGTATTCGCGGGAGAGCTCTCGGTCCGCGGCCATTTTTTAAAGCGTCTCACTTGCCGGTGATTCAAAATCGCGATTTAGCCATTGTTCGATATCGTCCGTCTCTTCTCCACGCACGATTCTGCTGTACAGGTTCTTCTCGTATCCGGGTCCAGCGACGTTGACGGTCTTCCACACGGGCACGTTTTTGTGAGAGACGAGTATGCGATACTCGTGAGCCTCGCCGGAAATCGTCGCGAAGTTCTTCAGGTATAGCTGCGGCACGAAGTGGTTATCGCCTGTCCGAGCCATAGGCCGTGACGCCAATCAGTACTTGCGCAACATACCGAGGACGCGGCCTTGGATGGCGACCTGGGCGGCGGGGACGAAGATGGGCTCCATCTCGATGTTGGCGGGTTGCAGGCGGACGAGCGAGCCTTCGGGGTAGAAGCGCTTGAGGGTGGTTTCCGCGCCGCGAACGAGGGCGACGACGATCTCGCCGGAGCGGGCCGTGCTGGTGCGCTCGACGAGGACGAAGTCGCCGTCGACAATGTGGTCCTCGCGCATGGATTCGCCGCGGACCTGGAGCGCGTAGACATCGCGGTTGCCGATGATGTCGCCGAGGGAGATGGTTTCGGGAATCTCCATGGCCTCGACGGGGTAGCCGGCGGCGATGCGGCCGGCGAGCGGCAGGCGCTCAAAGCTGCGGCCTTTGGAGCGTGGCGGCAGCACGTCGATGGAGCGGCTGCGGTTGTGGGCGCGGGCCAGCATGCCCTTGTTCTGCAAATTGGTGATGTGCTTGTGCACGGTGGCCAGCGAGCGCAGATCGAGGCCGCGCGCGATTTCCTCGAACGACGGGGAGTACCCGTTGCGCTGCACGAAGCCGGAAATAAAGTCCAGAACTTCCTTCTGCCGCCGTGTGATGGCCATGCGCAACATTATAGCGAATAAAAGGCGAATCAGCGCAAGTCTTATTTTTGCCCTCTTTGGGATTCCGTTTTGGGAGAACCCGCGAAGCCACTTCCCCTTCTGAGACTGGCCTTGGTTTTTTCTCATCGTTCAACTGGTTTTCCGAGCCGTCCCGCGAGATGGTGGGCATGGGAGAAATCCAATGCGGTTGCTGATTGCCGATGACGACCGCGCGCTGGGCAGCTTTCTGGCGCGGGGGCTGGAGAAAGACGGGCACGAAGTAACGGTGACGACCGACGGCGAGATGGCCATGGAGGCCGTGCGGCGGGATTTGCCGGAGATGGCGGTACTGGATCTGAACCTGCCGCGGCGGGATGGGACGGAAGTCCTGGAGTTCCTGCGCTCGATCACGCAGGATGTGCCGATTCTCATCCTGACGGCCCGCCAGGAGCCGGAGACGCGATTGAAGTGCCTGGAGATGGGCGCGGACGACTTCATGCAGAAGCCGTTCTCGTTTGCCGAGTTGCGGGCGCGGTGTCGGGCGCTCGGGCGGCGTCGCGCGCCGGGACTGGTGCTTCGCTCGGGCGACGTTGAGCTGAATCGCGTGGAACATACGGTGACGCGGAGGGGGGAACAGGTCACGCTGACCAACCGCGAATTTGCGCTGCTCGAACAATTGCTGCTGCACCGGGGCCATGCGGTGAGCCGCGCGGCGCTGCTGGACGGCGTGTGGAATATGAGTCCCGACGCGGGGACGAACGTGGTGGACGTGTACATCAATTATTTGCGCCGGAAACTGCAGGATGGAATGCCGCGGCCGGATGGAGAGTCAGCCGCGCCGCTGATTCAGACGGTGCGCGGTTTGGGATACCGGATTGGGGCTCAGTTGTGAGGAGTGCGCGGAAATCTGCAACCGCAGATTCCTGCCGCACTGCTCCCGAACTGAACAGCACATGGGGCATGTTCGCTCCGAATGCCGGTTCGATTCGTACTCGCAAAGGGAGGAACCACAGATGGCAGCCAGTGTTCAGCAACATGCTTTGACCGCGGCCCGCACCGTCATTCTTGCCAGCGCGGACTTGTCGTTTCGCCAGCGGGTGCGCGACGCGCTGACCGAACTGCGCTGGCAGGTGCGCGAAGCCGGTGGCGGCGCGGAGACGCTGGCGTGCCTGGAGGCCGCTCCGGCTGAGGCCGTGGTGCTGGATTCATGGCTGCCCGATCTGGAGGTCCAGGAGTTTGTCGCGGAGTTCGAACGGCTGCATCCGGGCGTGGACCTGGTGATGGCCGATGCATCGGGGAGCACGGGGGGAGCGCGGAGTCCGCGGCGAAACGAGGTGCTCTATGCGCTGAGGCGCGCGCAGACGGGCGAGGGAGCGGCGTGGAATTCGGCGCCCGAAGGGCTGCACATTGTCGAATCGGCTGCTGAGACGGAAACAGGGGCGGGCCGCCGATACACGAAATCCCAGGGCGAGCCGTCACCCGCAAACGCACAATCCGGCGGGGAGGCGGATCGATGGGCTGCCCCCGGTGGCACGACATGGCGGCTACCGGAGTTTGTCGGGTCTCATCCTTCGCTGCTGGAGGTGAGCCGGCGGATTCGCCTGGTGGCCCCGCGGTCGACTCCGGTGCTGATCGAAGGGCCGACGGGGAGCGGCAAGGAACTGGTGGCGCACGCGCTCCATCGGCTGAGCCCCCGCGCGGCGCGGCGGATGGTGGCGCTGAACTGCGCGGCCATTCCCGAGGGGCTGCTGGAGGCGGAGCTCTTTGGCCATACGCGGGGCGCATTTACCGGGGCGGTGCAGGGACGCACGGGACGCATTGAAGCCGCGCACGGAGGTACGCTTTTTCTGGATGAGATCGGCGAAATGCCGCTGGGACTGCAGGCGAAGCTGCTGCGGTTTCTGGAGACGGGCGAACTACAGCGCGTGGGGGACAATGAGCCGGTAAAGGTGGACGTGCGGATTGTGGCCGCGACGCACCAGCCGCTCGCCAAACTGGCGGCGAGGGGCGAGTTTCGAGAAGACCTGTACTACAGGCTGGCGGTGTTCTTCATTCGCACCCCGGGGCTGGCCGGGCGCGCGGAAGATATCGAGGCGCTCGCAGGGCACTTCCTGGAGCGGATGGCGCGGCAAAGTCCAGCCAAGCGGCTGACAGCGGGAGCGCTCGAAAAGCTAAGTGGGCATGCATGGCCGGGCAATGTGCGGGAGCTGGCACATGTCCTCGAGCGGTCGTGGATTCTGGCCGAAGATCGGCCGCGGATTGGCGAGGGCGAGATCGAATTCCACGAGCCGGAATAGAAGTTTCTAATCCAGCCGGGCGCTGGCCGGAACCGGTCCTGCTGGTTCAGAAGGACTGGAGCCCTGGCGGAGGACGGAACATGCAGCTGACCACTTCGATGACCGATGCGCTGGAGCGGTATCTGGACCTCTCAACTCTGAAGTTGAAGCTGACGGCGCAGAACATGGCCAACGTGGACACGCCGGGGTACCGCACGGTGGGCTTCGATTTTGCCGGGGAAATGCGGCGCTCGATGGAGGCATTGGGGCAGCAGGACGGGGCGGGCGGGAAGGGAATGACGGGAGGCGAGCCGCGTATTGGCCCGGTGGGCGGCCTGCTGGAGCGGCCCGACGGCAACGATGTGTCGATGGACCGCGAGGGCATGAAGATGGCCGAAGCGCAGCTGCAGTTTCGCGCCGGTGAGACGCTGCTGAAAAACCAGTTCAGCCTGGTGATGGACGCAATTCACGAGGACCAGAAGTGAGCGGAGCCGGAGAGGACGGGAGAACAGCATGAATCTGTTCGGGGCGATGGAGGTCAGCGGATCGGCGCTTGAGGCGGAGCGCATCCGGGCCGAGGTGGTCGCGGCGAACATGGCCAACGCGGAAACGACCCGCACGCCCGCAGGGGGGCCATACCTGCGACGGCACGTGGTGTTCACGTCGGAGGCGGGTACGGCGCCAGCGTTTTCGACCCAGTTTGCGAGCATGCTTTCGGGTCTGCCGGGGCAGGCCTCGGCCAGCCAGCGGTTCGGCGGCACGGAGCCGGAGATGGGCGGGGTACGAGTTTCGGCGGTCGTGGAGGACAAAGATGCGGTGTTGCGCCGCTACGATCCGGGGCACCCGGACGCGGACAAGAATGGGTATGTTTCCTATCCCGATATCAATCCGGTGACCGAGATGGTGGATCTGATGGGGGCGACGCGTTCGTACGGGCTGAACGCTTCGGCGGTCGAGGCGGAGAAGGGCATGATCTCGACCTCGCTCGACATTTTAAAGTGAGCAAACCGGAGGTATGCGGATGCTGACGGGTGGAATTGAAGGGCTGGCGCCGGTTGTGGCGCCGGGAGCGGCCGGCGCGGTCAGTTCGGCGAGCGGTGTGGCCGGCGCGCCATTCGGCGATGTGCTGAAGAGCGCGGTGGCAGGCGTGGACGGCCTTGAGAGCCAGGCGGCGACAGCCGTCGGCGGGCTGCTGCAGGGCAACGGTGTGGACGTGCACGATGCCATGATCGCGATCCAAAAGGCGGACATGGCTTTTGAACTGACGCTGGCGGTACGCAACAAGGCGGTGGCCGCGTACCAGCAGGTCATGAGTATGCAGTTCTGAGACGATGGCCGATCCAAACCAATCCGCGCTGAGCCTGGAACGTGCCGGGGCCCTGGCGACTGAAGCCGTTACGCGTTTTCGCGCCATGGAACCGGCGCGGCGGACGCGGTTGATGGCGATCGCAGCGATTCTGCTGGCATGTGTGGCGGGGCTCGCGTGGTACGGAATGCGGACGGACTGGAGGACGCTGTATGCGGGGCTGGATCCGGAAGACGCGCGCCAGATGGCGCAGGAGCTGACAGCGGCGGGAATACCTTTCGACGTATCGGCGGACGGATCGGCCCTGCGCGTGCCGGTGGAGGATCTGGACAAGGCGCGGCTGACGGCGACGGCGAAGGGGGGGCCGTCCAGCGGGCGCATGGGATTCGAGCTTTTCGACAAACCGAACTGGATGGGATCGGAGTTCGACGAGCAGGTGAATTACCAGCGCGCTCTCGAAGGCGAGCTTGAGCACACGATCGAGACGCTGGCCTCGGTGGAGTCGGCGCGCGTGGATCTGGTGCTGCCGCACGACTCGCTGTTTGCGGCGGACGAGCGCGAAGCGAAGGCCTCGGTGGTACTGCGCCTGCGGCAGCGCACGCTGACAACGGACGAGGCCGGCGCCATTGCGAATCTGGTAGCGAGCGCGGTAGACGGGCTGAAACCGGAAAACGTGGTGCTGGTGGACGCGAAGGGCGGCGGCCTGCTGGGGCGGCCGACAGGCGATGCGGCGCTGGCCGGGCACGAGCAGGAGATGGCGGGCAGGCTGGTGGAGACGCTGGAGCCGGTGGCGGGGGCGGGAAATGTCCGGGCGTCGGTCAATGTGGATTACGACCCGAATTCCGCCGAAGAAACAGACGAGAGCTACGACCCGGCGCGGTCGGCGACGCTCTCGATGCAGCGCAGTGAGCAGACCGCGGGACAGGCGCCCGCCTCGGGAATTCCCGGCACGGCCAGCAACATGCCGAACGCTAAGCCGCCGCTCTATCCGGCGGTGGCGCCCAGCACCCAGGACTCGAAGGAGGAAAGCGATACTTACGGCGTCTCGAAGACGGAGCGGCATACGATCCAGCCGGCGGGGCGGGTGCGCCGCCTGACCGCCGCCGTGCTGATCAACTACCGTCCGGTGACGCAGGGCAGGAAGACGGTGTGGCAGCCGCGCACGTCTGCGGAGATGCAGGAGATCACGCAACTGGTGGAGAATGCGATCGGATTCGACGCGGCGCGCGGAGATCAGGTGAGCGTCCAGCAACTTGCCTTCGAAGACAATGGCGCGTTACCGGCCCCCTCGATGGTGGACCGCGCGCTGGGGATCGCATCGGAATCGGAACCGCTGTTGCGCTTCGGTACGGTGCTGATCGGGATACTGATCTTCTTCTTTCTGGTGGCGCGGCCTGCGCTGCGCTCGTTGGCGGCAGGACCACGTCCAGCACCGCAGCGGGGCGCTGCAGCCGCGGCGTTGCCGGGAAGCCCGGCCGCACCTCCGCAGCGCGAGATTACTCCGGCGCATCTGGAGGCTGAGCAGCGCAAGCTGCGTGCGCAGAGCGTGTTCGAACAGGTGGCCGAATCTGTGAAGCGCGAGCCGGCGCAAAGCACACGCCTGCTGGAAAGCTGGATCCGCTCGGAGTAAGACTATGGCCGCCTCATCCCTTCGTCTGCCCTCGGGCAATGGAATATCGCAGCTGAGCGGCGTGCGGAAAGCCGCGGTTTTTCTCGTGGCGGTAGGCGATGAGCTGGGGAAGAAGATCCTGCAGAATCTGGCCGAGCCGGACGTGCAGCGGCTGACCGAAGAGATCGCGGATCTGCGCAATATTCCACCGGAGGTTTCACTCGAAGTAGTCGAGGAATTTCGGGAGATGCTGGAAACGCAGCAGTACATGGTGCACGGCGGGATCGACTACGCGACCAAACTGCTGATGGACGCCTTCGGCAAGCAGCGGGCCGAGGATCTGCTGGCCCTGGTGAAGCGCGCGCAGGAGGCCAGCCAGAGCGATCTGACGATGCTGCAGCGGGTGGATGCGCAGCAGTTGGGCAAGTTTCTGGAAAGCGAGCATCCGCAGACGGTTGCGGTGGTGCTGGCCCATCTGGATGCGCGGCGCGGTTCGATCGTGATCGACAGCCTGAGCGACGAGCGGAGAGTGGAAGCGGTGCGGCGGCTGGCCGCGATGCGCGAATTTTCACCGGAAATGGCGCAGCGGGTGGCGATGGTCCTGCACCGGCGGCTGGAAAATATGGGCGACACGGGACGCCGCGCGTATTCGGGGTTCAAGGCGGTGGCCGACCTGCTGAACCGCATGGACTCAGATCGGGCCAAGAAGATCCTGGACGAGATCGAGGCCGCCGATGTGGCCATGGCGCTGAGCGTGCGGAACCTGATGTTCACTTTTGAGGACCTGGTGACGATTCCGCCGGCCAGCATGCGGGAAATTGTGGCTGCGGCCGATAAACGGCAACTGGCGCTGGCAATGCGCGGCGCCCACGACGATCTGCGCGCGCATGTGTTCTCGGCAATGTCGTCGCGGGCCGCCGACATGCTGAAGGAAGATATGGAAGTGATGGGGCCGGTGCGCGGGCGTGAAGTAACCGCGGCGCAGAGCGAGGTTCTGGCCCTGGCGCGGGGCCTCGAAGCGGAAGGCAAGGTCATTCTGAAACTGGAACAGGGCGACGATTTTGTTGTGTGAGGCGAGTTTGTTGTGTGAGGCGCGCATGGGGGGAACGGATCGATGCTGAACAACGGGCTGAATCATGCTGAGCCGGCAGTGCGGCCGATGGAATATCCGGTTCTGGCCGGAGGGCCCGTTCCTGCGCTTGACCGGACATCGTCCGCGGGACTCGCAGCGCGCGTACGGGAACTCGAAGCCGAGCGCGAGGAGCGGGATCGGCGCTGGGGGCGCGAGATCGAAACCGCGCGCCGGGAAGGGTTCGAACAGGCGCGGGCGGATGCGAATGGCGATGAGGCGGTATGGAGAAGGCAGTGCGCTTCGCAACTGGCCGAGGCCATCGAGGAGTTTCGCGCGCATCGCGACCAGTATCTGGCGCAGGTGGAGCATGAAGTAGTCCGGCTGGCGCTGGCTGTGGCGGAGCGGATTCTGCATCGCGAAGCGCAAATGGATCCGCTGCTGCTGAGCGGAGCGGTGCGGGTGGCGCTGGGCCGGCTGGCTGACTCGACCGAGGTGCGGCTGCGCGTGCCGGTGGCACAGCAGGAGCTGTGGGCGGAGATGCTGCGGCTGATGCCCGCTCTGCCGCTGCGTCCCGAGGTGGTGGGCGATGCGGACATGCGGACCACAGAAGCCATTCTGGAAACCATGCTGGGCAGGGTCGACCTGGGCGTTCGCGCCCAGATCGAGGAGATCGAACGCGGGTTCTTCGACCTGCTGGAAGTGCGCGCGAAAGAGGGACGCGCCGCGACGGGAATGAGGGGCTGAGTGGAACTGCTGGGCACCTATTTTTCGCGTCTGTGGCAGCGCTCGCCCCTGCGCTGGTGCGGGCGAGTGGTGGAGGCGACCGGGCAGACGCTGGAGTCGGAGGGGCCTCCGTGTTCGGTGGGCGAGTGCTGTGAGATCCGCGACAGCGACGGCCAGTCGCACCCGGCTGAGGTAATCGGCTTTCGCGGGAAGAACATCATCTCGATGACGCTCGACGCCGCCGATGGGATCCGGTACGGAGACGTCGTAGCGGCACTGGGGATGCAGCCTCGTATTGAGGTGGGCGAGTCGCTTGTGGGGCGCGTGCTGAACGCGATGGGGCAGCCGATGGATGGCGGCAGGCGGCCAGTGCCGCAGAAATCTGTGCTGCTGGAGTCGCCAGCGCCGGCTCCGCTGGAGCGCGAGCCAATCCGCGAAGCGCTGGGTACAGGCATCCGATCGATTGACGGGCTGCTCACGGTGGGACGCGGGCAAAGGGTGGGCATCTTTGGCGGATCGGGCGTAGGCAAGAGCACGCTGATCGGCATGATGACCCGGAACAGCGACGCCGAGGTGATTGTCGTCGGCCTGGTGGGGGAGCGCGGGCGCGAGGTGGGGGAGTTTCTTGAGGAGAGCCTGGGGACGGAGGGGCGGAAACGCGCGGTGGTCCTGGTGTCGACCTCGGACCAGTCGCCCTTGCTGCGCATGCGCGCAGCGCTGGCCGCTACCAGCGTGGCCGAGTTTTTTGCGGCGCAGGGAAAGCACGTGCTGCTGGTGCTGGACTCGTTAACGCGGTTTGCGATGGCGGCACGGGAGATCGGTCTGGCGGCGGGCGAGCCGCCGACCACACGCGGCTACACGCCTTCCGTCTTCAGCCGGCTGGCGCGGCTGGTCGAGCGGGCCGGGCGATTTCGCACGGGGAGCATTACGGCGTTTTACACCGTGCTGATGGAAGGCGACGACCTGCAGGATCCTCTGGTGGACGCGGTGCGCTCATATCTGGACGGGCATGTGGTGCTTTCGCGGTCCCTGGCGGCCGACGGCTGGTATCCACCGATCGACATTCTGGAGTCGATCAGCCGTTTGATGCCGCTGGTGGCGAGCGAAGAACATGTGCGCGCCGCCGCCGTGCTGCGGCGTCTGCTGTCGGTCTGGGCGCGTTCCGAGGATCTGGTGCGAATTGGCGCTTATAAGCCGGGCAGCGACCCCGATCTGGACCGCGCGCTGCGGTTTCGGCCTGCCATCCGCGAGTTTCTGACCCAGTTGGCGCGTCAGCAGGAGTGCATGGCCGGGGTGCGGACGCAACTGCTGCGCCTGGCTGCGGCGGTCGAAACCGCCGAGCCATGAAGCATCCGCTGCATCGCGTGCTGAGGCTGCGAAGTCTCCTGGAAGATCTTTCGCAGCTGGAACTCGAGCAGCGCGGCGCCGAAGTGCGCCGGCTGGAGGCGGCGGCCGAGCAAGAGCAGACGAAGGCACGGGCTGCACGGCGCGATGGGTTGCAGCGGCTGACTGCGGGCGAGATGGAGTGGATGCTCGAAGTCGCTGACGCGGAAATTCTGGCGTGGAAGGGCGCGCGGCTGCGATCGCTGGCGGAGTCGAGGCGGCCGGAAGTGGAAGCGGCGCGCGCCGCACTCCTGGAACGCCGTCTGGAGCGCCGCCAGGTGGAGGCCCTGCTGACCGAGGCTGCGGAGGCGGAGGCAATGCATGAGGCGCGGCGCGAGCAGCAGGGCGTCGACGACTGGTTCCAGAGCCGCACGGCACGAGAAAAGCCGGATCGCTGAGCGGGCATCCGGATTAGTCCTGAGATTTCTCTTATCCGCTCCCGCCCCGATCGGTCCCCCTCTTGCAGCATTTCCGTACACAGGAGGCCGCTCGCGTGCATCTGGCCATTGCTCAGACCGAAGTCCCCGTCGCGAATCCGGCAACCGCACCGTTCGCGGCGGAGGCCGGAACGCCATCGAAGAAGCTCGGAACGGGGATCTTCCGCCAGTGGATGGCGCGGCAGTGGATCGACTCTGCATCGGCGGCAGGAGCGGTGAATTCCCGAGCACCGGCTGGCGTTCGCTCCGGCGAGAAGGCTCGAGGCGCGGAGGAGATTGACGGTGCAGGGCAGTGCGGGCCCGTCCAGGTGGGCGCAGGAGCCGCGGCGGTCCGGTCAGTGCCACAAAATTCGATCGAGATATACCAGCCGCGGGTAGCTGCCGCAAAGCCACGGGTATCGGATGTTGCTCAGCACGATGAGTTGGCGGCGGCTGGCGAACCGAACGTTTCCGCCGACCTTCTCTCTCCGGTGGCGTGGGCGAGGCCAACGGAGGCCCAGGTCGGAACGACGGCCACCGAGACAAACAGGGCTGCCTTCACGCAGCCCCTGACATGCGCACCCACAGCGCTGGCCATCGCAGGCAGCTCGCAGCGGCCCGTCAAAGTCGAAGGGCAGAGCGAGAGACCTGAAGCTCCCGCAAGATCCGCACCGGTTCGGATGTCCGCCGAAATGGCTTCGAAACAGGTGTTGGGGAAAACGCAGGGGTCGCGAATCGAGAAGAATGCCGGCGGAGCCAGGGCCGAAAATGCGGGGCCGGCTCAGAAGACGTTGCCAGCGCACTTCGGCATTCCCATTCAGCCGCTTCCGTCCACCGCTGGCGCCATCGTGCCGAGCCATGCCGCTCCCGCAGCGTCTGCAGCGTCGTCAGTATCTTCGGCGCCGTCGTCATTGGCTGCTCGACCGGCGCGGGCCGTGCTTTCCGGGACACTTGCCTCCGGGTTGCAGCCCGCTTCCGGCGCCACTGGCCTGGTCAGGGTCGAGCATGGCAGCTCCGCCGCAGCGCAGGAACGTGCTTCGGCGCCGGCTGCGGAAACTGCCGCGAAGGTTCCCGTGCAGAATCCTGCTTCGGGCGGATCCGTTGCTCCGGTTGTGGGCCTGGCGGATAAAGCGGAAGGATCTCAGCAGCATTTCCCGGCGGTGCTGTCGATGGCCGTTTCGGCGCCACCCTCCCGCGCGGGAGCGCCTGCCATGCCAGCGCAGTCCGGCGCGGCGTTCGACCACATCGATTCGGGGCCGGCGCCGCAGGTGCTCAGCCGTACCCCGCAGCGACTCGATGTAGGAGTGCGCGATTCGGGACTGGGGTGGATCGAGATTCACGCGCACGCGGCGGAGGGGCATATTGCCGCCACAGTCAGCGCGTCGCCGGCGGCGCATACCGCCCTGTCAGCGCAGTTGCCCGCGATGCGCGATTACCTGGAGGGGCAGCGGGTGCGTGTGGACTCGCTGGAAGCTCAACCCTTCCAGGCATCCGCGGATGCAGGGCACAACTCTCCGGGGCAACAGGAGGCTAGCCGCAATTCGTCAGGCGCGGCTGTAGCCGGCGCCGATTCGCCGGGTGTTTCGGCAGAAGCGGAACCGGCGAGCCTGTCATGGATCGATGTCCGAGTCTGACTCGGAGAAAGGAAGTTGCAATGCAGTTGTTCACCAATCCTATGGCGGCCATGAATGCGGCGCAGCCCAGACAGGCAATTGAGCCGAAGCCAGACGCAACCGGGGCAGGAGGCTCGTCTTCCAGCAGCACGAACTCGGCAAGTATCACGGCCAATGACTTCCTGCAGCTTCTGGTGACAGAACTGCAGAATCAGGATCCGACGGCGAATACCGACCCCAACGAATACATCAACCAGCTGGTACAGGTGAACAGCCTGGAGCAGCTGATCCAGATCAACCAGAATCTGACGTCGAGCTCAACGGCGGCGACGGGGGCAAGCCGGCCTGTGGAGGGATCGGCTGCCAGCAAGCCATCGGAAGGCATGGCGCAAACCAGCGCTTCGCCCACTCTCGCGCCTGGGAATCTCAGCGTGCCGGCGGGCGGCGGTGCGTCTTCGCGAATTGCCGATGCTCTGGGCGCGGCTGGCCAGACACTGGCCCCGGGTTCAGGCTCCAGTGCGCTCAACTCGCTGATGAGTTCGATAAAATCGCGCGCGCAACAGACGCGCACAACCGTTTCCAACCCGGCGCAGTAGCTGCGCTTGACCCTTTTACGGAGGAACTATGTCGTCATTTTCGATACCGCTGACCGGGCTTAAGGCTTCGTCAGAAGCGCTGGGCACGATTGCGAATAACCTCGCCAACATGAACACGACGGCCTTTAAAAGCCAGAACGTAACTTTCAGCGATCTGTTCTACCAGCAGATCGGCAACACCGGTTCGGGGAATCCTCTGCAGGTGGGCGCAGGCACGCAGGTGGCTTCCACTGAAACCGACTTCGCACAGGGAGGCATCGCGGAGACGGGCAACGCCTCGGACGTCTATCTGAACGGCAACGGTTTCTTTGTCGTTCGGAACGGAGACACGACAGAATACACGCGCGCCGGAAACTTTACGGTGGGTGCGGATGGTTCGCTGATGACCCAGGGAGGGCAGCAGGTGATGGGATACCCTGTGGCAAACGGGGCGGTGAATACCAACGCGCCCCTGGTACCGATTGTGATTCCCGCGAATGCCGTGGAACAGCCCCAGGCAACAAGCACGCTGTCGCTGTCCGCAAATCTGAACGCCACGTCGCCGGTGGGAACAACGGTGCCGGCATCCGTGACCATTTACGACTCCCTGGGTGTGGCCCACGTGGCGACGATCGACTTTACAAGTCAGGGGGGCGGCAACTGGACATATAACATCTCGCTGCCCGACACCCTCGCTGCTGCTGCGACCACGTCAGGCGGCACGTTAACCGACATGTACACGTTTTCGCAGAGCGGCTCCACGATGGGAACCGTGAATCCGTCGACGAACCTCAGCATTTCCGGAACGACCGCGAGTGGCGGCACGGCGACGATTAGCGCGCCTGCCGTCGCGCCGGGGGAATCCATCAGCGCCTATGCCACGGCACTGACCAGCGCCCTTTCGAGCGCTGGAATCAGCGGAGTAACCGCAACGGCGTCCGGTAACACTCTGACGATTGCGGGCACCGGTTTCTCGACTTCCGGCAGCGTGGTGCAGGATCCGGTGTCGACGAACACTTCGGGCACGCTGAGCTTCGACGGCAACGGCAACCTGATTTCTCCGGGAGCGAACGCGAGCGGCATCACGTTCTCCGGTCTGGCGGACGGAGCCGCGGGCCTGAACTTTACGTGGGACCTGTATGGTGCGAACAGCCGGCCCATGATCACGCAGGTGGCTTCCGCGTCAGCCGTTTCGGCGACGAATCAGAACGGCTACGCAAGCGGCCAGTCCAGCGGATTCACGATCGACTCCAGCGGAGTCATCTCCGCCCAGTTCACCAACGGGATGACGACGCCCGTTGGCCAGTTGGCGCTGGCGAATATTACGAACCCTCAGGGGCTGACCATCACGGCAGGCAACAATTATCAGACCACGCTGGCGTCGGGACCAGCCAGCATCGGCGTGGCCGGGGCGGCCGGGCTCGGCACGATTCAGGATGCCGCGCTCGAGGAGTCGAACGTGGACATTTCAACCCAGTTTTCCAACCTGATCGTGCAGCAGCAGGCCTTCGACGCGAGCTCAAAGGCGATTACAACCTTCGATACCATCTCGCAGGACACGCTGAACATGATTCACTAGGGCGCGGACGGCCCGTTCACCACGCGCTCATAGAACCGCTCGTAGAGGGGCAGAATCTTTGAGGCGCAGTAGCGGGCCTGCGCGGCCTTCCGGGCAGCGTCGGCCATGGCAACATAGCGGTCCTCGTCGCGGAGCAGATCGACGGCGGCCGCGGCCATCGCGTCGACATCGCCGACGGAGAACAGGCATCCGGTCACGCCATCCTCGATCACTTCCGGGATGCCGCCCACACGGGTGGCGATGGTAGGCACGCGGCAGGCCATGGCTTCCAGGGCGACCAGGCCGAAGGATTCAAGCTCGCTGGGAAGCAGGAGCAGATCGGCGAGGGGAAGAATCTCGGCAATGTTGTCCTGCTTGCCGAGGAAGTGTACGCGATCCTGGATGCCGGTACTGTGGGCAATCCATTCAGCCGCGGGGCGATCAGGGCCGTCGCCGATCATGAGCAGGCGCGCGGGCATTTCGCGGGCCACGCGGGAGAAGATGCGCACCACATCGGCCGTGCGTTTGACCGGGCGGAAATTCGAGAGGTGGACGAGGATCTTTTCGCCATTGGCGGCGTAGCGCGCGCGGCCGTGGGCGCGCTGCTCCGCGCTTAGAGGCATGTAGACGTCGCAGTTGACGAAGTTCGGGATGACCTCGATGGCGCGCTCGGGATGGAACTCCTGGATAGTTCGCTCGCGCAGATATTTCGATATCGCGGTGACGCCATTGCTCTGATCGATGCCGAAGCGCGTGGTAGGCAGATAGGAGTGGTCAAGGCCGACGAGCGTGATGTCTGTGCCGTGCAGAGTGGTGATGAAGGGCAGGCGCTTGCCGTCGCGGGCGAGCATCTCGCGAGCAAGGTAGGCGGAGATGGAGTGGGGAATGGCGTAGTGCACATGCAGGAGGTCGAGCTCGTAATAGGCGGCAACCTCCGCCATGCGCGTAGCCAGCGCCAGATCGTAGGGAGGGTATTCGAAGAGGGGATAGTTGGAGACCGAGACTTCGTGGAAAGCGATGTCCTGTTCGCGTCCGCGCAGACGGAAGGGCTGCGAATAGGCGATGAAATGGACCTGATGACCAGCGGCGGCCAGCTCGATGCCGAGTTCGGTGGCGACGACGCCGCTGCCGCCGTACGTGGGATAGCAGGTGATTCCGATCTTCATAAGAAACCAGGGTACAGGTTATAGAGTATCGGGAACACGAAACGGCTACAGAATTTAGGGATGCTCCTTTTGGAATAACGGCGCATGGAAGCGGACCGCGGGTGCTTGCCAACGATGACCGGACCTGCGGCTGTCAGCTGACGGCAATTGCCTCCTCGCTGCGTGCGGGCCGCAGGCCTGTGGCGATCACTGCGGCGAGCAGGAAGGCGCCGGAGGTGAGACAGAGCGCCCATCCGAGGCCCGCGTTCTCTGAAACGGCACCGATCATCCAGGGTGCAATGGCGCTGATCATGCGGCCGATGTTATAGACGAAGCCCATGGCGGAGCCGCGCAGCGGAGTAGGGAACAGCTCGCTGGCGATGACGGCGAATCCGCTGAAAAACCCTGTGCCGAAGAAGCCGATGACGGGGCAGAGGATAAACAGCACGCCGGGAGTCCGGACGAAGGCGAAGGCGGGAACGAGCGCGGCGGCGGCGACCAGATACGCGATGTACGTGAACTTGCGGCTGAAGCGATCGGCGGCATAGCCGAAGCTGACGTAGCCCAGGAACGTGCCGATTTGCATGACGATGGTCCACTCGGAGGTCAGCACGATACCGAGTCCACGGCCGCCGCGCGCCGCAGGCATGGAGAGGAAGCGCGGAAGCCAGGTAAAGAGTCCCCACCAGGCGAAAAGGCTGGCGGCATTCATCGTGGCGCAGACGAGGGTGGCGCGGCCGAGCGGGCGGCGGAAAAGCGCACCCATGCGAACGGTGGGCGTGTGCTCCCGGCGCCAGGCTTCGGGCTCGCGGATTCCTCTCTGCACCCATAGCGCAACAAGAGCGGGCGCGATGCCGGCGAAAAACACGGCCCGCCAGCCGAAATGCGGCAGGACGAGAGCCACCAGGGCTGCGCCCAGCGCAAAGCCGATAGCCCACGAACCCTGAACCAGGCCCAGTGCTTTGCCGCGATGCTGCGCGGGCCAGGTTTCCGCCACCAGAGCCGCACCGGAAGCCCACTCGCCGCCCATACCCAGGCCCACCAGCGCCCGGCTGCCCATGAGCTGAACGGCACTATGCGTGAATCCGCAGAGCGCGGTGGAGACGGAATAGATGAGGACACCGAGCGAAAGCGCGCGCACCCGGCCGGCGCGATCCGCGTACCATCCGAAGACGATGCCGCCCACCGCGGCACTGACCAGCATGACCGAGACCATAGCGCCGCTCATTGCGGCGGAGAGATGCAGATCGCGCTGCACAGGGCCCAGCACCAGCGAGTAGAGCATGACGTCCATACTGTCGAGCATCCAGCAGAGAGACGCGGCCACGATCGTGCGTTTCTGGTCGCGGGAGGCTTCAGTGAGCCAGGCGAGGATTCCTTTCAACGTTTCGCTCCTGGTGCTTTACAGTGGCTGAGGAAGGCCGGGAGAAGTCTGCAAGATACCGTCCTACCACGATACGGGAGAGCACAACTTTTGCGCGCGGCCATCGACACCGGCGGAACCTTTACGGACTGCGTCTTCCTGCGGGATGGCCAACTGCACGTGGTGAAGGTCTTCTCCACACCGCTCGATCCGGCCCAGGCGGTGCTGGATGCTGTGAAGAAAACCGAAACGCCGGGAAAAGTGGACGTGCGCCATGGGACCACGCTGGGAACGAACGCCATGCTGGAGCGGCGGGGCGCGAGGGTGGCGTTTGTGACGACGGCCGGCTTCGAGGATACGATTGCCATCGGCCGGCAGGCGCGAGCGGAGCTCTACGACTGGTTTGCGCCTGTGCCCGTGTCTCTGGTGCCGCGCGAGCTGCGATTCGGCGTGCCGGAGCGGGTGAGCGCTGAGGGGGAAATACTCCGCGCGCCCACGAATGCGGAACTGGAAGCACTGGCGGAAGCGGTTCGACGCAGCGGCGCGGACGCGGTTGCCATCTCGCTGCTGTTTTCCTTTGCGAATCCTGAGAATGAGCGGCGTGTTGAAGAGGCGCTGGCGCGGTTGGGGGCGCCGGTATCCGCATCGCATCGGATCCTGCCGGAGTTTCGGGAGTATGAAAGGGCAAGCACGACGGTGGTCAACGCGTATCTCGCGCCCCGGATGGAGAAATACCTGTTGCACCTGGAGCGGCGAGTGGCGGCCGAGCATGGCGGCGGACGCGTCGATGTCATGCAATCGTCGGGAGGTATTGTTTCGGCCCGGCTGGCCGCTCAGGAGCCGGTGCGGACGGTGCTCTCCGGGCCGGCCGGCGGCGTGATCGGCGCGACGCGGCTCGCGCAGCACGCGGGATTCGAACAGGGCTTCGATCGGATTATTGGGCTCGACATGGGCGGCACTTCGACGGACGTGTTTTTGTCCGACGCGGCGCGTGGCGGCGTGCGGCGCACGCGCGAGGCGGTGGTGGCCGGCGTTCCGGTAGGCGTGCCAATGCTGGAGATTCACACGGCCGGCGCGGGTGGCGGGTCGATCGCGCGCTTCGACGCGGGAGGGATGCTGCGGGTGGGGCCGGAGTCTGCGGGAGCCGTTCCGGGGCCGATCTGCTTTGGCTGCGGATCGCGGGCTACGGTGACCGACGCGAACCTGATTCTCGGTCGCCTCGATCCCGAGAGTTTTCTGGGCGGCGCGGTGGCGCTGGATCGCGAACGCGCGGAGCGGATGCTCAGGGAGCAAAAGGGAGCCCTCGCGACGGTCGAACAATTCGCGGCGGGCATTGTGCGCGTGGTGGAAACAGAGATGGACAAGGCGATTCGCGTCATCTCAGTGGAGCAGGGCTGCGATCCCCGGGACTTTACGCTCGTGGCCTTTGGCGGCGGAGGACCCCTGCATGCCTGTTCGCTGGCGCGAGGATTGCGGATTCCAACCGTGCTGGTTCCCGCCATGCCGGGGGCGCTGTCGGCCCTGGGGATCCTGCTGGCCGACGTGGTGCGCGATCACTCCCGCACGGTGATGCTGGGTGGCGAGGCGATTGGCTCCCTGCAGGCCGCCTTCAGCGAACTGGAAGAACGGGCGCGCGCGGAATTCGCGGACGAGGGGCTGACCGGCACAGCGGAGTACTCGCTGGACCTCCGCTACAGCGGGCAAGGGTACGAACTGAATGTGCCGTGGACGATTACAAAACCTGAGGAATCGCTGGCCGGCTTTCATGAGCAGCATCGGCGGCGCTATGGCTTCAGCGAAACGCACAAGCCGGTGCAGATTGTGAATCTCCGGCTGCGCATGACCGCTGAAGCGGAGCCGTACGCTCCGGCGCGCCGCGAACCGCGTCCCGGGGACGGCCGCGACGCATGCTACGCGGAACGCGCAATTTGGTTCGAGGGGGAGTTTGTGCCGTCGCGGCTCTACCGGCGCGAGCGGCTGGTCTCCGGCGACACCCTTGCTGGGCCGGCGATGATCACGGAATACACATCGGCGACGCTGGTGCCGCCGGGCGCCAGGGCCACGGTCGACCCGTGGGCGAATCTCGTGATCGCGGTGGGAGAGCAGGTTTGATGAGCGCGCAAATCGACCCCGTTCAACTGGCAATCTTCCGCAGCGCGGTGCATTCGATTGCCGAGGAGATGGGCGCGGCGCTGCGGCGGACCGCGCTGTCGCCGAACATCAAAGAGCGGCGCGATTACTCTTGCGCGATCTTCGACTCCGAGGCGCGCGTTATCGCGATGGGCGACCATATGCCGGTGCATCTGGGATCGATGCCAATGTCCGTGGAGGCGGCGGTAAAGACCATCGACCTGGGGCCGGGCGACGTGGCCGTGCTGAACGATCCTTATGCCGGCGGAACGCACCTGCCGGACATAACGATGGTTCTTCCGGTGTTCAGTTCCGGTTCCGCGCGGCCGTCGTTTTATGTTGCCGCGCGGGCCCATCACGCCGACGTGGGCGGAACGTTTCCCGGGTCGATGGGGCCGGCACGCGAAGTCTTTCAGGAGGGGCTGCGAATCCCGCCGGTGCGGATCTTGCGCGCGGGCGTAGTGGATCGCGAGATGCTGGATCTGATCCTGCTGAACGTACGCACGCCGCGGGAGCGCGAGGGCGACTTGCAGGCGCAGGTCGGAGCCTGCCGCGTGGGCGAGCAGCGCATGCGCGATCTGGTGGCGAAATACGGTGAACCGCGGCTGCGCGAGCTCATTGCGGAGCTGCTCGACTACTCGGAGCGGCTGGTTCGCGCAGAGCTACGGAAGATGCCGGAGGCCGAGGTTTCGGCCCTCGACTTTCTGGACGATGACGGCTTCGAGAGCGGACCGATCCGGGTTGCGGTTCGCATGCGGATCGATCCTGCCGCCGGTTCCATCTGCGTGGACTTCAGCGGATCCGCGGCGCAGGTGACGGGAAGTGTGAATGCAGTGCGGGCAATCACTCTGTCGGCATGCTTCTATGTGCTGCGCTGCCTGCTGGCACCGGATGCGCCGGCGACAGCGGGCATTCTGCGGCCGCTGACGCTGATCACAGCGCCGGGCACAGTGGTGGACGCGCGGCCGCCCGCACCCGTGGCCGCGGGGAACGTGGAAATGTCGCAGAGAATCGTGGATGTGCTGATGCGCGCGCTTGCGCAGGCAGTGCCGGAGCGCGTGCCCGCGGCGAGCGCCGGGACCATGAGCAACCTGACCATCGGCGGCATTGATCCGCGAACCGGCGAGCCGTTTACGTATTACGAGACCGCGGCCGGTGGCATGGGCGCGCGACCGGGATTGAACGGCATCTCCGGCGTGCACACGCATATGACGAATTCGCTGAACACGCCGGTGGAGGCGCTGGAATACGCGTATCCATTCCGCGTGCGGCGGTACGCGTACCGCGAACGATCAGGTGGATACGGGCGGTACCGCGGGGGCGACGGGCTGGTGCGTGAGATCGAGCTGCTTGCGCCGGCGCAGGTGGCGCTGCTGGCGGATCGGCGCAATTCCGGCCCGTGGGGATTGCAGGGCGGCGAGAGCGGCGCGCCGGGACGGGCGACCGTCTTTAAGGGCGGAAGCGGGGTGGGACGCGAACTTCCAGGAAAGTGCAGCCTTCATCTGGCCGCGGGAGATATGCTGCGCCTGGAAACACCGGGCGGCGGCGGATGGGGCAAGGCGTGAGTTTCTCTTCTCGGGCAGATCGCGCGATTCAGGTGGTCTCCGCGGCATTCGAAGGGCCCGCGCATCCTGTAGACGGAGCCGTTTCGATGCCGGCTCGAAGCGAGGATTGCGACAAGAGCCGCGTCCGCGTAATGCACACAGAAGACGCGATTTGCACATAAAAATACCCGTTGACGCGCGTGTGTTCTGTGGCATGATTCTTGACAACGGAAGAGCAATCTTCCACGAGAAGAAAGCAGGACGCAGGCCCTCAGAGGTTCAAACCGAGTTTCGGGAGCTCTGGGAAACCGGAGAGTTTCGAGGCATCGGAAATGAGACTCAGGAAGCTTCGGGCGACCGTAGTTTCCGGAGAATCGGCAACGAGTTTCAGGCGGCTCACGGGAAACCGCAAGCGGCCGGGGGTTCGGAAAAGAATCTCAAAGGCTTCAGGCGACTGGAGTTTTGAGGGAGTTCCGGGAAACCGGGATTCCGGGATGATCCGGGCGACCGGAAAATCTCGGGGACGGCGTCAGGGCTAACGCAACGGAGGCGGCGTCGGAGCCGTAAAGGGAGCGCGGGCGCAAGTCCGCAGGCCTTGAGCGGCGCCGGCACTTGGAACGTGGCGAGCCGGAAGCCGAAACCGGATCTTCGCAACATCGGACAGAGAGGGCGATCTCCCGCAAGGGAAATCGCCCTCTCGCTTTTGCGGCCAACTCGGGGCGCGGGGGCGGGAACTACACTTTCTCGATGGAGACCGATTCCAGCACCACAGGATTGTTGGGCTTATCCTGGCGGTCGCGCGGCACGCGAGAGATTTTCTCGACGATGTCCTGGCCCTCCACGACTTCTCCGAATATTGTGTGCTTGCCTGTAAGCCATTCAGTGGCGGCGACGGTGATGAAGAATTGCGAGCCATTGGTGTTGGGCCCGGAGTTGGCCATGGCCAGCTTGCCCTTCCCGTCGAAGCGGTGCGGGGAGTGGCGGGTCTCGTCCTCAAAGCGATAGCCCGGGCCGCCCATGCCGGTTCCGGCGGGGTCGCCGCCCTGGATCATGAAGTCGGGAATGACACGGTGGAAGATAGTTCCGTCAAATAGCTTGTTTGAGGATTTTTCACGCGTGACAGGGTGCGTCCATTCGCGCTTGCCCTGAGACAGCTCGACAAAATTGGCGACAGTCTTCGGGGCGTCCTGCTCGAACAGGCGGCAGAGGATCTGCCCTTCAGAGGTATTCAGCACCGCGTAGGTGCCAGGCTGACGAGACATTGGGGAAACTCCTTTCAATAATGGGGGATGGCTGACAGTCCGCAGCGTGATGCAAGCCCCTCTGCGTACTGGTCAGGACTGCGGGGCCGGAGCCCTGGCAGGAGCTGCTGGACCTGCGGGATCCGGTGCAGTGGGTGGTGGTGGAAGAGGCTGGCCGGCGGGCACGATCGTGACCTTGTCCAGGACCACCGGTTCAACGGGCCGATTGTTGTTCGGATCGCGGTTGACATCTGTGATCGATTTGGCAACCCAGACGCTGGAATCGTCGCATTGGCCGAAAATGGTGTAGTGCTGGTTGAGCCATGGCGTTGCCGCGACGGTGATGAAGAACTGGGAGCCGTCGGTGTTAGGACCGGAATTGGCCATGGCCAGACGTCCCGCGACATCGAAGTTGAGGCCAGGGACAATTTCGTCGTTGAACTTATAGCCGGGATCGCCCTCGCCGGTGCCGAGCGGGTCGCCGCCCTGGATCATGAACCCGGGAATGACGCGGTGGAACATGGTCCCGTTATAGAGTGGCTTGCCGTGCATGAGCTGGTGTGTTTTCGGCTCGGTCCAGTCCTTGGTGCCCGTGGCGAGGCCAACGAAGTTGGCAACCGTGTTGGGCGCCTCTTTGGAGAAGAGGCGGCAGGTCATGCGTCCCATGCTGGTGTCGAACACGGCCGTGGGGCCGGTGGGCTGTGGCGACGGCGGAGGCGCGGGCGCGGCGGTCTGAGCGGCGGGAGCCGGGGCATCGGGCGTGGTCGTGGACTGCTGCGCGAAAAGCGTGGCGGAGAATAAAAGCGCGGCGGCGATCAAAGCGGCAGGTCGAAAGGTCACCATAGTTCCAGAGAACAGGGTAAGACATTCGGCCGAGGATGTCTTGTGGTGGATCAGGGCTTCTTTTTGTCAGGCCGCACGGCAGGCTTGTTCGCAGCAGTTCCCGATTGAATCTTGCGTGAGACGACGGCGGCGTTCCTCTCGGCGGTTGCGGGGTGCGCGGAGCCTGGGATGGCCTTCATTCCTTCCGGAGAGGCAAGCATGTGCTCCAGCAGCGGCGTGGGTACGGTCGCCGTCAGCACGGCACGATCTTCGTGCCGCACGACATTCATGCTGTCGAGGAACGCGCGGGTTTCCGGGTCGAAGGGCTGGACGCCCCCGGAGTTTTCGAGCGAATGCACCAGCGTGAGCAGCATCTGCAGCGATTCCGTGGAATCGGCCGCGGCGGATTCGTTCGGCGCGATCTCCTCAATGCGGAGGTGAATGTGGCCGATCCAGCGCAGCGAGGCGATCAGAGTGGCATCGACCGGGATAGGCAGGCGCACACCCATCACATGGAGGCCGCCGGACTTGCCCAGCGGCAGCGCAATCTTGCCGATACCCCAGGCGAAGGAGAGCAGCGGCACCTGCGCATAATGCCTCGAGAGCAGCGACGATCCCGCGAACGGCAACGCCGCTGTGCGGTAACGGTCGATCATGGAGTGGATCTGCTCCCCCGTGGGGGTATTGCTCACCGCAACGATGTCATAGCCCAGGATGGCCACGCGCATGGTGCGGCCCTGGCTGGGAATGTCGAAGATGGTGTGGCCGGCGTAGACCTCCTTTGACGGCGCCAGGGTCGCCAGATAGTTAGCCAGCCGGCGTCCGTCGAAGTGCCCGACGAAGACCTCTGAAAAGGCTACGGGACCATTGGGTCCGTTTGGGTTCGGCATCTGATGCAGCGCAAAGGCCGCATCATCCAGATCTCGCTCGAACCGGATTCCGGTGGCGTCGATGAAGCGCTGGTACTCCGGCGCATGCTGCACGGGATGATCGCTGAAATGGGCGGCCGTGCGAATGGCGCGGAAATTGAGGTAGATGATGCCGTCGGACTCGGGCAGCAGGCGCGCAGCCTCCGGTGGTGCAATCTTGCGGAGGTAAATCGCGCCGGCCAGCAGCAGCAGGACGATCAGGACAATACCAATGGTAAAGCGCTTGCGCCGGTGACTCATCGTGGGGGTTCCCCGCTCTTCCGGGGAACGTCATGGTTCTATCATCTCACCTGGAACAATGCTTACGGGTTCTCCTGCGCCGTGGGGCAAAAATCGCGGGCGGAAGCCAGTCTTCGCAAACCGATTCGCCTGCCTCAATCGTGCGTTGCGGGCGGCTGTGCCGTGTGATATTTTCAATTTGTACCTTCGCGCGAGCAGATGCAGCGGTGTGTCCGGGCGCTCGACGGTACAGGGCTGTCCGGGCTGGCGTAGCTCAGCTGGTAGAGCATCTGATTTGTAATCAGAGGGTCGGGGGTTCAAGTCCCTTCGCCAGCTCCAGTTTTCCGGTTTCGGATAGTCAGGGCCGGATTCCCTTCGCAGCGCAATCCCGAGAGCAAGACAGGCAGCGGCCACCGGAACAGCCTTCCGGAATGCCGAAGGGTGCCCGAAGCGAAGCGGAAAAGGGCTTGAGATTGCGGGTTGTGAGCACAGGTGGCCGAGTGGTTAATGGCAGCAGACTGTAAATCTGCCGCTCTTTGGAGCTACGGAGGTTCGAATCCTCCCCTGTGCACCAGAATTGCGGGAAGGTTCAAATGAGGGCCGGCAGCGAAGCACTGGACGGGAACATGGCTGAAGTCGAGGCCGACATCCTCCCTTTGCCGGCGACCAGCCGTCGAAGGATGTGGACGGCGCTCGCCATTCTGGCTGTCCTGGGCGTGCTGGCATGGTTTACCCTCGATGGCACGGCGACGCTGCCGGTGAGGGATTATAGGTTTGGCAGTCTGGATTTTGGCGGCTTCGCGATGAAGGTCCGCTGGATTCCTGAGCTCATCCTTGGGCTTTTTGCTTTCCGCGTCGTGACTGCGAATATGCGGGCGCGGCTGGAAGACCAGGATCGGAAGTAGCGGGGTTTGCAGGGCTGATGTAGCTCAGTTGGTAGAGCACTCCCTTGGTAAGGGAGAGGTCACCGGTTCAATCCCGGTCATCAGCTCCAGGTTTGGGAGCGGGTTAGCAGATTAGCGAGTCAGCAGGTTAGAGAAATGCGGCCGACTGGCTGACTCGCTTGCGCCGAAGGCGCGCTGGCTCGCTAAGGTTCAGGCGGGAGTAACTCAGTGGTAGAGTCACAGCCTTCCAAGCTGTTGGTCGCGGGTTCGATTCCCGTCTCCCGCTCCAGAGACTGAGACGCAGGGCAGAGCAGGATGGAGACGATGTTCGAGCAGGCGATGATCGCGGTGCAGGACCAGGCGACCTTCAGCGTGGTGCGGCAGGCCCTGGATGAGGCATTTGCGCCGGCGCGGGTGGAGCGCTTTCTGCGGGAAGTGGCCGGCGCTAAGCTGCGGGTCAGGCAGTTCGAGGCGGTGCTGGCGCACGGATTTCTGGGGGCGCCGGCGCAAACCGCGTATGGAAAGCTGGGCGACGCCGACCGCGGGCAGATTCGCGAGCAGTATTTGAGGCGGGTGGAACAGGTGGCGCCCGAGGTGAGACAGAAGTTTTTCCGGCTGTACGCAGGGTATTGAGCGAAACCGGATGGGTGTAACGATTTAAGGATCTTTGAGAGGACAAGCACATGGCGAAGGAAAAGTTTGACCGGTCGAAGCCGCACGTGAACGTGGGGACGATCGGGCACATCGATCACGGGAAGACGACCCTGACGGCGGCGATCACGAAGGTGTTGTCGAAGCACAACCCGAAGATCGCGTTTCGTTC
>DAHUYD010000066.1 GCA_027315385.1 Acidobacterium sp.
TCTGGCGAGCCGCCCAAACAACTCCCGGCGAGCCCGCCCAGCCACGAGCGTCCGACGTGCCGAAGGCGTCCGCTTGAATGGCCACTCCCAACCCCCCTGATTCCATAGGCTTAACCGTAGTTGTAGAACGCTAACTCTTCCCGTATCATAGAGATAGTCCTTCGGTTGGCGATCCGGCGCAAGCTTCTGCGCCGCCACTCCACGCCAGCCCTCGGCCCGCAAAAATTATGGCAGACGATCAGAACCCACAGCTTCCCCTTGGCGGCAACTCGGGCGACGGACCCACCGGTCCCGGCGCGGCAAATTTTGTCTCCATCAACATTGAAGAGGAGATGCGCCGCTCGTATCTCGACTACTCGATGTCGGTCATCATCGGGCGCGCGCTGCCCGACGCCCGCGACGGGCTGAAGCCCGTACATCGTCGCATCCTGACTGCGATGGACCGCGAAGGCCTGCAGTACAACAAGCGCTACTCGAAGTGCGCCGGTGTGGTCGGTGAGTGCCTGAAGAAATACCACCCTCACGGCGACTCGGCCGTGTACGACGCTCTCGTTCGCCTGGCCCAGCCCTGGGCGATGCGATATCCACTCGTCGATGGCCAGGGCAACTTCGGTTCCATCGATGGCGATCCGCCCGCGGCCTATCGCTACACCGAATGCCGCATGACGAAGATCGCCGGCGAAATGCTCGCCGACATCGAGATGGAAACCGTGGACATGGTTCCAAATTTCGATGAGAGCACCACCGAGCCCGTCGTACTGCCTACGCGCATTCCCAATCTCATCGTGAACGGATCCAACGGCATCGCCGTCGGCATGGCGACCAACATTCCGCCGCACAACCTCACCGAGGTGGTGAGTGCCTGCATCGAGATGGTCAACAATCCCCACGCCGGCCTGGCCGAAGTGCTGAAGCACGTGCAGGGACCCGACTTTCCCACCGGCGGCTTCATCTACGGCCGCGGCGGCATCGCACAGGCGTACAAGACAGGCCGCGGCCGCTTTCTCATGCGCGCGAAATGCGCCACCGAGAACATCACCGGCGGCCGCCAGGCCATCATCGTCAGTGAGATTCCGTACCAGGTCAACAAGAACGTCCTGATCAAGCGCATCGCCGAGCTGGTCAACGACAAGACCGTCGATGACATCGGCGATGTACGCGACGAGAGCGACCGCGACGGCATGCGCATCGTGATCGAGCTCAAGCGCGGCGCCGAGCCTCAGATCGTTCTCAACCAGCTCTACAAGCACACCCAGTTGCAGGAGAGCTTCTCCATGATCTTTCTGGCCGTCGTCAACGGCCAGCCGCGCGAACTCCCTCTAGACCATGCCATCCGCGTCTTCATCGATCACCGTATGGACGTGGTGCGCCGCCGCACCGCCTTCCTGCTCCGCAAAGCGCGCGACCGCGAGCACATCCTGCTCGGCTACCAGATCGCACTCGATCACCTCGACAACGTCATTAAGATCATCCGCGGATCGTCCTCACGCCCCGATGCCCGCGAAAACCTCTTCCAGTTCTTCTCCGCCCGCACCATCACCGTCCGCGACCAGAAGTTCACCGGCGTCACCCTCGATCCGGCGAAGTACGCCGTCGATCCTGCCACGCTGATTACGCCCACTCTGACCCTCAGCTACCGCCAGATCGATGCCATCCTCGATCTGCAACTCTACCGCCTCACCCAGCTTTCCATTGACGAGCTGCTCAACGAGCTGCGCGAGGTCCGCGACAATATTTCCGAGTACGAGTCCATCCTCGCCTCGGAGAAAAAGCTCCGCGGAGTCATCGTGAAAGAGCTCGAAGCCGTCCGCAAAGATTACGGCGACGAGCGCCGCACCCAGATCCTCGACGAGACTGCTGAGCTGCAGCTCGAAGACCTCATCGCCGACGAGCAGGTCGCGGTCACTGTCTCCCATTCCGGCTACCTCAAGCGCACCCCCATCTCCACCTACCGCCAGCAGCGGCGCGGTGGGCAAGGGCGCCTCGGCATGAAGACCCGCGAGGAGGACTTCGTCTCGCAGCTCATCGTCGACTCCACCCACGCCTGGCTGCTCTGCTTCACCAACAAGGGCCGCGTCTACTGGCTCAAGGTCTACGAGATCCCCGATGTCGGCGCCGCCGGCAAGGGCAAATCCATGGCAAGCCTGCTCAACCTCCAGCCCGGCGAAACCGTCCGCACCATCCTGCCCGCCCGCGATCTGGAGGAAGAAGGCAAATTCATCTTCTACTCAACGCGCAAAGGCACCGTAAAGAAAACCCCGCTCAAAGATTTCAGCAATGTTATGGCTCGCGGCATCATTGCCATCGGTATCGACGATGACGATGAACTGGTGGCTGCGCGCCTCACCGACGGCAACCAGATCGTCTTCATGGCCACGCACGATGGCATGGCCATCCGCTTCGACGAAGACGACGTCCGCTCCATGGGCCGTCCCGCCTACGGCGTCCGCGGCATCGACCTTGGCAAAAACGACTACGTTGTCGGCCTCGCCGTCACACCGAAGAAAAACGGCGTGATCCACCGCATCCTCTCCGTCACCGAGAACGGTTTCGGCAAGCGCACCGACGTCGAGGAATACCGCCTCCAGACCCGCGGCGGCAAGGGCGTCATCAATGTCAAAACTACCTCGAGGAACGGCAAGGTCGTCGCCCTCCAGCTCGTCGACGAAACCTCGGAGCTCATCGTCATCAGCCAGTACGGCAAGATCATCCGCATCGACACAACCACCGTCCGCGCAGCCGGCCGCTCCACCCAGGGCGTCAAGCTGCTCAACATCGAGGAGGGCGACAAGGTGGCCGCCGCCGTGGTGATCCCGCCTGAGGAGAAAGCCGTCGAACCGGAGAACGGCACGTTGCTGCAGTAACGTGCGGTCATCCCAGGGCGCGGCTCCTGGCCGTGCCCTTTCCGCATCCAAAGCGTCAGTTAATTCCGTGCGCGCCTTCTTCTCGTCTCGCTTCCGGGACCTCGCTGAGCTGATCGTCGGCTATGGCCTCATCCTCGCCGTCATCTGGACGCAGGGCAACGAGCAGCGCGCCCTGTACTGGGCGGCCTTCGCCTGGATTGCCGCCTCCGCCTGGCTGCGCCGCAATCAGACCCGCCCCATCGGTCTTGGCCTCCACGGCCTCCTGCGCTCCCTCTGGATCATCCCCGCCGCTGTCGGCCTTTTCCTGCTCGGCATCTGGATCGCCGATCGCCTTCACACCCTTCACCAGCTTTACGGCCCGCTGCCGGTTATCCTCCACGTGGCCGAATACTCGCTCTGGGCCCTGATGCAGCAGTTCATCCTTCAGGTCTACGTCCTGCTCCGTCTGCTCCGCCTCGGGCTCCGCCGCGCGCCTGCCATCGCCGTCTCCGCCCTCTTGTTCGCGATCGCGCACATCCCCAACCCCGTGCTGGTCCCGGCTGTGCTCATCTGGACTGCGATCTGCTGCTGGCTCTATCTCCGGTACCGCAATCTCTACCCGCTGGCCGTCGCCCATGCGCTGCTCGGCATGTGTTTGGCCTTCTCCGTTCCCAATGCCATGAATCACCATATGCGTGTCGGCCTTGGATATCTCCGCTACGGACACCGCAACCGCCCCGGTTTGGAACTCACCGATCGCTGAGCCCCCTGCCCGGCGCCGGTTGCCATCCGACCCCCATGTGACAGTCCCCCTCTGCATCCGGTACTCTAATGCCCACCGCGGTGTCTTCATCCCGGCGCGCTTCGGCGAACCCGGCCGCGCCCGGTCCTGACCCGCAAATCCCCAGGAGGAATGACACATGAAGCAATCGATGAAAGCTTTGCTGGCTGCCGCCGCTGTTTCCGGGCTCATGGGCGGCACTACGGCTCTGCACGGGTCTGTCACCACTTCCGCATCCGGCACCGCGGCCGCCCTCAACGCGGGCATCGCGTCCTTCTCCGGTTCTCTGCTCGCGCACGTCCACAAACACTCCTGCAAAGGCAAGAACAACTGTAAAGGCCAGGGCGGCTGCAAGAGCGGCGACAACGGCTGCAAGGGCAAGAACAGCTGCAAAGGCAAAGGGGGCTGCGCAACCGACGGCTCCCCCATGCCTCACTAATTTTTCTTAACCCAGCGCGGGGCCGCCCGGGCGCGGCCCTGCGCTGATTTCTCCCGCTAACCCTGTAACCTCGCTTCGGCCCCCGAATCATTCTGTCAGGCAACCATGGACGACGACCGGCGCCAGACGGAAACTACCGAAGCCTTGCTGATTCAGAACATCAGAGACGGCAATTCCGCCCTTTTCCACGACCTGATTCGCCCCTACGAGCGGCGCGCCTTTCTGGTTGCCTGGTCAATCCTGCGCAATCAGGAGGATTCCGAAGATGCCGTCCAGCAGGGGATCTTGAGAATCTTCGCGAATCTCGGCCAGCTGGAAGATCCCGCGAAGTTCCCCCAGTGGGCCATGCGCATCGTCGAGAACGAGGCCCGCATGTCGAGACGGCGCCGACGTGGCGCTCTGTACGAATCGATCGACGGGGATGAGGACGGCGATGCCGAGCCCCAACACGTCCGTCCCAGGCAGTTTGCCGACTGGCGCGAATTACCCGATGAGGCCCTCGAGCAGAGCGAGGTCCGCAGCGCCATTCTGGACGCCCTGAACTCTCTGCCAGGAATCTACCGCGAAATTTTCGTGTTGCGCGATATGGAGCACCTCAACGTGGCGCAGGCCGCCCAGGTTCTCGACATTGGCGTGCCTGCGGTCAAAACCCGGCTGCACCGCGCCCGCCTGATGATGCGAGAAGCGCTGGCGCCGCGCTTCGCCAGACCATCGCCACCACTTTGGAAACGCTGGAAAGGACTCAACCCATGGTTCGCTGCCGGACAATAATCGACCGCCTTTCGGAATATATGGACGGAGAAGCTTCCTCCGAACTCCGCCGCACCATCGAGAATCACCTGCGCCATTGCCGCCGCTGCAGTGCTGTTTACGACAGCACGCGGCAAATGCTGGTCATCGTGGGAGACGAACGTACTTTCGAGGTTCCCACGGGCTTCAGCGAACGGCTTCACCGCTTTATCGACCAGGCAATCGCCCCGGCTTAATCTGGCCTCGTAACCTTTTCACCGGGCCCGCATCGTAGCGCATACAGGCCGGGATTCGGAGCGGCCATATTCCCAGCAACGAAAGGAACTCTGAAATGACAAGCAACTTCAAGGCACTCCTGTTTGCAGCTGCCTTCTCCGGTCTCATGGCGGGCACCACACCCGTCATGGCGGCAACGGCTCCCTCTGGATCTTCGCCGGCTCTGGCTGCCGGCGTGTCGTCGTTCAACAGCACCTTGCTTTCGCACATCCAGAAGCACTCGTGCAAGGGTAAAAACAACTGTAAGGGCCAGGGCGGCTGCAAGAGCGGCGACAACGGCTGCAAAGGCAAGAACAGCTGCAAGGGCAAGGGCGGCTGTGCAACCAACGGCCAAAAGATGCCTCAGTAGGCGCCACCGCAGCGGAAGGGGCTGCCGTCCGCAGCCTCTTCCCGCGGAAGTGACGAACCTGGGACCAATGGTGTAAATCAATAGTTAGCTCAGCGACGAACTGGTCGCCCCCAATCGGTTTCCCTGCCTCCACTTTTTCGCCCGCGAGGTACCCGTGCCCCCGAATCGATTCAACGGATTCACCGCTTACGGCGTGGGCATCGGTCTGCGCATTCCCCACTACCAGCACATCCTCAGCCGCAAACCCGTCGTCGACTGGTTCGAAATCATCTCTGAGAACTACATGGTCGACGGCGGCCGGCCCCTCGAAATTCTCGACCGGATCCTCGAACAGTACCGTGTCATCCAGCATGGCGTCTCCATGTACTTCGGCTCCGCCGACCCTCTCAATCGCGAGCACCTGAAGCGCCTCAAATCCCTCGTTCGCCGCACTGACAC
>DAHUYD010000068.1 GCA_027315385.1 Acidobacterium sp.
ATCAGCCCGGCAAAGTCGCGGGCGGCATCGGCCTCGGAGATGCGGATCACCGCCATACTCACGATGATACCCCCGTTCCCGACCCCGTTAACGGAGACGCGCGGACAGGACTCGTAGTCAGTTCCTCGATCTACCCCACCACCCCCGGCAAGCTCATCCAGCACAGCGCCGCCTGCGCCACCACCACCACCCACGTCGCCACCAGAAACACCTTCCGCTGGCGCGTCTCCAGCGCGTCCGCAAACACGCCGCCCACAAACGCCGCCAGAAACGGCAGCCCCCACAGCCACATCTCCGATTGCACGCCGGTAGTCATCAGCACCATCAGCAGCGCGCCCACAATCAGCGGCGTGGTGTTGCCGAAATACCGCGAGCGCCGCGTCGCCCCGTACAGCGCCAGTGCGCCCGCCAGCGCCACGCTGAAAGCGATGTTCGCGGGATTCCGGAAGAACCACTCCGCCCCGTTCACCGAGACCCAGATCCGCCCCGCCGCGCTGCGGAAGACATAGCTGAACGCGTCCATGGAAAACGCATACGACGCGAAGAGCAGGAACAGCCCGCCCAGCACCCACACAATCATCAGCGTGGGAATATAAGCGCGCCGTCCCTCCGCCACCCACGCCATGAAGATCACGATCAGCAGCAGCGCCAGCTCGAAGGCCGCAATGTGCGCCGCCGCGGTAAATCCCAGCGCCAGCGTCAGCAGCACAATACGCGGCCGCCACTTCCGCCGCGGCCCCTGTAGCGCGTGTCCCACGCCAATGGCCAGGTACACCGCTGCAAACAGCCCCAGCGCCGCCAGAATCTCATTGTTCGGCACAGTCGACGCGCGCACCACCGCCGGCAAAAAGCAGTACAGCGCCAGCGCGATGTATCCGCCTTCGTTCCCGAAGAGCCGCCGCGTGACCCACCAAACGCACCCGCCCAGCGCCAGCCCCGCCAGGATAAACGGCAGGCGCAGCAGGAAGTTGATGTCGGTCAGCTGGTGGCGCAGCTCCCACGGCGTCGCCTTCGACGATTTCCCCGCCAGCATCCGGTCCAGCGACAGCGGCAGCCCCGCCGCGCGATAAGCCAGTGTCCCGTCGTGGATGTTGCCGCAGGTGGTGAAATATCCCGGCAGGCCCTCGGGATGCTCCCAGATATCGCGCCCGCACCGGGCGTACTGGTAGTCCGTTTCGGTAAGGTAGCGCTGCGAACTCACCCACAGGCACTGGCCCAGCAGGATTAGCAGCAGCAGCGCCGAAATCCTCTGCGGGCGCTCGAACCGGAATTTGCGCAGGCGGTGGTGCTGACGGCTGGCTGGCATCGATCGGCTTTCAGCAGTGTATCGAACGCGGCTCCTGCTCCGCAGCCGCGTACCTGCGGTTCCTGGGTGCGCGCGCCGCGCCGGAACCGGCACAACTGATGCCTGCCGCCGCCGCTGCCGATAAGGAGAGCTGCTGGATCAGATCGCGACCATGCCCTCCACCGCCGAATCTTCTGTGTGTCTCTCGTGTTCGCCGGCCCCAACCAGCCCAGGCGAGCCTCCCCCCTCGCCGGAACCCTCCGCCGCTCTTCCGGAACGCTTCGTTGGCCGCCAGCCTATCGTTGACGATGCATGCCGCCTCTATATCATGGCCGTCGCCCAGTGGAGGAACTCCACATAGAATCGAGTCGCAGACCGCCGACTGATTCGCGCCAGGCAGCCGAGTCCTCGCCTTCTCTATAATCTCCTCTGATGACCAGCCTCCGCACGGCCAAGCGTTTCGTCTTTCCGCTGCTCGGCCTCTGGGCGCTGCTCTACGCCTCCATTACCCTGGTCCAGCCGCCCCTGCTCGACGGCCAGGACGCGCTCTCCGCCGAGATCGCCCGCGAAATGCTCACCGGCGGCCACTGGACCACCCCCTTCGCCAACGGCATCCGCTACGCCCAGCATCCGCCGCTCCTCTACTGGACCATCGCCGCCAGCTTCCGCATCTTCGGCGTCAGCGACTGGGCCGCGCGCCTGCCCCTGGCCATCGCCGCGCTCTTCCTCTTCATTGCCACGTTTTCGCTGGGCCGCCGTCTCTACCACGCGCCCAATGCCGCCTTCTACTCTGCGCTCGCGCTCATCACTTCCTACGGTGTCTTCCTCTTCAGCCATCTCCTGCTGCGCGACGTCTTCCTCTGCCTGTGGACCACCCTCGCCATCGCCTTTTTCTGGCGCTCCCTCAGCCAGGAGAAGCATCGTTTGGGCACGGCCCTCGGCTTCGCCGCCTGCTGCGCGCTGGGCGTGCTCACAGAAGGCGTCGCCGGCCTCGTCTTCCCGCTCGCTATTGTCATCCTGTATCTGATCCGCGCGCGCCGCGTCCACCACCTGCTCCGCTGGTATCCCATCCCAGCCATCCTGCTCTTTTTGGCCATTGTGCTGCCGGAGCACATCGCCGCGACCCTTGCCACAGGCCATGTCCATCTGGCTATGCTGATGCCGGCCATGACCGGCGGTCGCGTCCCGCTCTGGATCTTCTGGCCGCTGCTCCTGCTCTGGATCGCTCCCTGGTCCGCGTTCTCTCTGCGTGCCCTGCGCACCTGCGACTCCTCCAGCCCGGTGCTTCGCTGTCAGGCCCGCCTGCTCTGTGTCATTTGGATCCTGGTGGTCCTGATCGGCTTCAGCTTCACGGCGCGGCTCGAATACAACCTGATCACCGCGCTGCCGCCCATGGCGCTGCTGGCCGGCGGCTGGCTCGCCGACGACGAAGCCTTACCGCACCATCACGGCCGCATCGCGGCGTGGATACTCTTTGTCCTCGGCATGGCCGCCGCGGCTGCGACCGCGTACTACCTGTTCACTTCGCCCGCGCTGCCATCCGGCGTCGACATCGCGACGCTCCTCAGCCCCGGCGCCGCGCATCATGCGGTCTTCTTTACCTATTTCCTCAATCTCACCCACCGCGCCATGGGCGCTTTCCGGGTTCCGCTCGCCATCACGCTCGCCGCGCTGCTCGTCGGCGTCACCGCCGGACTGTGGTTTCGCCTGCGTGACAACGCGCGTATGGCAAACTGCTTTCTTGCCGGCATGATCGTGGCCATCCTCATCGCCGCGCACATCGCCCTGGTCACGTTTTCGCCGGTGCTCTCCTCGCAGATTCTCGCCAATGCGATCAAGCCCGAAGTCCAGCCCTCAGACGTGATTGTCGTCAACGACAGCTTCGAGAGCGCCTCATCCTTCGTCTTCTATCTCGATCTGCAGCGCCCCGTGCTCATCATGAACGAATCCCGCGGGGTGCCGGCGGCCGCTTCCCCGTTCATCGGCGATGCCCGGCTTGCGAGTCTGTGGAACGGCGAGAATCGCGTCTGGCTGTGGACCAACCCCGCCGCCATCCCCCTGCTGCCCGAGCCTGTCTATGTCATCGGCCGCAGCGGCGGCAAGGAAGTGGTGAGCAATGAGCCGAACGGCGGCGGGGCGACCTTCTGATCGCTACTTTCCGGTCGCCACTTCTACATTCCTCTGCGCCAGATTGAACGCCCGCAGCGTCAGCCCCGGAGCCGCGCTCCCCGCCGCGCTTACCGGATACTCGATCATCACCGTTTCCGCTTCGCCGGGCAGCAGCGACACATAATTGTCGCTGTAATACGCCGGCAAAATCCGTTTGCCCGTGGCTGCATTCACCAGCGTCAGCTTGTTTTGCAGCGCCACGTCCTTGCCGGTGTTCTTCAGTTGAACCGTTACGGCCATCTCATCGCCGTTGCGCGCCGCTGACGCCGTTGCGTCCACCGTCGCCTGCGGCAGCCGCGCCAGTTGCTGGAAATCCCGGCTCTCCCCGGCCAGCCAGTACAGGTTGCGCGAGACCACGCGCCCGCTCGCATCCTTCAGCTTCAGCTCCGCCAGAATCGTCGCGTTCTGCTCCAGCGGCGCCAGGTTCAGCGTCATTGCGGAAGCCTCGTTATCGGCGCCCACGTTCACCGCTGCATCCTGGTGCAGCAGCAGTTTGTTCGCGAGCGAGTACACATTCGCCGTTGCCCTCAGCGGCCCCGGCGCATTGCGCGTCGTATTCACCGCTTCCACCGCGTCCGTCGCCAGATCCAGCTGAATATGTAACGGTTGGAGTGCCTCTTTCTCCCCGTAATACGACGACTGCGTGTCGTAGTCGTAGCTCAGCACTTCCCACATGTTGCTCGGCCACGCCGGCTGCGTCATCCACAGCATCCGTCCGCTGTTCGGCTGCCACAGGTGCGCGTTCATCCCCTCGAAGATCGCCCGGTAGTCCACGTAATCCAGCATCTGCGCCTTGCGTTCGAAGTCCTCCAGGCTCGTCGGCGCGCCGAACTCCGCCTGTATCTCGTCCATGAAAGGGTGAATGTCGCCGTTCCCGCTGAAATGCCAGTCGTGATACGCCCACACGTCGTCCATCGGCCACCAGTCGGCCCTCGGTGTCCATGCCTCGAAGGATTCCAGCGTCGCCATCGACGGCGATCCCGTCTCCACCGAAAAACCGTGATTCAGCGTGGTGTAGTAGAGCGTCGGGTCCTGATACTTATAAGGTCCGCTGCCCTGCAAATCCACCTCATTCGAGCTGGGCGAGTAGTAGCGCGTTCCATCCAGCCTGCGCACCAGTTCCGCCAGCCCGTTGTTGATGATCGGCTGCGGCACGCCTTCGTTCCGCCCGCACCACACCGCAATCGACGGATGATTCCGATACCGCAGGATCACGTCGCGCGCATTCTTCAGAAACAGCGCCGGATTCTGCGGCTCGATGTTGTAGTTCTCCGTCGAAGTCCAAAAGTCGTTCCAGATCAGGAACCCGTATTCATCGGCCAGATCGTAGAACGATGCCTCCGTGCTCTGTCCCACCCAGTTCCGGATCACGTTCTCGCCCGCGTCGTGGTGCAGCCGGAAATATGGCTCCAGATGCGCGCGCGACACATTCTTCATCGCGTCGTCCATGCCCCAGTTGCCGCCGCGCACCGCAATGCGCACCCCGTTCACCATGATCACCAGATAAGGCGCGGTTCCCAAATCGCTGCTGGGCGCGATTGCCGCCGAGTGCTCGCCCGCCGCCGTCAGCGACTCCACCCAGGAGTGCGCGAACTCCCGCCACGAGGGCGGCGCATTCGGCGGCGGCGCATCCGCCACCGGAATATCGCGAATGCCCTGCAATGTGTTGTCGATGGCGGGCTCCGTCTCATCCGCGTCATACCCCGCCGTCGGCGAAAAGGTCACCCGCGCCAGATGTCCCGCTGGATCGAGCAGGCTCAGCTCGTAGGTAATCTCGCGCATCCCGAATTGCAGCGTTTTTGTGTCGGAGACCCGCCCATCCACCGTCGCCGTCAGCTTCAGGTGATACAGATTCGCCGCCCCGTAGCCATTGGGCCACCACAGCCGCGGATACCGCACGTCGAGCTGCGCGAATTCCGCCGGCGTCAGCTTCACTGTGTCCACGCCTGGCCGCAGATCGGCCTCTTTTGTAACCGTCACGCCTTCAAATTGCGCGGTCAGCTTCGCATGCACCGGTTTGTCGTCGGCCACGGTGAGAGGAACGGCGATGTCCACCTGTGCGCTGTCGATGCTCGGCAGAGGCAGCGTCGTCACCACCTGCGGGTCGCCGATCTTCACGTCCTCCGTCGCCCGCAGCTCCACTGGCTGCCAAATGCCCGTATCGCGGTCGCGGATCGCCGGAATCCAGTCCCACCCCTCCGTCGCCACAAACGTCGGCCCGTCGAGGCACATCGTCCCGCCGTTCGCGCCGGGACCGCCTTTGATGGATTGCTCCTGCGGAATCCCCGGATGCGGCGGCGGCGACACCCGCACCGCCAGCACGTTCGTCTTCCCTGGCCGCAGAATCCCCGTTGCATCGAACACGCCGCGAATGAATGCGCCCTTGATCGAGCCCAGCCGCTGCCCGTTCAGCCACACTTCAGCCTTGTAGTTGATTCCCTCGAAGGTCAGCGTCAGCCGCTTGCCGCGCGCCGCCTCCGGCCCGCGAAATTCCGTCCGATACCAGTAATCCTGCTTGTTCAGCGTCTCCGGAATCGCCAGGTTGTTCAGTCCGTAATATGGATTCGGATAGACGCCGCGTTCCACCAGCGTGGTCAGCACCGTCCCCGGCACCACGGCCGCGTACCAGCCTTTGGTGCTGAAATCCGATCCCGAAATCTGCGCGCCCTGGGCGGCGACCTGCGGCGCGGCGCTCAGCTTCCATCCGCCATCGATTGTCCACCGATCTTCCCCTGCTGATGCAATCGCCGGTCCGCTCGAGGCCGGGATGGCCTGCGCCTGCTGCAGGGGGGCACGGCTGTGCGGCATCTGGTCCGGGCTCTGCGGCGCGCGATACCCGGCCTGGCCGCTCGTCTGCAATGGCCACGGCTTCGATCCCTGGTCGTACACCGGCAACGCAAAATTCGGATGCGTCGCCGCCAAATCGTGAATCGCGGCCCCCGCCTGCGCCTCGCGCAGAATTTCCAGCCCGTAGACCTTTCCGCCGAAATGCCCCAGCTGCGGCTCGTCCGGCGAGCGGAGCCCCTGGAAATACGCGGGCTCCGGCGCCGGACCAATCTCGACAATCGGGCTCACAGAGCCGAGCAGCAATCCGCTGCTCGTCTGCCCCGGCTCCAGCACGCCGCTCGCCGCCACCTTCGCCCCATCCACATACAGGCGGAATTCTTTCCCATCGAACGTCGCCGCCAGCAAATGCCACGTCCCCGGCGCGATCGCCGCCGATCCTTCCAGCGTGTTGCCCTGGCCCAGATAGAGGACCGCCTTGCCCGGCGCCAGCGCCAGATA
>DAHUYD010000072.1 GCA_027315385.1 Acidobacterium sp.
TTCACTTTCTTAGGATGTGTGGTGTCACCCTGCAAACCGTAGGCCTGTCCCTGCCGCTTCTCATTTGCCAGCTCCGAGGCAGGCGCAGTGGGAGCCACGTACTTCTGCTTCGGCCGGTTCTTCCACTGTTTGGCTTTCGGCAGCTTCTTCTGGTCCTGGAAGCGAACCTTTTTCTGCTGCGGGGCCGGTGTGCCGGTGTCCACGATCTGGCCGCCGGAGTCTGCCAGGGTGGCGGTGCCGGATTCCTGGGCGGCGGTGTTCCCCTCGCCTGCGCCGGCGTCCACATTCCGCGTAGTCTCGGTCGGGAGGGTCTCGCGCGGAGCCTGGCCGAAGCGAATCTTCTCTTTCTTGCCAGGCTTCTGGATCCTGCCCGTGTCGCTGCGAGTGGTCTTTTCGGCGACGGTCTGCAGATGCGCAGCCTGTGGTTTGGCCTTGCGCCGCGGCTTTGCGCGGAAGCGGCTCCGCGTCTCGTGCTTTTTATGTTTGGTACCGGGCGTCACATACGCGCTCTGGATAAACTTCATCTCGTCGGGGCTGGAGCCGGCGTCCTCGTATCCGGGACGGATGGTGATATACGCCTGGTTGCGCAGGCGCGTCAGATATTCGCGGAGGGCGGGCTGCATCTTCTGCATGCCGATGGTCTGCTGGATCTGGTCCTGCACCGCGGAAAGCGGCTGGAGACCGGCATTTTCATGCTGGGTGACCTGCAGGATGAGCCATCCCTGCTTCGTCCTGATGGGCTTGGTCCACTGGCCGGGGCGGAGCGGGAAGGTCGCGTCCTCCATCACCTTCGGCAGCACCCCGCGTTTGTATTCGCCGAGGTCGCCGCCTTCCGCCGCGGTGGGGCCGCTGGAATCGGCCTTCGCCAGCGTGGCGAAATCGGCACCCGCCTTCAGGCGAGCTTCGATGTTGTCCGCCTGTTTCTCCGCGGTCGCCACCTGCGCCGCGTCGTCGGGATTGGGGGTGGGGATCAGAATCTCGCTGAGGCGCTCCTGCTCGGGCTGCTCGAAGTCGCTTTTGTGCTCGTTGTAGTAGTCCTGGATCTCGGAGGGGCTCACAATAATTTTGGGAGCGACTTCCTGACTGATAACGTCGGAGGTGATGACGTTTTCGCGGATCTGCTCTTTCAGGTCCTCCCAGGAGACTCCCTGGGCCTCGGCGGCCTTCTGGAGGTCGTCCATCGTAGCCAGGTGGTACTCCCTGCGCATCTGGTCGAGCCGCTGGATCACGCCATCGTCGCCGCTGATTCCCATCTCCTTGCCCTTGGAGAGCAGGAGCTGCTTATCGATGAGGGAGCGGAGCAGGTCGTGCTTTTGCCTATAGAGCTGCTGCTGGGACCAGCCCTCCTGCTGGGCCTGCTGGTCCAGCTGCTGCTGGGCGCGGTCGTAATCCGACAGGCTGATGACCTGGTCATTGATACGGGCAACGATCTCCTCGACGACCTGGCCGTGATAGGGAGAACTCTCCTGGTAGGAGCTGGATCGGGACTGCGCCACGCCGGGGATGGCGAACACGGCCAAACTGGCGGCGAGCAGGGTGGGGAAAGACGGGAAACGATGCATCATGATGATCGAGAGTCTCGGTGCGCCGCCTCTCGTGTGCCTGCGCGAAAAACGGTGGTGCCGCTCCCCGGTTTGTGCACAGATTCTGAGGCTTGCGCTGTACTAATTGTACAGCGTGGAAATGCCTGCCGCGGGGATGGAGGATCGATCATGATTCGGCAACCAGCTTCCAGGCAATGGGATATCAGACTTGTGCCAGGGCGGAGACGCGACCTTGCCGATTTTCCGGCGGCGAAGGGTCGCTGCGTTCAAACACCCTTCTTCAGCGGCTCCCACACGTACTTATGGATTTGCAGGCTCAGGCGCGCGGGAAGACCATCGGCGAGCATCCACTCGACCAGTTCTCTGGGATCGAGCAGGGCGTTTTCCGTCGAGCGCTCCGGAGTGGGGGTTTTGGTGAAGGCCGGCGAGAGGAGAACATCCTTTACGCGCGTCGACAGCCGGTGTTCGAGGATGAAGGTCCGCGCAAATTCGTAGTCGGTCCGGCTGGCGAGGACGAACTTGACCTCATCGCGTTCGGTGAGGCACGCCAGATTCTCCATCCGGAAGCTGCCTGCTTCGCCCGATGCGGGGCATTTGACGTCCACAATTTTGTGAACGGCGGGCGGGACGCGATCGAGGGGACGCTCGCCGCTGGTTTCGATCAGGAGGTCGTAACCCTGGTTCAGGAGCCGGTCCATCAGGGGGACGAGTTCGCGCTCCTGGAGCATGGGCTCGCCGCCGGTGAACTCGACGAGTGTTACCGGCGCCAGCTTGCTGACCTCGGCAACGATTTCATCTTCGCTCCGGCGATAGCCGCCGGTGAAGGTGTACTCGGAATCGCACCACGAGCAGCGCAGATTGCAGCCGGCCAGGCGCACGAAGATGCAGGGGCGGCCGGCGAAGCTCGACTCGCCCTGAATGGATTTGTAGATTTCGATCAGATACACGGGCTACTCGTAATACGTCGCCGTTGTGGTGTCGGTTTCGTAGAGGGTGCAGTCTTTCACCCGCACGCGTCCATCGGTCATCGCTCTTAGCTGCTGGTTCGTCTGATCGTAGAAATACCTGGCCAGGTTTTCCGCGGAGGGATTGATCTCGGTGAACGGCTCCAGATCGTTGAGCATCTGGTGGTCGAGGCGATCGATCACCGGCAGCATCACCTGTTTGAGGTCGCGGAAATCGAGCAGCAGGCCCGCCTTGTCCAGCGTCTCGCCGCACAGCGTGATGCGGACCTTATAGTTGTGGCCGTGCGGATTCTCGCACTTGCCCTTGTAGTTGCGCAGGTAGTGGCCGGAGGAAAAGCCGCGCTCGACGGTGACTTCGTACATGGTGGGTTCTCAGGGGGCGGAATCCTGCCCTGCTCTCATTCTACCGGGGGATTCCAGAGTTACCGGCGGCCGCCGTCCCGCTGGCGGAGGCGGCGCTCCTCGGTGCGGCGGTCGATCTGCTCGAACAGGGCGGTCATGATGCCGAGCAGGGCGACCGACAGCCCTGCCACGGTCAAAAACAGGGCGGTCGTCTTCCACAGGGTGCCATTCGCCGGAAGCATGGGCTGGGTGTGGCTGGACACCAGCGACATGACGAACGAGATCGCCGCGAAGAGCAGCATGACCCCGGCGAGGATGTAGAGGTTGCGAGACACGTCTTTATGGTAGCGCGCGGACTTATCGCAGTCCCATGCGCCCGCGCACAGACGCAATCAGCTTTTCGGGGTCGTAACCCACGCCATCCTTGAAAACGGCGTCCACTTTCTCCACGTCGGCGATATTCTTCGCAGGATTTCCGGTGACGACGACGAGGTCAGCGTCCTTCCCGGCGGCGATTGTGCCGAAGCGATCGGTTTCGCCCAGCCACGTGGCGCCATTCTCTGTGGCGACGTGAATCGCCTGCTCCGGCGTGAATCCCGCCTGCACCAGCAGCTCGAGCTCCCGCTGATCGCCGAAGCCCGCCAGTACGCCGCCGTACCCGGTTGGATCGCAGCCCGCCATCAGCAGGCCGCCCTGCTTCGCGAAATCGCGCTCGAACTGCATCTCCATCCGCAGCATGCGGGCGCCGAGGGCCGGTTGGGGGCCCTGTGCAGCGCGCTCGGCGATCATGGCCCGCGTGGTCATGAAACTGCCCCACGCGTCCGGCAGCAGCGACGGCCGCACGCGCATCTCCTCGCTCATGGGGGGCAGGTTCGGCGCGAAGCTCTCGAAAATTGCGAGTGTTGACGTGATCGCAACGTGATGGGCGATCAGATCGTGAATCGTTCCCTGAATCCGCGGTCCCTCCACGTCCAGCTTCGCCAGCGCTTCTTCGCCCTGGCGCTGGCCGGGGCACACACCCTCCTGCTTACCCGGCGTGAATTCCGTATCCACAACCAGGCCGTGTTCGAGGTTGTCGATGCCCAGCGACGCCGCTTCGCGGAACCCCACCGCGCACAAGTGCCCGGTGATCTTGAGGCCGTGGGCGTGGGCCGCGTCGATGGCCGCTTTCAGTTCCTGCGGAGTGATGTGCATGTAAGCCTTGAACGAGGTCATGCCCTCGGCAGCCCAGTAGTTCACCAGCCGGGTCGCGTCGGCGGGACCGGTGAGGGTGTGCAGTTGCGGCCCGATGGAGGGCGATCCTTCCAGATAGGGGCTGGTGAGGAACAGTTTTGGACCGGGGATTTTGCCGGCATCGATGAGCTGCTTCACGGAAATATCGGTGTACGGCTCGACGCTGCCGGCCGTGCGCGCCGCCGTTACTCCGGCGGCGAGATAGAGCCGCGGGGCCGAGTCCGCCATTTCTCCATAGAGAGGCAGCAGCCCCGGACCGCGATCGGGCAAGGGATAAAACAGATGCTCGTGCATCATGACCAGGCCCGGGTAGACAGTCCTGCCGGTCATATCCAGGACGCGGGCTCCGGCTGGGATCGGCTGGTCAGAGGTTTGCGGGCCCGCGTAGTCAATCTTCCCGTTCTCTATGACGATCGTCTGATCGTCCCTGGCGGGGGCGCCGGTGCCATCGATCACGCGGACGTGATCCATGACGACCGCCGGCGCATCGACCTTCACAAACGGTTTCAGAGAATTCGGGATCTGCGCAGCCGCCGCGGCGCAGGCCAGCGCCGCGCCAATACACACAGTCATCGAATGCCGCATGGTGAACCTTCCTTGAGAAAGAAACCGGAGGTTCCCACTTTCGCCGCTGGATTGGTGCGCCGTCAAGCGCGTTCGAAGAATGCTTCCACGTCGCGAATCTCGCGGGTGACGCGGTAGGGGGGCAGGCTTTCGAGGAAGATGCGGCCGTAGCGCTGGCGTTCGAGGCGCGGATCGAGGAGCATGAGGACGCCGCGATCGTCGAGCGAGCGGATGAGGCGGCCGAAGCCCTGCTTGAGGGTGATGACCGCCGACGGCACCTGGTACTCGAAGAACGGCTTGCCGCCGGCAGCCTCGATGGCGCGCATGCGCGCCTGCACCACCGGATCGCTGGGCACGGCAAAGGGGAGGCGGTCCACGATAACGCAGCTCAACGCGTCGCCCTGTACATCGACGCCCTGCCAGAAGCTCGAAGTTCCGAAGAGGACCGCGTTCGGTGTGGTGCGGAACTCCTCCAGCAGGGCCTTGCGCGGGGCGGTGCCCTGCAGCAGGAGGGGATAATTCACCTCGCACAGGAGGCGCTCGTACAGCTCGCGCATTTGCTGGTAGCTGGTGAAGAGGCAAAACGCGCGGCCTCGGGTGATCTCCAGCATCTGGCGGATGCGCCGCGCCGCGTGATCCTGAAAGCCGTCTTCGCGGGGATCCGGCATATCGGGCGGAAGATAGAGCAGCGCCTGCTCGGGATAGCGGAAATGCGAGGGGACGACCAGCTCGCGGGCCTCGTCCAGACCCAGGCGCTTGCGCATGTGGGTGAAGCCGCCCTGCACGGTGAGGGTGGCCGAGGTGAGCACGATGCTGGGATAGGCTTCGAAGAGGAGCTCGCGGAGAATCTCCGAAACGTCGATGGGAGTGGCCTGGAGGTGGGTACTCATCTGGCGGCCGCCGCGGCGCTCCAGCCAGAAGACGGTGTTCTGGTCCTGGGACTCCATCAGGAATTTCAGTTGCTCGCGGATTGCGGCGGTGCGCCGGCGCAGAGGCTGCGCATCCTCGGCTCCCTTCAGGCGCTCCAGCTCGCCTTCCATGCGATGCAGCGCATTGAGGACGCCCAGGTAGACATCGCCCTGGGCTTCAAGAAATTCCTCGCGATTGGCGAAGGGCATACGTCCGTCGCCAGCGGCGCGGCCCTCGTTGCGGACCGGCAGCACGCCGAAGAACATTCGCGCGCGCTCGCGGATCATCTGGGCGGCGGTCACGACGCCGGCGTTGAGCTCTTTGCCGGCGCGGAGCAGCGTCTCGACGTCGCGGGCCAGCTCTTCGAAGCGCACATTGCTCAGGCTGACGCCGAAGTAGCTCGACGCGGTGTCCTCCAGCTCATGCGCCTCGTCGAAGATGACGACGCCGGCCTCCGGCAGCACGCCGGCGTCGGGAGCGCCGCCCGCCTGCTGGCGGACTGCCATGTCCGCGAAGAAGAGGTGGTGATTGACGATTACAACGTCGCTTTCGGCGGCGCGGCGGCGCATTTCCGTGATGAAGCAGCGCTGGTAATCCGGGCAGGTCTGGCCGAGGCAGGCTTCGCCGCGGGCGTCCAGTTTGGACCACAGCGGGCTGGCCTCCGGCAGATCGTCGAGTTCGGCGCGGTCGCCCGTTTCAGTGGTTTTCTCCCAGTCGGCAATCGCCTGGTACTGGGAGATTTCCTCAAGGCCGGAGAGGATGGGTTGGCTGCGCAGGGCGAAGAGCTTGTGGCGGCAAAGGTAGTTCGCCCGGCCCTTCATATAGCAGACAGCCAGCGGTCCCAGCAGAGACTCGAGGAAGGGCACGTCCTTGAAGAAGAGCTGTTCCTGCAGGTTTTTCGTGCCTGTGGAGATAATGATCCGGCGGCCCGTGGCCGCGCACGCCCGCAGCGCCGGGAGCAGATATGCCAGGGTCTTACCGGTGCCGGTTCCCGCCTCGACGATGAGGTGCCGCTGATCAGCCAGGGCTCGCTCCACCGCCTGCGCCATTTCCAGCTGCCCTTTTCGGAATTCATAGGGTAACGGCGACCGGGACAGAGCGCCACCGGGAGCAAAAAACTCGTGGAGCGTGGGCAGCGCGGGCGCGGAGGATGAAGTGGGTGTGGAGGGCACGTCCCCTTCAGGATAGCTGCTTCGCCGGCATGGCCTTTGCGGGGAGAAAAACTTCGGTCAGGTCCTGGCCCCGCCGGTCCCATCCTGGGAACGCCCGGGGTGGGGGGAGGCGATCCGCAAAAGCGAAGAGCCGGACGAGACTCGACGAGACTCGCCCGGCTCGGCTGACGACTGACTCCCGCTCTATTGCGGCTTCCGGCCTGTTCCTTTTGGATAGATCGAGTATTCCTGAGACGGGTAGCGCAGCCTGACGGTGATGTGCCTGGTGGCGCCGGGAAGCTTGTAGGTTTTGCCGTAGGTCTGATAGCCGCTGGCGACCACCTGAAGGAGGAGATCCTGGCCGACGGGGATCAGGTTCAGGTTGGCCTCGCCATTCTCCTTGGTCTTCAGCTCCATGTTGCCCCAGGGCTTGTTGTCCGTGACGGGCTGGAAGACTACCGCCGCATTCACCATGGGGGTGCCGTCCGGCTTGAGGACGGTGACGGTGATATTGCAGGTTTCCGGCGGTTTTTTGACTTTTTTGGCCCGGCGGTCGCCCCAGGCAGCGGGCAGGAGCATAAGCCCCAGCGCCAGCACGGTGAGACCTCGGCGCATGTTTTCCCGGTTCATAGTGCTAATTTTAGTTCACAACGCGCCGCCGGGGAATGCCTATTTCTCGACTGCGGAAACTGGGGCGCCGGCTGCCCGTCTAATCTAGAGCCTCATGCTCCCGCGTCCAGCCCGCAGCAGCGTTTTTCGCCGAGCGCCCTCCGTCCTGGCCGGAGCGATCCTGGTTGCCGCCGCTACGGCGCGCGGACAGGCCGCGCCACCGGTTCCCGACCCGACCGCCCTGGTCCGGCACGCCGTCGCCCTCCGGCTTTCTGAGGAGGCGTCGCATCAGCCGCTCCGGTTCGACTTTCATAAGAGGGGCGACCGTCGCGCGTTCACGCAGGAGATCGTGGAAACGCCGCTGGGAGATGTGGCCAGGCTGGTGGCGGTGAATGGGGCGGCGCTAACGCCGGATGCCCGCCAGGCCGAAGCCGATCGCCTGAACGAACTCGCAGCCAACCGGGCGCTCCAGGAGCACCGCTTTCGCCACGAGCAGGCCGATCAGGCCCGGGTGGACAAGCTTCTGCGCCTGCTCCCTGAGGCGTTTCTGTACCGCTATGTGGGCTCGAGACCGTGCCAGGCGGCCGCTATCCCCGTAATTCGCATCCCCGGCGTGCCTACTCCATCGCCGGCGCCTCCCCCACCCGCGGATACGTGCTACCACCTGACGTTTACGCCCAACCCGCACTGGAGCCCGCCGGATCTGGAGTCGCGCCTGCTGCAGGGCATGGCGGGAGATGTCTGGATCGACGCGAACGGCGACCGGCTGCACCTGCTTTCCGCGCGCATTGTCAGCGATGTGGATTTTGGCTGGGGTATCGTGGGGCGATTCAATCGGGGCGGAACGATTTTTATGGAGCAGGATCGGCTCTCCGGCAACGACTGGGAGCTGACGCGGATGAAGCTGAACCTGACGGGCAAGGTGCTGCTGGTGAAAACGCTTCGCGTGGACATCGACGAAAAGATGGGCGATTTTCAGCCAGTTCCCAAGAACCTCGACTACCGGGAGGCCATCAGGATGCTGCTGGCTTCCCCGCCCCTGCCCAGCCACTAGCGGAGAGATCGGCCGGCGTCTGCTGTCCTATACTCGCTGCATCATGAAATGTGCGCGTCTGCTCGTCCTGGGCCTTGTTCTGCCTCTGGTTGCCGTTCCCTCGTCCTTTGGCTGGGGAGCCAAGGGACACAAGATGATCAATCAGCTCGCGGCGCAGAGCCTGCCCGACAGCGTTCCCGCTTTTCTGCGCTCGCCGGAAGCGATTGACGAGATTACTTACCTTGGCCCGGAGCCGGACCGCTGGCGTTCGGCCGCCGAGCCGGAACTGGAGGCCGCGCAGGCGCCGGATCACTTTATCGATCTGGAATACGCCGAGTTGCTGGGCACGCTGCCCCGCAAACGGTACCAGTACATCGCGGCGCTGTATGCCTATGGGCTGACGCATCCCAAACTCGCGCCGGTGCTGCAGCCGGATCGGGTCGGGTTCCAGCCGTATATCACGGAGGAGGTGTGGGAGCGGCTGAAGTCGGCGATGCGCGATTACCGGCAGCTGAGCGCGGCCCACCAGGACACGGCGCCGGTGGAAGCGGCGATTATCTTTTATGCGGGATGGCTGGGGCATTATGTCGGCGACGGCTCGCAGCCCCTGCACACAACGATCCAATACGGCGGATGGGTGGGGCCAAATCCGAATGGCTACACCACCGACCATCAGATTCACTGGTTATTCGAGACGAAGTTCGTCGATGCGGCTATCCGTGAATCCGACGTGCAGGCGCTGATGACGCCACCGCAGACGATTGGCGACGAGTGGACGGATTACCTGGCGTATCTGCACCACACGAATTCGTTTGTGGAGGAGCTCTACCAGCTGGACAAGGAGCACGGATTCGAGGGCACGGGGACGGCGGAGTCAAGACACTTTACGGCGGAGCGGCTGGCGGCGGGCGCGTCGATGCTGCGGGATATGATTGTGGCGGCGTGGGTGAAGAGCGCGGAGCCAGTGCCGGAGTGGCACCATGAGGAGGCGAAGGCGGTGGCGACCAGCAGCGGGGCGCCGCAAACCGCAGATTCTCCGCAAGCGGCGAAGTGGAATCCGTCGAGTGCAACCGGCGCACCCAGGACCGCCATCGACCCAAAATTCGGCACCGTCTATCTGTCCGGAAACGGAGTCAGCAACCCGCAACTGCTGTACGGCCCCGATCCGCACTATTCGAAGGAGGCGAGAAAGGCGCATTTTCAGGGGAGCTGCGTTATCGGAATGGTTGTGGGCATCGACGGCAGACCCCACGCGGTGCATGTTGTACGTTCCCTTGGGATGGGGCTCGATGAAAAAGCAGTCGAGGCGGTGAGGCAATACCAGTTTGCGCCCGCGAAGTACAAAGGGAAGCCGGTACCGGTGCGTATGAAGATCGAGGTGAATTTCCGCCTCTACAACTGAGACGCCGCCATGGGTGGCACGAGGCGGATCAACAGCTCCGCCAGCCGCGCTTCCACGGCTCGGCCCGCTTCCAGCACTTCTTCATGGCTGAGCGGGGTGGCCTGGATGCCGGCAGCCAGATTCGTTACGCAACTGATGCCGAGGACTTCGATCCCCATTTGCCGCGCGGCGATTGTCTCCTGCACAGTGGACATGCCGACGAGGTCGGCGCCCATGGTGCGGAAGGCGCGAATCTCCGCGGGCGTTTCGAAGCTGGGGCCGAGGACGCTGACATAAACGCCCTCTTCCAGATCGAGATTCATGTCTTCCGCCGTGTCTTTCGCCAGCGCGCGGAGGCGGGACGAACAGGCATCAGTCATGTCGAAGAATCGCGGGCCGAAGCGGTCGTCGTGGAGGCCGGCTATGGGATTGCGTCCGGTGAGGTTGATTTGGTCGCAGATCAGTACCAGCTGGCCCTGATGGAAGGCAGGGTTGATGGCGCCCGCCGCGTTGGTGAGGACCAGGGTCTTCACGCCGAGGCGGCCTAAGACGCGGACGGGAAACGTGACCTCGCCGGAGGTATAGCCCTCATAGGCGTGGACGCGTCCCTGCATGACGGCTACGGGGACGCCGCCGATGGTCCCGATGAGCAAACGCCCGCTGTGACCGGGCACTGTGGATTGGGGAAAGTGCGGAATCTCCGCGTAAGAAATTGCGGTTGCCTGCTCGACTTTCTGCGCAAACGAGCCGAGGCCGGAGCCGAGTACGATGGCGAGCGTGGGGCGCGGCGAAGTTCGCGTGGAGATGAACTCCGCCGCCTCGTTCGCCCTGTCGAATAGTGTGCTCGTCATGATTACTTAATCAGGATGCCCACAATCGAGGCGGACATGAGGTTGGCCATCGTTCCGCAGAGCATGGCGCGCAGGCCCAGCCTGGCGAGCTCGTTGCGACGGTTGGGGGCCAGGGCGCCGATGCCGCCGATCTGGATGCCGATGGAGCTGAAGTTCGCGAATCCGCAGAGCGCGAAGGTGGCAATGGTGACGGACTTCGCGGCCAGAATGCCGTGCTGCGCATAGTTGCCAAGATAGGTGTACGCGACCAGCTCATTGAGGACCATGCGGGTGCCGAGGAGATTGCCGACCGTGGGCGCGTCGTGCCAGGGAATGCCGATGAGCCACGCTATGGGGGCGAAGAGGAATCCAAGGACCACGTTCAGGCTGCCGGGAAACCAGTGAAAGAGGTGGTTATGCACGCCGCCCATCATGCCGTTCACGAGCGCGATCAGCGCCAGGAAAGAGATGAGCATGATGCCCACGTTGAAGGCAAGGCGTCCGCCGTCCATGGTGCCGCGTGCCAGGGCGCCGAGGAAATTTTCTTCCTTGTGCTCTTCGCTTTCAGGCAGGTGCACCACGCCTTCGGTCGCGGGTTTCTCGACCTCCGGCACCAGCATCTTGGCGAGCAGGATGGTTCCGGGGGCGGTCATGATGACTGCGGCGAGCAGGCTGCTGGCGTTGATGCCGTACATGATGTAGGCGGCCATGATGCCGCCGGAGACGTGCGCCATGCCGCTGGTCATGATGCACATCAGCTCGGAGCGGGTGGCTCCGGGCAGAAACGGACGGATGGTGAGCGGAGCTTCAGTCTGCCCCATGAAGATGCTGGCGGCCACGTTGAGGCTTTCGGCGCCGGAGACTTTCATCGTCCAGAGCATCGCTTTGGCGAATCCGCGAATGATGAGCTGCATGACGCCGAGGTAGTAGAGGGCGGCGAAAAATGCGGAGATGAAGATGATGGTGGGCAGCACCTGAAAGGCGAAGAAGGTGGTTCCGAAGTGGGCGCCGATGTTCGAGTGCTCCGCGCCGAGATCGCCAAACAGGAAAGTCGACCCGTCGTAGGCGTAGCTCAGGAGCTTGTCCACGCCGTTGCCGGCAGCGTGCAGCATGCGTTCGCCGAAGCTCCACTTGAGAACCATGAAGGCGAAGGTGACCTGCAGACTGAGTCCCCAAATGACGGTACGCCAGCGAATGGCCTTGCGATTGGTCGAAAAGAGCCATGCCAGCAGCAGCATGGTCAGCAGTCCCAGCACACCCGTGAAGCGAGCCAATTCGTTCTCCTGTGAGGTTGCCTCAATCCTATGTGCGGTGCGCTGCGTTGAGGAATTTATTTTTGTTTTCGGAGGAGACGATCCGCTTCACAAGGGGCGGCGGCGCGACTGGTTCATCCCCGATCGTCAGGGCTTCGCCGAGGAGCTCTTCGGGCTCGGCAAAGCGGGCCTCGTCGTCGGCGAACAGGGTGGCCAGCGGCTGGCCGGATTCGATCTTCATGCCGAGCTTTGCGTGCAATTCGAGGCCGGCGTGCGCCCGCACCGGCTCACCGGCGCGCTCGCGGCCGGCGCCGAGGCGCTGGACGGCCCAGCCGACTTTGGTGCAGTCCGCGGCGGCGAAATAGCCGCTTGCGGGCGCGCGAAAGACCCGGCGGAACTTCGGCTTGTGGAAGGCCTCGCCCGCATCGAGCGCCTGGACGTCGCCTCCCTGGGCTGCGACCATCTCGCGGAAGATGCGGAGGGCGGAGCCATCCACGAGTTTCGCTTCAGCCAGGGCACGGCCTTCGACCGGGCTCGCGGCTTCGCCGCCCAGGTGGATCATCCATCCGGCGAGCACCAGCGAGATTTCGCGCAGGTCTTCGCTGAGCGGATGACGCTGGCCGCGCAGCAGCGTCATGGACTCCTGAATCTCGACCCAGTTGCCGGCGAAGCGGCCCAGGGGCTGGCTCATGTCGGTGAGGATGGCCACTGTGCGGGTGGCGGCGCGCTCACCGGTCTCGACCATGAGGGCGGCGAGGAAGTCGGCGTCATCCTCGTTGCGCAGGAAGGCGCCGGAGCCGGTCTTCACGTCGATGGCAAGGGCATCGAGGCCAGCGGCCAGCTTTTTGCTCATGATGGAGGCGCAGATGAGGTAGGGGCTTTCCACGGTGGCGGTGCGGTCGCGCAGGCTGTAGAGAATGCGGTCCGCAGGGACGAGGTTCTTCGTCTGGCCCACAATCGACGCGCCGCACCGCTCCAGCACGTGGCGCATTTCCGCGAGGGAGAGCTGGGTGCGATAGCCGGGGATCGACTCCAGCTTGTCCAGGGTGCCGCCGGTGTGGCCAAGGGCGCGGCCGCTGATCATAGGGTCGGCGAGGCCGGCGGCGGCGGCTAATGGCGCCACCAGGAAGGATGTCTTGTCGCCAACGCCGCCGGTGGAGTGCTTATCGACGGTCTTCCGTCCCAGGCCCCTGTGGTCCAGGACTTCGCCGGAGAAGCGCATGGCCGTGGTGAGCGTATCCAGCTCGCGCAGGGAGAGGCCGCGCAGGAAGACTGCCATCAGCCAGGCGGAGAGCTGCTCTTCGGGAATCGTCTCCTGGGCCGCGCCTTCGACGATGCAGCGAATCTCGTCGCCTGTGAGCTCTTCCCCGTCGCGCTTCTTCCGGATTATGTCGAATGGGTGAAGGCTCATCGCGTCTCCGGCACAAAATGGAAGCTGCTGGGGAAGATGCGTGCAAAGGAGATGGTCTCCCAGCCGTGTTCGCCGGGGAAGGTAACGACGGCGCCGGCAGCGACGAACTCGCTCATGACCTGGCGGCAGGCGCCGCAGGGCGGGCAGGGAGCGCCGGCGGCATTGGCCACCGCGATGGCGACAATCTTCGGTTCCGGGCCGCGTTCGCTGATGGCGCGGAACAGCGCATTGCGTTCGGCGCAGCTGGTGAGGCCGTAGCTGACGTTTTCGACGTTGCACCCGGTGACCACGCTGCCGTCGTCGAAGAGGAGCGCGGCGCCGACGTAAAACTTCGAATAGGGAGCGTAGGCCCGGGCGGCAGCTTCCTGCGCGGCTGCGCGGAGCCGATCGAGAACGGCAGGATCGAAGGACGACATAACCCTCTGAGCGTAACGGTTGCCGAGGACGGGGGCAACACATCTCAAGTTCTTCCGTCCCCCGACCGATAAGCCAAGCGTGGATGAGCTGACGCGCGAATTCCTTCTCGAAAGCCAGGAGGGCCTGGACCGGATGGAGCGGGGCCTGACGGAGCTCGAGCTGCGGCCCGCGGATGCCGAGCTGCTGGCGGAGATTTTCCGGTCGGTCCACACGATCAAGGGGACCACGGGATTTCTTGGATTTCCCCGGCTTGAATCGCTCTCTCACGCGGGAGAAAGCCTTCTGGTTCTGCTGCGCGACGGCCGCATCCGTGCGGATTCGGACATCGTGAGCGAATTGCTGGCTCTGCTCGACCGGCTGCGCGGCATCCTGCGGTCGATCGAATCGAGCGGCGGCGAGGGCGAGGCAGGGCTGGAGGATCGCGTGATGATTGGCCGGCTCGAAGCACTGCAGCGAACAGCGCCGGTGGCGGGCGCGGAAGCGCAGAGCGCTGTGGAGCCTGCCACCGTGGCCGGGACAGGGTCTGCGGCGCGGAAAGGGTCTCCGGCGCGGAAAGCTCGGAAGCCGCGCCGCGGCGAGCCGCCAGTACGAGTTGCGCCACCGGGGAGCCAGCCTGGGCCCGCGGAGGCCGGGCCGCAGGGGATCGAACAGGCCGCTCAGCCAGCACGTGAAGAGCCGAAAGCGGCCTCCGGCGGGACCGATGCGGCGTCGATCCCTCGGCCCGAGGGTGCGCAGCCCGCGAACGGAGCACCGGCGGTTGCGGGGGAGCCGGCTGCCGCCGATTCCACGCTTCGGGTCGACGTGGAGCTGCTGAATCGCATCATGAACCTGGTTGGGGAGCTGGTGCTCACCCGCAATCAGGTTCTGCAGGCCACCAGCGCGGATGCCGGGTTTGCGCCGCTGGGGCGCCGGCTGGACATGGTGACGGCGGATCTGCGCGAAGCCGTCATGAAGGCGCGCATGCAGCCGGTGAGTCACGTCTTCTCGCGATTTCCGCGGCTGGTGCGCGACCTTGCCCACTCGCTCGGCAAGCCCGTACATCTCGAGATGGAGGGCCAGGAAACGGAGCTGGACAAGAGCCTGCTGGAAGCCATCCGCGATCCCCTGACGCACGCCATCCGCAACGCGGTCGACCACGGTATCGAGAGCCCGGGAGATCGAGCCGCCGCCGGCAAGCCGGACGAAGGACTGGTGCGCCTGAGCGCGCGGCACGAGAGCAGTCACGTGCTGGTTGAGGTGCGCGACGACGGGGCAGGGATGAACATCGGGCGGATTCGCGCCAAAGCGGTGGATCGTGGCCTCGTTTCCGCTGCGCGCGCGGCGCAAATGAGCGAGCGGGAAATTCTGCAGCTGGTTTTTCTCCCTGGGTTCTCCACGGCGGAGGCGGTAACGAGCGTTTCCGGCCGCGGGGTGGGGATGGACGTGGTGCGGACCAACATCGAGCGAATCGGGGGCAAAGTGGAAATCGACAGCCAGGCGGGCCGCGGGACGACCCTTCGCCTGCGCATACCCCTCACTCTCGCCATCATTCCCGCGCTCATTGTCCGGAGCCGGGGACAGAACTTCGCGATACCGCAGTCGGCGCTCATCGAGCTGGTGCATCTCGGGGCGGAGGAGGCAGCGAGCCGCATTGAATGGCTGGAAAACGCCGCTTTATATCGCCTGCGGGGCCGTCTGCTCCCGCTGCTGTTTCTGGACCGGCTGCTCCGGCAACCTGCTCGCGAAGCCGCCGAGTGCGACATTGCAATCCTGAACGCCGATGGGCGCCGGTTCGGGCTGGTAGTGGACAGCCTCGCCGATCCGCAGGAGATTGTCGTGAAGCCGCTGGCCGCCGTTCTGCGGGAGACCGGCGTTTATGCGGGGGCCACGATCCTGGGGAGTGGAGAGATGGCGCTGATTCTGCATCCGGGAGCGATCGCCCTGAGCGCCGGGATCGGGTTGACGGAGGAAGCGCCCGAGGAGTGCGACCAGGCAGCAGCAGCGGGACGCGATGACTTTCTGCTTGTGGAGAGCGGGAACCGCCGGACCGCCCTGCCGCTGGAAACCGTACTCCGCATCGAGCGGATTCCCCGCTCCCGGATCGAGCATGCGGGGTCGCGGGCGGTGCTTCGTTTTGAGAAGGAGCTTCTCCCCCTGGAAGGGGAGATCGAGGACTACGACAATCCCGAGGCTCCGACGAACGTGGTGGTGTGCCGCGAGGGCGGGCGCCAGGTGGGGCTGGTGGTTTCAAGGGTACTGGATGTTGCTCCCGGCAGCGCGCTGCAGGAGGCCGGCACGGGGACACTCTCGACCGGCGTGGCGCTGCTGCGCGACCGTGTGACCGAAATTGTTCGGCCGGCTTCCGGTCCGGAACCGGAACTGCCGGAGGACTTTGCCGGGGAGCTTGCGGAGGCGCGGATATGAGCACGGCAGCGAGGCCGGTTCAGGCAGCGGACCAGGAAGTTTGCTCACTGCGGGTGGGGGACACGCAGTATGCCGTGCCGATCGCCCGCGTACTGGAGATCCTTGGCAAGCCGCAGTTGCAGCCCGTGCCTCTCGCTCCGGATTTCGTTGGGGGACTGGTGCACTATCGCGGCGAGGTTCTCACGGCCATCTCTCTGCGCCGGCTGCTGGGAATGGATCGCGCGCCGTCGGCGCAGGACGTTCTTGTGTTCGAGTCAGCGCAGGGCCCGTTTGGGCTTCTGGTGGACTCTGTGGGCGAGGTGTTGAGCGTCTCCGCCGCCGCCCACGAGCCGAACCCGTCCACGCTCGACAGCTGCTGCCAGGGCATTCTGATGGGCGCCTGGAAGCTTCCGAACCGTCTTTTAATAGCGCTGGATCCGGAGCGGCTCGACCCCATGCGGCTGGTCTGTGCCTGCGCGGAGCCGCAGAATGGGACGCACGAACCGGCGGGCGATTCCGGCTCTCGCTGAGGCGCAGGCTGGATGACCCTTCCTCGCAAAATCCGGGTTCTGCTCGCTGACGATTCCTCCTTCATGCGCTCGCTGCTGCACACGGCGCTCGATCCTCATCCGGAACTCGAAATCGTGGCGGCGTGCGCGGATGGCGAAGAAGCCGTTGCGGCGTTCGACCTTCTCCATCCCGACGTGGTGATCCTGGACATCAATATGCCGCGCATGAACGGCCTCGAGGCCGTCTCCGCGCTGCGCGGCCGCGACTCGCGCGTTCCCATCATCATGTGCAGCATCCTTGCGGGGCGGGGCGCCCCCAGCACGCTTGAAGCTCTGGCACGCGGGGCGACGGACTTCGTCGCGAAACCGGGCTCCCGGCTCAATGTGGGAGAAGGCATTACGGCGCTCTCGCGCGACCTGTTCCCCAAGATTCTGGCTCTTTGCGCCACGGAAGCTCCGGCCGCGGAGCCCGGGGCGGCCATTCCCGCCGCCCCGCCGCCTCGGCGTTCTGTCTCAGGCGTTGCGCCGCGGCTGGTCGTCATTGGCGTATCCACCGGCGGACCCGCCGCGCTTGAAACTCTGCTGCCGCAGCTCCCTGGCTCCTTTCCCCTCCCCATCCTTATTGTTCAGCACATGCCGCAGGAGTTCACCGGAGTGCTTGCCGCCCGCCTGGATTCGCTCTGCGCGGTGCGTGTGCGGGAAGCGGTATCAGACGCTCGGCCGGAGCCGGGTGTGGTGGATATTGCGCGCGGGGACTGGCATCTGGAGATCGGCCGCGACTTCCGGCTTCGCCTGCATCAGAGTGCGCCCGAGCAGTTCTGCCGTCCATCGGTCGATGTGCTCTTCCGCTCCGCCGCGCAGGCCTGCCCGGGGCGTTTGCTGGGCATTGTGCTGACGGGCATGGGTTCGGACGGACTGGCCGGATGCCGCGCGATTCACGCCGCGGGAGGCGCCGTGTTTGTGCAGGACGCCGCGACCAGCGTGATCTGGGGCATGCCGGGATCGGTGGCAAGAGCGGGCCTGGCCGATAAAGTCCTGCCTCTGAAAGCAATCTGCGGAGAGATGATGCGGTTTGCCGGGGCCGCGGCGGCCGCGCACGCGGAGGCGGTTGCGCCATGACGCTCGCCGCTCACGACATGGAGTACCTTCGCGACGTGATGGCGCGGAACTCCGGGAATTTTCTCGACAGCGGCCACGACTATCTTTTCGAGTCGCGCCTCCAGCACCTGATCCGCGATCGTGGATTTCCCTCAGTCGCTCATCTGGTGGCTGCGCTGCGCACCGCGCCGGGCTCGTCGCTGGAGCGCTGCGTGGCGGAGGCGATGACGATCAACGAGACCAGCTTCTTTCGCGAGCCCGCATCCTTCAGCCTGCTGCGGGAATCGCTTCTGCCCGCGCTCATCGAGCGCCGCCGCGCCCGCCGCACGCTGCGCATCTGGTCAGCCGCGTGTTCCAGCGGCCAGGAGGCGTACTCCGTCGCCATGCTGCTGTGCGAGCACTTTCCCGAGCTTGCGTCGTGGTCGATCGATATTCTCGGCACCGATGTTTCCGCCGGCATGGTCGCGCGCGCCGGCGCGGGCCGCTATTCGAGCGTGGAGGTCAAGCGGGGCCTGCCTTCCGGATTTCTGGTCAAATACCTGGTCCGCAGCGACGACGAGTGGGAAATCTCGGCCGGTCTGCGCCGGCTCTGCCGTTTCCAGCCCCGCAATCTTTGCACGTCGGCGCCGCTCCCGCAGCGCTGCGACGTGATCTTCCTCCGCAACGTCCTTCTCTACTTCCCGCCCGCCACACGCGATCGAGTGCTGCGCACGATGCACGGCTCGCTCGCGCCTGACGGCGTCCTGTTTCTGGGAGCCAGCGAGCAACTTCCCGGCAATTCCCCCTGGAAGCCCGTCCTGACGCCCAGGGCCGTGTGGTATTGCCCGGTACCCACCCGCTGATTGCTCCGTTGGATTTCAACCCAACTCCTCAATCGTGGAAATCGCCGCATCTTCCCGGGAACGCCCGCCGCGTCGCGGCAGCAGCGGTTGCGGCGATATCCTCACATCCAGGCATGAAGCCGAATACATCATCCTCGCCACGCCGCTCCGGGGAGCCCGGCAAAAGCGCGCTCGCGCGTTTCCATCCCGCCGTCCGCGAATGGTTCAGGTCCGTTCTCGGGGAGCCGACACCCGCGCAGGCCCAATCATGGCCCGCGATCGCCCGCGGCGAAAGCACGCTGCTGCTGGCCCCCACGGGTACGGGAAAGACGCTGGCCGCGTTTCTCTCATGCCTCGACAGCCTGATGTTTCACGCCGACGCAGCCGCAGGGCAGACGCGCATTCTCTACATCAGCCCGCTCAAGGCGCTTGCGGTCGATGTCGAGCGCAATCTGCGCGTGCCGCTCGCCGGCATTGCCGAAGTGGCGCGCCGCGGCGGCGTTTCATTCCGGATTCCTGAGATCGCCGTCCGCACCGGCGACACACCGCAACGGGAGCGCGCTCGTTTCCGCCGTCAGCCGGCTGAGATTCTCATCACCACCCCAGAGTCGCTGTACCTTCTTCTGACCTCGGAAGCGGCCACTGCGCTGCGCACGGTCGGGACCGTAATTGTGGACGAGATTCACGCTCTGGTTTCGACCAAGCGCGGCGCGCATCTGGCGCTCTCGCTCGAACGCCTGGAGGCGATTGCGGCTCGGCCGCTCCAGCGCATCGGCCTCTCCGCGACGCAGCGCCCGCAAGACGAAGTCGCGCGATTCATGGTGGGCCAGGATCCATCGAAGAACGGCGGCCGGCCCGTCACCATCGTCAACGCGGCTTCTCCGAAGCAACTTGCTCTTCGGGTCGAAGTCCCGGTGGAAGACCTAACGCCCGCGGTGCCGCCCGATCCCGGGAGATCCGGCCCGAAGCGGGCTTCGATCTGGACGACCATCCCTCCGCGCCTGCTGGAGATCGTCCGCCAGCGGCGCTCCACGCTGATCTTCGTGAACAACCGCCGCACGGCTGAGCGCCTGGCGGGTTCGCTGAACGAGCTTGCGGCGCCCGAGGAGCTACCCATTGCGCGCGCGCATCACGGCTCGCTGGCCGCCGCGCAGAGAACTGAGATCGAAGAACAACTCAAAGCCGGACGCATTCGCGCGCTGGTCGCCACCTCTTCGCTGGAACTCGGCATCGACATGGGGGCCATCGACCTCGTGATCCAGATCGAGTCGCCGCCCTCCGTTGCCAGCGGACTGCAGCGCATTGGGCGCGCCGGACACCGCGTGGGGGCGGTGAGCGAAGGCATCCTCTTTCCAAAGTACCGAGCCGATCTGATCGCCTGCGCCGCCATCACCCGCGCCATGCACGAGCGGCACGTTGAATCCACCGCCATGTTGCGTACGCCGCTCGATGTTCTGGCGCAGCAGATGGTCGCCATTGTGGCGCATCCTCCCCGTCTGGCGGCGCCGCGCGATCGGGGAGAACGTCCGCGCGAGGCGATAATCTCCGTCGAGGATTTGTACGCTTTGGTGCGCGGCGCCGCCCCGTTCTCCACGCTCACCCGCGCCACGCTTGAGAGCGTTCTCGACCTGCTCGCGGGGCGCTACCCTTCCGATGAATTCGCGGAATTGCGTCCGCGCATCACCTGGGACCGCATCACGAACCTGCTGACTCCGCGCGAGGGCGCGAAGAGCCTGGCCATCCTCAACGCGGGCACCATTCCCGACCGCGGGCTGTACGGCGTGTTCCTTTCAGGGGAGCACAGGAAGCCGATCCGGGTGGGCGAACTGGACGAGGAAATGGTCTTCGAGTCGCGGGTGGGCGAGGTGTTTGCGCTCGGCGCATCCTCGTGGCGCATCGACGAGATCACGCACGACCGCGTGCTGGTGTCGCCCGCACCGGGAACGCCGGGCAAGCTGCCGTTCTGGCACGGCGACCTCGCGGGCCGCCCGCTGGAATTCGGGCGACGCATCGGCGCGCTGGTCCGGGAGCTGCGGGCGCTGCCGCCGAACGCCGCCATCAGTCGGCTCGTCCGCGAGCACGATCTCGACGCCCAGGCCGCTGAGAACCTGCTGCGCTTCCTGGCCGATCAGGCTGCCGCGACGACATCCGTCCCCGACGACCGGACCATCGTCGTGGAGCGCGTTCGCGACGAGCTGGGCGACTGGCGGGTCTGCGTGCTGACGCCATTCGGCAGCCGGGTACACACGCCCTGGGCCATGGCGGCCGCGGCGCAAATCGAAGCAGCAGGCGGCCCGCACGCGGAAACCATGGCGACGGACGACGGATTTGTCCTCCGCTTTCCTGACGCGGGCTCGACGCCCGCAAGCGCTCCGCTCTTTCCGTCCTCCGGAGCCGTTACCGACGTGGTCATCCGCCAGCTCGCCGGCACTTCGCTCTTTGCCGCGAAATTCCGGGAAGCCTCGGCCCGTGCGCTGCTGTTGCCGCGGCGCCGGATGAATGTCCGCGCCCCTTTGTGGCAGCAGCGCAAGCGCGCGTCGGATCTGCTGGCGGTGGCAGCGCGGTATCCCGACTTTCCCATGATCCTCGAAGCCCATCGCGAGTGCCTGCGCGACATCTTCGACATGCCCGCGCTGGTGGACGTTCTGCGGTCCATCGAGACTGGCGACATCCAGTTGCACACCGTAGATACGCCGAAGCCCTCGCCGTTCGCGGCATCGCTGCTGTTCGGGTACGTCGGCAATTTCATCTACGACGGCGATGCGCCTCTGGCCGAGCGGCGCGCCGCAGCGCTCTCCATCGACCAGTCGCAGCTCCGCGACCTGCTGGGCGAGGCCGATCTGCGCGAGCTTCTCGATCCCATCTCCATTTCCGAGGTTGAGGCGCACCTGCAGCTTCAGGGAGAATTGCACCACGTTCGATCCGCGGACGACATTCACGATCTGCTCCTTCGTCTGGGGGACTTCACGCGCGACGAGCTGGCCGGGCGTCTCGCTTCACCGCGACTGGCGGACACACTGGCAAAGCTTCTGCGCGCCCGCCGGATCGTGGAAGTGGGCATCGCGGGCGAACGGCGTTTTATCGCCGTCGAAGACGCCGCGCGATATCGCGACGCGCTCGGAGCGAAGCTTCCGCCGGGACTGCCGCCGTCTCTCCTCCAGCCCGTAACTGCGCCGGCGATCGAGATCGTCCGGCGGTACGCCCGGACGCACGGGCCTTTTACCCTGGAGGAAGCCGCAACGCGCTTTGGTCTTCCTGCGGATGCTGCGGATGCGGCGCTGCGCGCGCTTGTGCATGACGGCCGGGTTGTGGAGGGCGGCTTCCGGCCGGGCGGCGTGCACCGCGAGTTTTGCGACGTGGAGTCTCTGCGCCTCATCCGTAATAAGTCGCTTTCACGGTTACGGAAGGAGATCGAGCCCGCCGAACCGCGGCTCTTCGCTCGCTTCGCCACGCACTGGCACGGAGTTTTGCAGCCTCGCCGCGGTCTCGATGCTTTGCTGGATACCATCGAGTGGCTCCAGGGTGCGCCGATTGCGGCCTCGCTTCTCGAATCGCAGATTCTGCCTGCGCGAATCGCCCGCTATTCGCCTCGCGATCTCGACACCCTGGTGGCCGCGGGCGAAGTGGTGTGGTGGGGCGCCGATCCGATTGGCGATCGCGACGGGCGCATCGCGCTCTATCTCGCGGACCGCGCCGCCGAGTTGCTTCCGCCGCGCATCGGTCCCAGCGGATCGGCCAGCCCGCGCGAGGAGAGGATTCTGGGGGAACTCGCGCGCTCCGGCGCCATGTTCTTCGCTCAGCTGCACGAGGCCATCGGCGATGGCTATCCTGGCGATACCGTGGACGCGCTGTGGTCCCTCGTCTGGCGCGGCCTTGTCACCAACGACACGCTCCATGCGCTCCGCGCTTTCATTGCGAGGCCGGACACGTCGCGCTCCGGCAAACGCGTTCATAACCAGCCGGCCTTCCGCTCGCGCCGCACCACGCCGCCGAGCGCACAAGGGCGATGGGCCCTCGTCCCCGCCCCGGACCGGTCGACGCCGGGGGCGCAAACGAACTGGTCGCACGGGCTCGCGCAACAGCTCCTGCAACGCAATGGCATCGTCACACGCGAAACTGCCGCGCAGGAGAACGTTCCTGGCGGGTTCAGCGCGGTCTACGAGGTGCTGAAGGCGCTGGAGGCGCAGGGGAAACTCCGGCGCGGCTATTTTGTCGCCGGACTGGGCGCCGCACAGTTCGCGCAACCCGCGGCGGTTGAACTGCTCCGCTCGCTGCGCACCGGCACATCGGAAAAGCCCGAGATGGTGGCTCTGGCCGCCACGGACCCCGCGAATCCCTGGGGCAGCATCCTGCGCTGGCCGGAAGCTGAAGGTGCTTCGGGGACGCTCACTCGCGCCGTCGGGGCCACGGTGATCCTCCGCAACGGCGACCTGGCCGCCTATCTGCGCCGCAACAACCCGGCGCTGCATGTCTTTCTGCCGGCAGATGAGCCGGAGCGCTCGGCGACTGCCCGCGACGTCGCCGCTTTTCTGTGGCATTTAGCACAGGAACTGTTACAGAATCCGGAGACGCGGCATCATGGCGGATTGCTGATCGCGACGATCGGCGGCCTGGCTGCTCATCGGCATTTCCTGGCACGGTTCCTTGAGGATGCCGGCTTTCATGCATCGCCCCGCGGCTACCACGTCCGCTACGCGGCCCCGGAACCCGGGCTCTAGTGGATTGTCTTCATTCTGCGCTGCATGTAATCCATCAGCAGATATTCGCCCAGCGTTTGCGGGGTGGTGAAGTAGGCTTTGCCCTTGCACATCTGCGTCACCTTCTGCACGAACTGCACCAGCCCATAATCCGAGGCGAGCATGAAGGTGTTGATGAGGATGTTCTGCCGCTTGCAGCGCGAGACTTCTTCCAGCGTCTCGCTGACCACCAGGGGATCGAGCCCGAATGCGTTACGGTAAATGCGGCCGTCTTCGAGCGTAAGGGCGGAGGGCTTGCCGTCGGTGATCATGACGATCTGTTTCATGTCCTTGCGCTGGCGCGCCAAAATGCGCTGCGCCAGGCGGAGCCCTTCGCGGGTGTTGGTGTAATACGGCCCGACCTTCACGCGCGCCAGTTGCGAGACGGGAAGCTCCTCGGCCGAGTCGTGAAAGAGCACGAGCGAGAGGGTGTCGCCCGGATACTGCGTCCGGATGAGGTGCGCCAAAGCCATCGCCACTTTTTTTGCGGGAGTGAAGCGATCCTCGCCGTACAGGATCATGGAGTGGGAGCAGTCCAGCATGACGACCGTTGCGCAGGAACTTTGATATTCGCTCTGGTGGACCTGTAAATCGTTGTATTCGAGATTCAGCGGCAGCGTCAGCCCCTCGCGGGCGATGGCGCTCTTGAGGGTCGCGGGGGCATCCAGGTTCAGCGTGTCTCCGAACTGATAGGGCTGCGAGCCTCCGCTTGTCTCCACGCCGGTCGCCCAGTGCCGCGTATCGTGCCGCCCAAGATTCGCCTTGCCCAGCGAACCCAGCAGGTCGCGGAGCGTTTTGTATCCCAGAAAATCCAGGCTCTTATCTGAAACTTCGAAGCGCGCCTCGGTCTGGGCATCTCCCATTTCGCCCCCTGCCTGGGAGACACTCGGCTGGGGCTGTTCCGGGCGGTCCGTCGCGATGTAGTTCTCGCGCTCCATCCGCTGCATCAGCTTGTCGATCAGATCGTCGAGCTTGCCTTCCGCCGACATCTGGTCGATCTTCTGTTGCAGCGCGTCGTCAAAGGCATCGCCCTGCTCCAGGGCGCGGCGCAGCGCCTCGCGCAGGTCTTCCATGGTCTGGTCCAGGTCCTGGAAGTCCGCGTAGGGATTCTGGAATCCCGAGTCCAGCAGGTAATCGGACAGCGCCTTCAGGAGATCGTCCATATCGATCTCGTTGGCCAGGTCGCCTGTGAACTTCGTATATCGAACGGTTTTCATTGAAAAGCCCGCAGCCCGGTTTAGTTAAAGCTTCCGCGCCGCGCTTTTCGCGTCTGCCACGGCTCATATTCGCGTTCCGCTTCCAATCGCTCCGCCCGCTCCGTGCGTTCCTGGGGCTTGCGCTGCGCGGCAAAGCTGCGCTCCTCATTGCGACTGATGCGCCGGTGCGCGCACATGCCCTCCAGCAGAAACTCGGCCGCGGCCGTCACGGTTTCCGGCGCGTCGCCTGCTTTCACGCCGAGCGGAGCGAGTTTTTCCAGCAATCCCTGAATCTGCTTCAGTTCGGAGAGCGTCGTCTTCGCCGGCTGGGCGTCGCTGATCTTTACCGTGCCCCCCAGGTTGAACCACTGCTCGATCTGCTCTGTGCTCACTTCGCCGAAATAGCGGGTCCACATTTTGCCGATGGCCGCGCGGACGATGTCGCGGACCACGGTGTCCGCGCCTTTCATCTCGCCTTCGTATTCCAGCTCCAGCTTGCCGGTGATCCCGGGCAGGGCGGTGTACAGGTCGCCGACACGCGGCGCGACGCGGCTCTCGCCGTGCAACAGAGCGCGGCGCTCGGCATTGCTGACGGCCAGTTCGAGGGTGGCGATGGGCAGGCGCTGGCTAACGCCGCTGCGCTTGTCGACTTTCTTGTCGTCGCGCGCGGTGAAGGCCACCTGCTCGATGACTTCGCGCAGGTATTGCGGAACGGCAACGTCTCCGCTCTCGCGATCCGTCCATGCCTCCTGGGCGGTGATGGCGATGCCCTCCTCCAGCGTCTCGGGATAGTGCGTGCGAATCTCCGATCCGATGCGATCCTTCAGGGGCGTGACGATCTTGCCGCGCGCAGTGTAGTCCTCGGGATTGGCGCTGAAGACGAGCGCGACATCGAGCTCCAGGCGCACAGGATAGCCCTTTATCTGCACGTCGCCTTCCTGCATGATGTTGAACAACGCCACCTGAATTTTTCCGGCGAGATCGGGCAGCTCGTTCACGGCAAAGATGCCGCGATTCGCGCGGGGCAGCAGCCCGTAATGCATGGTCATTTCGCTGGCCAGATCGTGTCCACCCTTCGCGGCCTTGATCGGATCGAGATCGCCGATCAGGTCCGCAACGGTCACGTCCGGAGTGGCGAGCTTCTCGACGTAGCGCTCTTCCCTGCCCAGCCAGCCGAGCGGCGTCGCATCGCCCTGCTCGACGATGAGATCGCGGCAGCGGCGGCAGAGAGGCGCGTAAGGATTATCGCGAATCTCGCAGCCCGCCACGTACGGCAGGTGCTCGTCCAGCAGCCCGGTCAGCTCGCGCAGGATGCGGCTCTTGGCCTGGCCACGCAACCCCAGCAGAATAAAATTCTGCCGCGACAGGATCGCATTGACGATCTGCGGCACCACAGTGTCCTCGTACCCGATGATGCCGGGGAAGATCGAATCTTTGGCCCTGAGACGCGCAATCAGGTTCTCGCGCAGCTCGTCCTTCACCATGCGGGTGCGCAGCCGTGTCTCATTCCACTCCCGGCTGGCCCGCAGCTCTCCCAGCGTCTGGGGCAGATGGGCTGGACGCGCTTTCGGGTCGGACTTTTTCGCCTCTCGAGTTGCCATTCCGGCTCCTTGTTCCGTGTGCCGCATTCTTTTGGACGCGGTGATCGACGGTGTCAATTAAATTCCAGAGGATTTTAGTTTCGTTCGTTCCGGAGACCCGGCTTCAGTTCGGCGCGCCGGCCGCCAAGTTATGCAGGCGCGGCAGCATCTCCTGATAAAACTCCAGCAGGCGGGCGGTTCTGTCGGCGTCCGACCGGCTGACCAGCAGCTGCTGCTTGAATCCCAGGTCCGACGGCAGCGCATCGGCCAACTGGAAGGCCACCGGCCCGTTCAAATCCAGTTGGGTGAGGGGAGCGTCAATTCCCGCCATGTGCAGCGTAACGAAATGCAGGGCCGCGCATTCTTCGCGCTCGTCGCGGGTCGAGCCCTGGCCCTCGTCCTCAAAGAACTCCACATCCGCCTGCAGAAAGCTCCGCGAATCGTCCAGGCCCTCGATTTCAAAACGCCGCGCGCCTTCGCACAGGATGTCCGTGCGCCCGTCGGCGTAGCGCTCCAGCACGCGCACAATGTTAGCCGTGCATCCGATGACGGCAAGCCGGTCGGGTTCACCGCGCACCACGCCGAACTCCTTCTTTTCCGCGAGACATTCTCCGATCATCTCGCGATACCGTTCTTCGAAGATGTGCAGCGGCAGAGCCGACCCTGGAAACAACACCGTGTCCAGAGGGAAAAGGGGAATCCTCATCTACGTCATTATGCTCGTGCGGCGGAATTCGTGCACGGGCGAGAGAGCGCGGCGGGGGATTTCACCGCGGCCGCACTGCCGAGTGCTGCTTCCACGCGGGTCAGCTCGTGAACGGATATCCGATGAACTTGTCGGCCCAGCGAATGAAAAAGATCACATTGGGCGCGTCGGTGTGGCCGCCGTCGTCCTGCCGCCAGGCCAGTTTGCCGCCGAGTAAGCCGTCATTCACGGGAGGCATGGGCGCAGTGCGGTAGTCGAGGTTGCCGGTGCTGAGGCCGGGCGCGCCCAGCAGCGTCCAAACCGGGCTGGCCGCCACGGTTGCCATCCAGCTGCCCTGATGATCGAGCCAATGGGCATCGCCCTTCGCGGGAATGCCGTAGCTGATGAACGTGAGCCGCGGCGCGCAGAGCGCGATCAGCTCGTTCGAGTCCACAGGAATGTCGCCGGGATTCATGCTGCCGAAGGTCGCCTTCGAAGCGCCGTACTTGAGGAAGTTCTCAGCCATCCAGTAGTACTCTCCGCCGGTGAGACTGTAGACAGACTCGCCGAAATTGCGGCGGAGCAGCGTGGCGCCGCCCTTGCCCGACGAGCCGACGAGCACCATGGCGAATCGCTGGTCGAAGGCCATCGTGACCAGGGCCGCTTTGCCGTAGCGCGAGACGCCCTCAATGCCGACTTCCTTCGCGTTCACGGCCGGATTCGTCTCGAGAAAATTGAGGCCCTGGCTGGCAGCCCATCCCCAGGCGCGCAGCGCGCCCCACTGATCCGGCTTTCGCGGCTGGCCGTGGTTCGTCAGGCCAATGATTCCCCGCGTCAGGCCCTCGGCGCTGTCGGCCTGCGCGCTCTGCGGATCGAGGGCGGCGTAGCCCCACCCCGCCGCGATCAGCTCCCAGGTGCTGGGCAGCCCGCCATCGGCGTTCAGGTGCGGAAACTCGAAGGGTCTGGCGGGAATGGGCTGCCATGCCGGATGCGACGCCATTACCGGCGCCAGCGAAGGATCCTGCTTCACCAGCAGCGCCTTCATTGCACTGTTGATTTTCGCCAGCTCATCCGTGGACGGCTGCACAGGATTCGGAAACCCGCTGGGCCCAAACATGATGAGGACAGGCACGGGCCCCTTCACATCCGCCGGCGTGACCAGGGTCATGCGCAGATTCACATGGATCAGCGGATACGCGCGGTTATCCACGCGCCCGTTGAGCTCGGTCGCGATCACCTGATGGAAGCCGACGTATTCCTTCTCGCTGGCGACCACGGACCACGTCACCCTGGGCACGTTCTTCGGCACAAAGCCGTAGACGTACTCTTCGAAATCGTGGACGATCTGCGGACGCCGCTCCGTCCACCATTGCTGCGCGGTGGTCACCTTGCGGCCATCGTTCAGCGTGAGCGCATCCGGCACATTGGGCCAGGGGTTCGCTTTCGACTCGTCGTAATTCGCGTGATCGGGGGCGTTGGGATCGCCGCTGGGCCCCGGGCGCAGCGCTTCAATGCCCATTTGCTTCATCGCGAAGGCGTGCGCCTGATCGGCGGTGAACGTGACTGGCGGCGGCAGCGGCTTCTTCGCGGCGGCGTTTTGCGCCCGCGCCGGAGCAATCGCGATCGACAGGAACACAGCAAGAGGCAGGATGGACCAGGAGGGCATACAACGCGCTCGGATGATCATCGGTGATATCCTTCGTTGCGAAAAGCGATTTAGTTCGGAACCAAGACTAGACCATTCGTTATGAAATCGGCAAAACTCCCGTTGCTTGCTTTCGTCTTCTTCGCGGCCATTCCGCTCTTCGCCGCCGGGGTGCGCATTCAGCCGGTGTGGGTGGGTAGCTGGGCGGCGTCCCAGCAGATTCCAGAGCCGCGGAATTCGCTGCCTCCCGGCGCGCTGCGAGACGCCACGCTTCGCCAGATCGTTCACCTGTCGGTGGGCGGCGACACCCTTCGCATTCACGTCTCCAATGCCTTCGGCACCCGGCCGCTGCTGTTCAGCGCGGTGCATATTGCGCGCGCGGCTACGGCAGGGTCGACGTCCGCCATCGATCCCGCCACGGATCGCGCGGTCACCTTCAACGGCTCGCCGTCGGTCGTGGTCCCGGCCGGCGCGGAATACATTTCCGATCCCGTGCATCTGGAGATGCCTGCGCTCTCGAGCCTCGCGATTACGATCTACTTCACCGATCCGCCGGCTCGGGAGACCGGGCATCCCGGCTCGCGCGCGGATTCGTACTACGTGCAGGGAAACCAGGTCTCCGCGCCGTCGCTGGCGAACGCGCAGACGGTCGAGCACTGGTATCAGATTTCCGGCGTCGACGTGCTCGCTCCGGCTGACTCCGCCTCCATCGTCGCGCTTGGCGATTCCATCACCGACGGGCACGCCACGACGACCAACGGCAACGATCGCTGGACCGACGATCTGGCGGCGCGACTGCAGGCCTCGCCCGCGATGCGCAACGTTTCAGTACTGAACCAGGGCATCGGCGGCAATTGCCTGCTGACGCAATGCCTGGGCCCCAATACGCTGGCCCGCTTCGACCGCGACGTGCTGGCGCAAACCGGCGTTCGGTGGGTAATTGTTTTTGAAGGAGTGAACGACCTGGGTGGGCTGACGTTTCACGGCGCCGTGCCAGCTGCCGCCCATCAGGAGCTGGTCCAGGGCATTATCGGCGCGTACCGGCAGATCATCGAGCGGGCTCACGCTCGCGGCATCGAGGTCATCGGCGCAACGATTACTCCTTTCGCCGGCTCCGGGTTCTACCATCCCGGCGCCGCCACGCTGTCCGATCTGGATACGATCAATGCGTGGATTCGCGCTCCAGGCCACTTTGACGCGGTACTGGACTTCAACAAGGTCATCGCGGACCCCGCCGATCCGGAGCGATTGAAACCGGCGTGGGACTCGGGCGACCACCTGCATCCCAATCCCGCCGGTTACCACGCGCTGGCGGATTCAATCCCGCTCAGCCTCTTTTGACAGGGGCTGCGCGGGGAAGGGGAATCATTCGGCCATTTCCAGGTCGTCCAGCATGGCCTGCATCTCGCTCGCGGCATGCTGATTCCCTGTCCTGCGCGCGGAGGCGATGCCCTCGCCCAGACGCTGTTTGGCGTCCGCGACTCGCCGCGCCTTCGCCAGGGTTTGTGCGGACATGAAATAGCCCGCCGTGTATTCGGGATGATCCTGGAGCAACCGGTCGAACTCAGCGAGAGCCGAGGCGGTCTCGCCTCGCGCGGCATGCTCCATCGCCAGTCCGTAGCGGGCGAATGCATTCTTCGGATCCTGCTCAAGGATTTCTTTCAGGCTCGCCAACTTATCCATTTTTGCCCTCGACTACCGTCATCAACATCATCCCCGACCCGCCTCGACGAAGCAAAATCCCCGCCGCGCTGCGAGCGCTGGGGTCCGATCCCTGTGCTGTACCCTAATCTCATGGACATCAAGACGACCGGCCCCGCGCTGCCCGCACGCCTTATCAGCGAATCGCAGTCGGAGATGACTGAGCTGATTCTGCCCAACGACGCCAACACCCTGAACAATCTGCTGGGCGGCCGCCTTATGAATTTCATCGACCTGGTCGGCGCCATGGCCGCCTTCCGCCATGCGCGCAGCTACGTGGTGACGGCTTCCATGGAGCACATCGACTTTATCGCGCCGGTCCATGTGGGGGATCTGCTGATCCTGAAATCTTCGATCAATCGCGCCTTCCGCACCTCGATGGAGGTGGGGGTGAAGGTGTGGGTGGAGAACACGCTCGCCGGCATTCATCGCCACGTTGCCTCGGCGTATCTTACGTTTGTCGCAATCGACCCGCAGGGACGCCGGGTTCCCGTGCCACCGCTTGAACTCCAGACCGATGAGGAGAAGCGCCGCTTCGAGGATGCGGGACGGCGACGCGAGATTCGCGAATCGGAAGCGCGCCGGCGCCGCATCCCTAAATTCGACCCCACCACCCCCATCAAAGCGTAGAAGGGCTTTCTGCCGGCTCGCGGACCGGCTTCACCCCAATCCCCCGCACCTTGTACCCTGTATCTATGGCGCATCCACCTACTCCGCCGCCTCCCACCGCGCTTCCCGGCGTCAAGTCCATCGTTGCGATTGGTTCCGGAAAGGGCGGCGTGGGCAAGACGACGCTGGCCGTCAACCTGGCCATCGCCCTTGCGAAACTCGGGCATCGCATCGGCCTCATCGACGCCGATATCTACGGACCCAACGTGCCGCTGATGCTCGGATCGGGCCGCCAGCCGCGCGTGCTCGAAAACAATCAGATTGAGCCCAACGTCGCATACGGCGTCAAGGTCATCTCCATTGGCCTGATCTCGCCGGGAGATAAACCGCTTGTGATGCGCGGCCCCATGCTGAATCAGATCATCCGCCAGTTTCTCCAGCAGGTGGAGTGGGGCGAGCTGGACATTCTCCTGATCGATCTGCCGCCCGGCACCGGCGACGTTGTCATCTCCCTGGTGCAGACGGTTCCGCTCACCGGGGCGGTGGTCGTCTCCACGCCCTCCGACGTTGCGCTGCAGGACGCGCGCAAGGCTCTCGAAATGTTCCACCAGGTGAATGTCGAGGTGCTGGGCATTGTCGAGAACATGTCCCACTTTACGTGCCCGCACTGCCATCACGAGATCGACATCTTCTCCCGGGGCGGGGCGGAGCGCATGGCCAGGCAATTCAACGTTCCGTTCCTGGGCTCGGTGGAGCTGCTCCAGGAAATCCGGCACGGCGGCGACACAGGCGTGCCGGTGGCGCTCGCCGGACCCGAATCGCCGCTCGCGGCTCAGTTCTACGCGATCGCCGGCCATCTGGCCGATCACGCACTGGCGCTGGCCGCGAAATCGGAGAATATCTTCGAGATTTCATGAGCGACCAGAGGGGCGCGTTGTCCGGGCCCCGCCGCTGGCGCGAGATATCCGCGCAGAAGCCCCGTGCCTATGCCCTAATTTACCGGCGGTAAGCGGCGTGCGCTCTGGGCGCCCGCCAGCAGCTGCCTGACCGCTTCCAGGAGTTCGACCGGATGGGCGGGCTTGGCGAGAATGTCGAACCTGTGGCCCCTGACGGCCGCTTCCTGGAGCAGCGTGCCGGCGTGCTCTGAGCCCGAGAACAGCAGGAGCCGGCAATCCGGGTAGTTTTCCTTTAGGACGACGGCAAATTCAACGCCATTCATCCCGGGAAGCATCACATCCAGGAGGGCGAGGTCCGGCTGCCACTCGGCAATGACCTCGATTCCCTGTTCTGCCGAATACGCGATGCGCACCTCAAATTCATTGATCTCGAAAATCTTCGCCAGCGTATCGGCCACGTGGTGTTCGTCATCGACGATCAGCAACCGTGTTCCGTCAGCTCTGCTGGGCATGCCCACCCCCTCATCGGAAATGCAAACGCTGAAGTCAATCCAGAATTGCTGGTTTCCAGGGCAGGACAGAGTGCAGGCAGAACAGCTTTTGGCAAGCTCGGCGAACAGGGTTATCCACGGATCCTGGGCTTGTCTCTTTGCTCTCATTCCCGTTGCATCCTCGGCCGGGCTGTTGTGGTTCCGTGCCAGGCCCGAGGGCCATCGCGCAATCTTTTGCTCTTGCTGTTCCAGTTACGATGCGCGAAAGTTCCTGTTAGCATACCTGACAAGGTAAGCTAAACCATTGATTTCATTGGTGTAATTGCGCCGATGCAATCAGAGATCAGGAGGAATGGCGCTGAGACCTCATAGTTCCCCCGACTGGTCCCCCCGGATTCTGCGACTCCTTCGCGATCTTCAGCTCACCCAGGCAGGATTGGCCGAGCGGCTGGGCGTCTCGCCGGCCACAGTATCGCGCTGGATTCAGGGGAGGATTGAGCCGACTGCCCAAACGTATGTGGCCCTGGGAAATCTGGCGCGCTCCCCCGAGAATATTTACTTCTGGGAGCGGGCCGGGATGGACCCTTCAGGCCTGCCTGTGGCCAGCTCAGGCAAAAGCGCTTCATCGCTTCGCGTGAACCTGAGGGACATCCACCTGCTTGCGCCGGCAAAAATCTCCCAGGTGCTCGCGATGGCGGGCAATGCCGTCGCCATTCCTCTGCTGAACGTCACGGCGTGGGGTGACCGCGTTGCTCCGCACCAAAACGTGAGCTTGTCCCAGGCGGAGATCGAGAGCATTCTGGTCGCGCCGCTGGAGTGGTGTGCCCATCCCGAGCAGATGGTGGCCATGCACCTGACGGGCGACTCCATGGACCCGGTCATCCCTTCCGGTTCCATCGTTTTTGTGGATTCGGCGATCACCGAGCGGGACCGCCTGCACCAGAAGCTGGCCGTGGTGATGCATCGCGATCTGGGGTTCAAGGTAGCCCGCTTCCAGCGATTGCAGGGAGCCGACCTCATGGTGTCGGCCAATCGGAGGTGTCTTCCCCTGGACGTCAGCAACGCCTCGAAATGGAAGATATTCGGCGAAGTCCTGTGGTGGATCGTGCGCGATGCGGGCCCCGGCGCCTGAGGGGCGCCGCTCTGTACGCCGGGCACTCTTCGCTGTAGGCTATTCCTCAATGGGGGCACCATGACGTCCTTCTCTCGCCGCGATTTTCTCAAAGCATCCGCCGCCACCGGCGCCGCAGCCTCGCTTGGAACGCTTCCGCTGGAAGCCGAATCGCAGAATGCGGCGACCTGGGTGCCGCTCGGCGACTCCGGCGTGAAGGTCTCACGTCTGGCCTTCGGCACCGGCACCATGAGCGGCGCGGTGCAGCGCAACCTGGGACAGGAAGGATTCAACCGTCTCGTCCGTTATGCCTACGACCGCGGCATCCGCTTTTTCGAGACTTCCGACTCATACGGCGACATGCACCGTATGCTGGGGATCGCGCTTGAGGGGATTCCGCGTGAGAATTACCGGCTGATGACGAAGGTGACGACCGACGACCCGACACCGCCGCTTGCGAAGATCGATCAGTTGCGGCGGCAGGCGCGGACGGATTACTTCGACATCCTGCTGCTCCACTGGCAGCACACGTCCACCTGGCCGGAGGACACACGCGGCTGGCAGGACGCGGTTCTGGACGCGCAACACAAGGGCTCGGTTCGGGCCCGCGGCGCATCGGTCCACGGGCTGCCCGCACTGGCCCGCGTGCCGGACAACAACTGGCTACAGATCGGGATGATCCGCGTGAACCACAAGGGCGTCAGGATGGATGCGGAGAATTACATGGCCAGTGTGGGCGGCGACGTGCCCGAAGTGGTCGCGCGCATCCATCAGACACTGGCCAACAAGAAGGGCGTGATCAGCATGAAGCTCATCGGCGAAGGCACTTTCGACCGCGACGATCGCCGCCGCGCGATGCGCTTCGCCTTCCGCACCGCGCGTGTGGACTCCGTCACGGTGGGATACAAGAACAACGGCGAGATCGACGAGGCCATTGAAAACCTGAACGAGGCGCTGGCTTAACCTGAGCGCTTACTTGTTGTGCAGCAGGTTCTGCCCGATTTTCGGGTGCCTTGCGGTTCCCGTCACTGCTATCGGCACCACGGCCCCGGCTTTGCCGTGTTTGAAAAACGGATCGAGGGGCGCAAGCAGAATCCGCTTCCATCCTGGAACATCGCTGGAGAGTTCCTTCTGCATCGCTGCCTTGCCGGTGAGGTCGACCCGCGTGGTCAGCAGGTTGAAGGTTCCCGCCACGCGCGCCGTTGCTCCTGGCAGCGTCACCCGCACGTCGCGGAGATAAGCGATCCCGTCGCGAAACGTTGTGTCCCCGGCGACGGCGGCCGTCACCTCGGAGGGGTCTCCGCTCCCTGTCTTTCTGACGCGAGCGCTGAAGGCGTCCATGGACTTCTGCCTGCCGCTCTTCACAAACGTCACGTCACGCATCGCGATCCGACCCTGGAGCCGCAGGCGCTTCAGGAAAGGTTCCGCGCCGCCGCCAAATTCGGCGTGCGCCGTAAAGCTGACCTTCCCGGCGACATTGGGATTCTCCTTTTCCACCACTTCCAGGAGCCGCCGCAGATTCCCATTCTGCGTGGTGAAGTTCACCCGTGCGGCAATCGGGTCACCAGCAATTTTCGCGTTCGCAGTGATCGTGCTGCCCGCCGTCTCCACTTTTGCGCCGTCAATGTCCACCTTGCGCCGCGGCACCTCCACCGTGGAGCTAAAGGCGGCGTCCAGGCGTTCCACATGCGCATCCGCTACGCGAAAATCGGGAATAGCCAGTTTGCCCTGCACCACGATCCGATTCACGCGCCCGGAGTACCGCCCGCTGGCTGAGGCGACCCCGCGCAGCTTGCTTACACGCTGGAGTTGAACATCTCCAATCGAAAATCCCCCTTGTAGCGGCGCGTCCGCATAATGACCGGGGCGCAGAGGCCCCATCGTCCCATTCGCGGATACGGCCGCGTCCACGACAGGCAGCCAGACGCGCGTGAAGAACGCCAGCGGCTGGCCGGCGTGCACGTTGTGTACCTGAAGGGTTTCAAAAATGAAGTGGAGCGGCGGCTTGCCCTTCCGCAGGAGATTGAGTGTGGCTCCGTTCGCCACGATCGTCTCAATGTGCAGCTTGCTTACGCGCACCTTCTTCGGCTTTTCGCGACCCGCCGGATGGGCGGGACTTGTTTTCTGAGGAGGCGCAACGCCGGGCAGGATAATCCGAACGCGCGCACCGCGCACCCAAATCTGATAGAGGGTGTGGGGCGTAAACAACAAGCCGGTCCAGGTGCCAACTACGTGCAAATGGTCAACCTGGGCAAAGGGGGAGCCCGCATGTCCGTTTCGCAGGAACGTCACGCCATCCGCGACAAAACCCGGGTGCGGGAAATATGTCCGGTAGTAGTGCTTCACGATAACGCGGCTGTCGAATTCCTTCTCGAGCATGGCTTGGACCATCTGATAGCGGAACGGCCAGAAGACAAACATCAGCACTACGCCGGCCGTGGCGAGGGCGATGAGGACGCCGGCCAGCCACCCCGCAACGTGCCACCGTTTTCGTTTTCCGACTGCCGAGCCCCGGTCCATCCTGATCAGCTTTCCCCTCTGACCAGATGGGCGCGCGCCTTCCGGCGGTTGCCGCGCTTCTTTGCACTGACAGGCTTTGGGATCCGCGCCCGGGCTCAGATTGCCCGGAGCCGTGTCATCGAGAATCCCATACTCTAAGCCGGAGGGCCGCCTCTACCGTAACTGCTATCCTTCATCCTGTTCGCGGAGCTTCGCGATCACGCCGAAATCCTCCAGCGTAGTTACGTCGCCCTTCACGTCGCCGTGGGTTGCCATTTCCCGCAGCAGCCGGCGCATAATCTTGCCGGAGCGCGTCTTCGGGAGGGCATCGGTAAAGCGGATATCGTCGGGACGCGCCAACGCGCCAATCTCCTTCGCCACCCAGGCGCGGAGCTCGTCTTTCAATCCCTTCGACGGCACATACCCGCTTTCCAGGGTTACAAACGCGGCAATGGCCTGGCCCTTGAGAGCGTCGGGACGGCCCACTACCGCGGCCTCAGCAACCTTCTCGTGCGCCACCAGCGCCGATTCCACTTCCATGGTGCCCAGCCGGTGGCCGCTTACGTTGATGACGTCGTCCACGCGGCCCATGAGCCAGAAATAGCCGTCGGCATCCATGCGCGCGCCGTCACCCGTAAAGTACGCGCCGGGAATATCCGACCAATACTGCTTCACATAGCGGTCCGGATCGCCCCAGATCGTCCGCGCCATGGAAGGCCACGGCTTCCGGATCACCAGCAGACCGCCTTGACCGGCGGGCACGGGCCGGCCTTCTTTGGTTACCACCTCCGGCACCACTCCGAAGAACGGGCGGGTGGCCGAACCGGGCTTCGCCGCCACCGCTCCGGGAATGGGCGAGATCATGATCCCGCCCGTCTCCGTTTGCCACCACGTATCCACGATGGGGCAGCGGCCGCCGCCGATCGTCTCGCGGTACCAGATCCACGCCTCCGGATTGATGGGCTCGCCCACCGTGCCGAGCAGACGCAGGCTGCTCAGATCATGCTTTGCGACATGCTCATCGCCCCATTTGTTGAAGGCGCGGATGGCGGTTGGCGCGGTGTAGAACACCGTCACCTTGTGGTCTTCGATGATCTTCCAGAAGCGGTCGAGCCCGGGATGATTCGGCGCGCCTTCGTACATCACCGTGGTCGCGCCGTTCTGCAGGATGCCGTACACGACGTACGAGTGCCCCGTGACCCAGCCAATGTCCGCCGAGCACCAGTACACATCCTCTTCCTTCAGATCGAAGATGTACTTGCTGGTGAGATAGGTCTGCACGGAGTAGCCGCCGGTGGTGTGGACCAGCCCCTTCGGTTTTCCCGTTGTACCCGAGGTGTACAGAATGTAGAGGGGATCCTCGGAATCCAGCGGCTCCGCGGGACATTCCCTTTCCGCCGCAGCCATCAGCTCATCCCACCAGTGGTCGCGGCCGGGCTGCATGTCCACGCCGGAGCCCGTCCGCCGGAAGACCACCACGTTTTTCACCGTCGGACATTGTCCGACGGCTTCGTCCACGGTGGCTTTCAACCTGACTTCGTTGCCGCGGCGCCATGATCCATCCTGCGTCAGGATCGCCACGCATTGCGCGTCGTTGACGCGATCCACAAT
>DAHUYD010000085.1 GCA_027315385.1 Acidobacterium sp.
TCACGTTTGAGGGCACCGTCACGGGCGAGTAGTTGCTGGCCAGGTTCACGGTCAGCCCGCTGCCGGGAGCCGCCGCGGCCAGCGTCACCGTGCACGCAATGGTTCCCGCTCCCGTGATCGCGCTGCTCGCGCAGGTCAGCGAACTGGCTTCCGGCACACTAACTTGACCCTGCGCCACCAGCCCTGTTACCGGCAGGCAAATCAGAAGCGCAAACAGAAAGGCGTACTTCCCAGGCGTTGAAGTTACAGTTCCGGATGTTGAGGAACACGATGGAAGGAGCGAGGGAAAAAGACAATCTCCTGACACAGGCGAAACCTCCGGGGCGCTTACGCACACGTCCAGGGCTCGCGCTCGCAAAGCTTTTTGCGGCGACGCCTTCGCAACTCAGGAGTGAGTTGGCAGTCGAACGAAGTGTGAAACGCTTCCCGATCTTCCCTCTGGTAAAATCCTTGGGCCTGTGCGAGAGGTCACATTAGTTCTGCTTATTGGTTACTTATGGTGCCACGATCGGGGATAACCCCCGGCATCCTGCCCTATTTGGGAAACGTTCCGGGGCTCCAGTCCTCAAAGATCACGGATTCATCCAGGTCACTCATGATCTCCAATCGTCTACCGGTGCACATCAGAGGGTTCCGAGTTCCGGGAGGCCTCACACTTTGGTAATCAGGTGGATGCATCACGCAATGCCACCGGTGCAATTGCAGAGAAAGCCAGTTCGCGTCGATCACAGACGCGGGAACCAAACCGTTCCTGCCGAATCCGCGGCCAGTTTCACCCTCCTGCGGCACCGAGCGCATGGCCCCGGCAAAACAGGCATGATGAGAGCTGGAGGCTTTTCCGCTGTGAAGAAGCTGTGCTGTCTCGCCGTCCTGCTCGTATTCGCCGCCCTGCCGCGCCTGCGTGCGCAGCAGGCCGCTACGGGCGAAACCGTCAGCATCGACGCGAACGCGCCCACCACGCCGCTGCCCCACTTCTGGGAGCAGATGTTCGGCTCCGGCCACGCCATCCTGAGCCTGCGCGAGAGCTGGCGCAACGATGCGCGCGCGGTCAAAAGCGTCACCGATTTCCGGTACGTCCGCTTCCACGGCATCTTCGACGACGAAGTCGGCGCCTTCACGCGCGACGAGCATGGGCGGCCCGTGTACAACTGGTCGCAGGTGGACCAGATCTACGACGGCCTGCGCAGGAATGGCATCCGGCCGCTGGTTGAGATCAGCTTCATGCCCACGCAGCTTGCCTTCAATCCCCTCGACCTGCACGTCTTCTGGTACCACCCCAACGTCTCCCCGCCGCGCTCCATAGATGAGTGGGACGCCTTCGTGAAAGCCTTCGCGCAGCACCTGGTCGACCGCTACGGCATCGACGAGGTTTCGCACTGGTACTTCGAAGTGTGGAACGAGCCCAACATCGACTTCTGGGGCGGCATTCCGCGCCAGGCGTCATACTTCGAGCTCTATGCGCACACGGCGCGCGACCTGAAGTCCGTGAGCCCGCGTCTGCGCGCCGGCGGCCCGGCAACGGCTGCGGCCTCGTGGATTCCGGCCTTCCTTAAATATGTTGGCGAAAATCACGTGCCCATCGACTTCGTTTCCACGCACGGCTACGCCGACGACACCGTGGAGAACCTCTTCCACAACAACAAACCGGTCCCCGAGGATGACCGCGTCTGCGCGGCGATCGCGAAGGTCCGCAACCAGATCGACGCGTCGGTCCTCCCCCGTCTCCCGCTCTTCTGGACGGAGTGGAACGTGCAGGGCGCGGACGAGTCGCGCGACACCACCTTCGTCGGACCGGCGGTGGCGAACACCATCCGCCAGTGCCAGGGCAAGGTCAACCAGATGTCCTTTTGGACCTTCTCCGACGTCTTCCAGGAGGGTGGTCCTCTCCCGCGGCCGTTTGTCGGGATGTTCGGCCTGCGCGCGCAGGGCGGCATCGACAAGCCCAGCTACTACGGATTCGCGCTGCTGCACCGGCTGGGCGACGAGCGGCTGCCCGCGGCGTCCGACAACGTGATCGCGACGAAGATGGCGGACGGCAGCCTGGCTGTGGCCGCCTGGAACCTGGTCGATCCCGGCTCCGCCGGATGGGGCCCGGACGGCCCGCCTGCCGGACCGGCGAAGACCATGACGCTCGTTTTCCGCGGAGTTCCTGCGAACGCGCGCGTTACCATCGCCACGGTCGATCGGGATCACGGCAACGTGTTGCCAAAGTATCGGGCGATGGGCAGCCCCGTCGATCCGACCATGGCCCAGGTGAAAGAGCTGAACGAGGAGACGGCGCTGCCTCCCCCCACTGTCGAGCGCCTGGCCCATGGCCGCCTGACCCTCACCCTCACGCCGGATGCGCTGTATCTGGTGACGGTGGAGCGGTAGCGGCCAGACGCCAGACGCCAGGAATGCGGCGCGCCCAACAGGTTCTCCGCAAATGCGTTCCGAAGAGGCGCAGCGTGATCCGATGAGCCGATCGCCGGCCTCCGCCGCGAGCCTGGCGTATCGCGCCCGCACCATCCCGTACAATAACCAAAGCATTTTTACGAATGGATCCCGTGTCGAACTCAACTTCTCCCCGTAAACGCGTGCTGAGCGGCATGCGCCCCACCGGCAAGCTCCACCTGGGCAACTACATGGGCGCCCTGCACAACTGGGTGCGCCTCCAGGACGAATACGAGTGCTATTTCTTCATCGCCGACCTGCACGCGCTCACCACGGATTACGCCGATCCCTCGGGGATTGCCCCGAACACGCGCGAAGTCGCGCTCGACTTTCTCGCCGCGGGACTCGATCCGCAAAAGTGCACCGTCTTTGTTCAGAGCCACGTAAAACCCCACTACGAACTGCCCCTGCTGCTGGGCATGATCACGCCCCTCGGCTGGCTGGAGCGGGTTCCCAGCTATAAGGAAATGCAGGAGAACCTTGCCTCGAAGGACCTGACCAACTACGGATTTCTGGGCTACCCCGTTCTCATGGCGTCGGACATTCTTCTGTATCAGGCGGATTTTGTCCCTGTGGGGCAGGACCAGCAGGCTCACGTGGAGCTGACGCGGGAAATCGCGCGCCGCTTCAACCAGTTCTATAAAAAACAGCCGGCGGAGGAAGAGATTCTTCCCGAGCCACAGGTTCTGCTCACGCCATCGCCCAGGCTCCCCGGCACTGACGGGCGCAAGATGTCCAAGAGCTACGGCAACACCATCCTGCTCAGCGATCCTGAGGCGGAGATTCGCGCCAAGCTCAAGCCCATGGTCACCGATCCGGCGCGCATTCGCCGCAAAGACCCCGGCAATCCCGACAAATGCCCGGTCGGCGATCTGCACAAAATCTTTTCGAGCCAGGAAACGCTGGCGAAGGTGTATGAAGGCTGCACCACAGCGGGTATCGGCTGCATCGAGTGCAAAACCTGGGTCGCGGACGCAATCGTCGCCCATCTCGCGCCCATCCAGGAGCGCCGCGAGCACTTCGAGCAGAAGCCGGCGCTCGTGACCGAAATTCTGGCCGCCGGTGACGAGCGTGCGCGCACTCGCGCCGGGCAAACCATGCAGGAGGTCCGCGCCGCCATGGGCCTCGCCCAATTCACTCCCGGAGATGTTGCCCAGTGACGGAAGAACCCCCCACGCCTTCCGATACGCCGCACGCGGCAGACTCCGCCAGTGCCGAGCCTCGTGCGGATGCTCCCGCCGACGTGGTTCCCGCGGCGGAGCAGATGCGCGAAGCGCTTCCCGCTCGACGCGAAGTCCCCGCGTCTCCGGCGCTGAAGAAAAGTGCCGGCGAAGATTCGCAGTCCCCCTTCTCCGTCACTGTCGGCCAGGTCTACGACGGCCCGCTCGATCTTCTCCTCGACCTCGTTCGCAGGCAGAACATCGATATCTACGACATCCCCATCGCCAAAATCACGGCGCAGTTCCTCGCCTACGTGGAGCATCTGAAGGCGTCGGACGTCGACACTGCCGGAGAGTTCATCTATATGTCGGCGCTGCTCATCCACATTAAGAGCAAGATGCTGCTGCCGCGTTCGCCTGCCGAAACCACCGAGGGCGAAAGCGAAGATCCGCGCCGCGAGCTCGTCGAGCGCCTGCTCGAGCACGAGCGCTTCCGCAACGCCGCCCAGATGCTGCAGCAAAAGCGTCAGCTCGAGGAAGCCACCTGGACCAATCCCGGCATCCGCGAGTTCCGCAAAGAGGCCGAGGACGACCAGGAGATCGCCGCCGACACTCTCGACCTCGCCCGCGTCTTTCGCCAGGTGCTGGAGCGGGCGCAGAACCGCCCCATCCTCGACGTGCAGGAGGACGCGGTCACCGTCCGCCAGATGATCGAATATGTCCGCCGCCGCCTGATGATGGAAGACCGCCCCGTCGCGCTCTCGAAGCTGCTCGCCCACACGCGCTCCACCCCCGCCATCATCGCCATGTTCCTTGCGCTGCTGGAACTGGTGCGCCTCCAGGCCATCCTGCTCCGCCAGGACCGCGGCTTCAGCGAGATTTACATCAAGAAGCACGAGCAGTTCGAGCAGGCCGTTCAGGACAGCCTCAGCGTCCGCGACGACTGGTCGTAATCCGCCGGCATCCGGCAGTTCAGTCGCGGCCTTCTCCCGATGAGAGCGCGGCGCGTCCATTCCGCTCGAAATATCGGCTGTATCATGGCTGGGCCAGTTCAAAGAAAGCGAGCCACCATGACTACCAGATTTCTGCAGCCGGCGGTTTGGGCCCTTCTTGCATGCGCGCCCTGCGGATGGGCGCAGCACACCGCGTCCTGTGCCAGTCTCGCGAGCTTCAAATCCCCGCGTGTCGAAATCAGCAAAGCCGTGGCCATGGCGGCCGGCGGCAGAATGCCCATTCCGTTCACCGCGCCGCCGCAATTCGTGGTCGCGCCCGCCTACTGCAGCGTTGAAGGCGTCATCGGCCAGCGCATCGGAGCCGGCGGCCAGCCGTACGGCATTCACTTCGCGCTGGCTCTGCCCGACCGCTGGAACGGCGACTTCCTCATGCAGGGGGGCGCGGGAGGAAATGGAATCGTCTACGCGCCGATCGGCCTCACCGCCGCGGGAGACAAGCCGGCGCTGCTGCGCGGCTACGCCGTCGCCAGCACGGATACCGGCCATACCAGCCACCGCGGGGCTTTCGACTTCAGTTTCGTCCGGGATCAGGAAGCCTATCTCGACTTCGCCTATCAGGCCAATCCCGAAGTTGCCACGCTCGCCAAACAGATCATCGCGCGTTACTACGGCAGGCCCGCGGCTTTCTCCTACTTCGTCGGCTGCTCCACCGGCGGCCGCGAGGGGATGATTCTCTCGCAGCGCTTTCCCAACGAGTTCGACGGGATCATTGTGGGCGACCCGGCGATGCGCACCGGCCTCTCGAATCTCGCCGTCGGCCAGTGGATCCCCGCCGCGTTCAACCAGATCGCGCCCCGGGATGCGGAAGGAAAGCCCATCATTGCGCAGGCCATCACCGACGCCGACCGCCGATTGTTGATCGATGCTCTGATGAAGCAATGCGACGGGATGGATGGTGTAACAGACGGCATGATCTCCGATCCTCTGGCCTGCCATTTCGACCCCGCGGTCCTCACCTGCAAGCCAGGCCAAACCGGCTCCTGCCTGGCGCCCGCCAAAGTGGCCGCCATCGAAAAAGCCTTCGGCGGACCGAAGACATCGCAGGGAATCCAGGTCTATCCAGGCTTCCTCTACGATGCCGGCATTGCGGCAACGTCGGGCATTCATGGGATTCTGGTGCCGGGGCCGGGCATCTTCGGGCCTCCGCCAACGGCCACCCATGTGGACGTCGAGGCTGAAGCTCTGAAAGACGTGCAGCCGCTCGTTGACTCCATGGCAACCAACCTCTCCACCTTTGCCGCGCATGGTGGAAAGCTGATTTTTTACCATGGCGACAGCGATCCGTGGTTCTCCCCTCTCGATACCTTCGACTACTACAAGGAGATGGCGGCGGCCAATGGCGGCCTCGCAGTTGTATCCAAATGGAGCCAGTTTTACTTCGTTCCGGGAATGAGCCACTGCGGCGGCGGCCCATCGCTGGACCGGTTCGACTTGCTGACTGCGCTCTCCAGTTGGGTGGAGAAGGGCGTGGCGCCTGAGTCGGTGATCGCAACCGGGAAGGCATTTCCTGGCCGCAGCCGCCCCTTGTGCCCCTATCCTGAACACGCACAGTACATGGGACATGGAAACACGGAAGACGCGGCAAATTTCGCATGCCGCTAAACATCTGATGGGGCCCGCAGCGCTCTGGAATAACTGTGAATCGTCGGGAGACAACCGCGCTCGCGGCGGGTCCCCGAAAGCGCTCCGTTCGGAATAACAGATTTTCTTCATTCAGCGGTTTGAACGCGTCCGGCACCGGAGCGGATCATACGGCACAGGCTGATAGGCTGGGAACTGGCATGTCCAGCGCGGCCATTCCGGGAGCATCGCGAGCGAGCGCGGAGAAGCGCGGTGTGGCGCTGGTGTCAGTAGGCGCAGCTTGCGTGATGACCGCGCTGAAGCTGGCCGTGGGACTGCTGACAGGCAGCCTGGGAGTGTTGTCGGATGCGGCTCACTCCGCGCTGGACCTGGCCGGATCGGCGCTGACGTTTTTGTCGGTGATGGTGTCGGACCGGCCGGCTGACTGGAACCATCCATACGGACACGCGAAGGTCGAGAACATTTCAGCCTTTGTGGAAACCGGGCTGATGGCGGTCTCGGCGGTGTGGATCTCAGGCGAGGCGATCAGGCGCATCTTCTTTCATCCCGTGGCGCTGCGGTTTTCGGTGTGGCCGTTCCTGGTGCTGGGCACGTCGATCGTGGTGGATCTTTGGCGGTCGCGGCGGCTGCGCTCCGTGGCGCAGCGTACCGGCAGCGACGCATTGGCGGCGGACGCGCTGCACTTCGCGTCGGACATCTGGGCAAGCGTGGCGGTGCTGGCGGGACTGAGCGCTGCCTGGCTGGGGCGCATGGAGCATATTGCGTGGCTGCGCTATGCCGATCCGGCGGCGGCGCTGATCGTGTCAGGCATGATTCTGGCATTTGGATGGAGGCTGGCAGGGCGCGCGGTCGGCGCGCTGACGGATGCGATTTCGCCGGAGCTGCATACGCAGGTGCTGGACGCGGTGCACGGCGTGAAAGGCGTCCTCGGCGTGGATCAGGCGCGGGTGCGGCGGTCCGGCAGCTTGTATTTCGCGGATGTGACCCTGTCGCTGCCGCGCAAGCTGACGTTCCAGCGAACCGAAGCGCTGGTGCGCGAGGCGACGGGAGCGGTGGTGCGCGTGCTGCCCGGAGCGGATGTGGTGATCCGGACGGTGCCGCGGGAAACCGTGGCCGAGAGCGTGTTCGACAAGGTGCGCGGGGTGGCGGCGCGGCACAACGCCGTGGTGCACGACGTGAGCGTGGAGGCGTTTGCCGACGGACTGCACGTGGAGCAGCACATCGAGGTTTCAGAAACCATGACTCTGCTGGATGGGCACCGCTTTGTGCATGGGCTGGAGGAAGAGATCCGGCGGGAGGTTCCGCAGGTGCACTCGGTGCTGACGCACATCGAGAGCGAGCCGGCGACGATCGAAGCGCCCATCCGGGTGGAGCAGGACCGGCGCATCAGCGCCGCTCTGCGCGAAGCGGCGAGCGAGATGCCGGAGGTGGTGGATATCCACGAAATTCTGGTGGACCGCCTGGGCGAACGATTGCACGTGACCTGCCACTGCACCCTGCCGGATGCGATGGAGATGCGGAATGTCCATGAATCGATTACCGCGCTGGAGAATCGCTTTAAGCTGAGATGTCCGGAGGTGGACCGGGTGCTGATCCATCCGGAGCCGGCGTCGGACAACCGGCATCGGCAGTAGAGAGACAACTAAGAAGCGGGCAGCAGGTCAGCGAGTTTAGGAAAAGCAGCCGTCACAGGCGCTGGAGGAATGGATGATTGCGACTGCGGAATGGAAAGAGGGAACGCTGTTCGACGGGAAGTCGCAGAGCGGGCATACGGTGCGGTTCGACGCGGGCAGCGAGCACGCGGCCGGGCCGAGTCCGATGGAAATGGTGCTGGCGGCGCTGTGCGGGTGCACGTCGGTGGACGTGGTGAGCATTCTGCAAAAGAAGCGGGAGCCGCTCGATGGACTGACCGTGTTGGCCGAGGCCGAGCAGGCGGCGGAGGCGCCGCGGGTGTTCACGAAGATTCACCTGACTTACAGGATTCGCGGAAAAGTGACGCGGAAGGCGGCGGAGGACGCGGTGTCGCTCTCGAAGAATAAGTACTGCTCGGTCTCGAAGATGCTGGAGAAGGCGGCGACGGTCGATTACTCGATCGAATACGAGGGATGAGAGGCCTGTTCAGAATTACGCTGCTGGCGCTGCTGCTGATCGCGGTGGGGATGACGTCGGCGATCGTGACGATGCACTTCGCCATCCATGGCGCGGAAGTGCAGGTGCCGAACCTGCGCGGGATGACCCTGGCGGACGCGGGGCGGCAGGCCGCGGCGCTGGGGCTGGGCATTCATGTGGAGTCGCGGCTCTATTCGGCGGACGTGCCGGAGGGGCGCGTGGCGCGTCAGGCGCCCGCGGCGGGAACGGTGGTGCGCCGGGGCTGGCGGGTGTGGCTGACGCAGAGCCTGGGTCCGATGAAGAGGGCGATTCCCAACGTGGTGGGGATGGACCAGCGGATGGCGGCGATGACGATTCGGCGCGAGGGGCTGGAAATGGGGGCAACCGCCCAGATGCCCTGGCCGGACGCGGAACCGGGGACGGTGATGGCGCAGAATCCGGCAGCCAACGCGCAGGCTGTGGCGAGCCCGGTGGTGAATTTGCTGGCAGCGGCGGAAATGCCGCCCGCGCAGAACGGCCTGGTGATGCCGGATTTGCAGGGACAGTTATTCACCGCGGCGGCGCTTGCGCTGACGCAGGCCGGGTTGAAGATCGCTCCCGTGAAGGAGGTCGCTGCGCCAGGCATGGAAACAGGAATTGTGGTTGGGCAGACGCCGCCGGCTGGGTATCAGGTGGACGCGGCGAGCAGGGTCACGTTAACGGTGGCGAGATAGACGAGGAAGGACTGCATAACGATGAAATATGTACTGATGGTCGGCGTACTGGGCGCTGGAGCCCTGGCGGGAGCGGCACAAACGGCAACCGCGCCCGCGGCGATGACGCTGCCGGTTGCACCGGGCGCGTCGGTCACGAATCTGACGCCGCAGCCCGGATTCTTTACGGAACCCGGGGTGTCGGTGAATCCTCTGAACCCGCGGCAGGTGGTCGTGGTCTTCCAGGACAACGCGCAGGCCGCGTACTCAGAAGACAGCGGAAAGACGTGGCGCCTGGCGGCCGGCGTGACGCCGCATTTGTATCGCGTGTCCGGCGATGTGTCGACGGTGTTCGACAATAAGGGGCACGCGTTTCTGGCGTGTATCTCCTTCGACAAACTGGGCGCATTCAATTATTGGGCGGAGGGCGCAATCAGGAACTCGATCCTGCTGCGGCGGTCGCTGGACGGCGGGAAGACCTGGGAGCCGGAGGTGCGCACGGTGATCGCGCAGCCGACGAAGCCGGGGATTCCGTTCGAAGACAAACCGTACCTGGTGGCGGACACGTCGAAGGCCAGTCCGCATGACGGGAATCTGTACATCGGCTGGACGCGGTGGACGATCACGGATTCGCAGATGCTGTTCACGCGATCGACGGACGATGGGGTGACGTGGTCGAAGCCCATTGAGATTTCGGCGGAGCACGGGCTGCCGCGCGACGACGATGGCGCGCTGGAGGGCTTCGATGGAGCGGTTGCGCCGGACGGGACGCTGTACGCGGTGTGGGCGCTGAACGATCACATCGTCATGGTGGAATCGCACAACGGAGGAAAGACGTTCGGCAAAACGCACAACATCGTGTGGACCGCGCCGACAATGTTCGCGATCGGGGGCATGGACCGGGCGAACGGCTTTCCGCAAATTGCGATCGATCCGCGGGGCGGGAAAAAGGGCGGACCCATTTATGTGACGTGGAGCGATTATCGCAACGGGGACGTGGACGTGTTCTGCGTTGTGTCGAGGAATCATGGGCGCACCTGGAGCGCGCCGGTACGGGTGAACAACGACCCGCTGCACGACGGTGCGGATCATTTCTTCCAGTGGCTGGCGGTGGATCCGGTGACGGGCGCGGCGAACGTGGTGTTCTACGACCGCAGGGAAGATCCGCAGCACCGGAAGCAGATTGTGGTGCTGGCGCGGTCGGAGGACGGAGGGAAGACGTTTAAGAATTATGCGTGGACGCGGGATGAGTTCGATCCCGGAGGCGTGTTCATGGGGGACTATCTGGGGCTGGCGGCATGGGGGAATCGGGTGTACGGAGCGTGGCCGGTGAAGCCCGGGCCGAAACGGGGGACCGTGCTGCAGGTGGGGGTCGCGGATTTCGGAGCGGGCTCGCCGGGCTCGACTGTTTCGCAGTAGTAGCTCGATTTACTGCTGCAAAATCGTGTGAGCACGCAGGAGCGGCGAGCGGCTGTTTGACAGCCGCGTCTATAATTCAGGGACATCATGGGGCCTGCGGGACCAAGCAAGCACGAGAGCGCCGCGCGCAGGAGCACGACGATGGCGGACGTGGCGCGGCTGGCCGGCGTAGGCAAGATGACGGTCTCACGAGTGCTGAGCGGAAGCGCGAACGTGTCGGACTCGACGGCGGATCGCGTGCATCGGGCTATCCGATTGCTGAATTACCAGCCCAACGAACTGGCGCGGAGCCTGCGTTCGCTGCACTCGAAGACCATCGCTGTTATCGTTCCCTATCTGTACGATTCGTTCTTCGCGACATGCGCTCATGCCATTTCGACTGTGGCGAAACAGCACGGCTACTCGGTGATTCTGACGACATCGGACGAAGAGCACGAGACCGAGCGGCGGCAGACGGACCTGATGGTGCGCCGGCGCATTGACGGGATGGTGATCATTCCCGCGCCGGGAGACGACAAGTATCTGCAGTCGGAAGTTTATTCGCGGATGCACATTGTCACTCTGGACCGGCCCCTGGCGGACCCGCGCTTCGATTCTGTGCTGGTGAACAACAGCGCGGGAACGAAGATGGCGGTGGAGCACCTGATCGGGCATGGCCACCGCAGGATCGGGTTTCTGGGCGTGGGGCGCGAGCTGTACACGATGAAGGCCCGGTACGCGGGCTATCGTCAGGCGATGATGAGAGCCGGGCTGACGGCGGAGCCGTATATGGAGTGCCACACTCCGGAGCAGGCGGTCAAGCAGGTGCGCGCCGCGCTGGACCGCGAGGCGCCCCTGACGGCGCTGTTTGGCGCCAATAACCTCACGACGCGCTGCCTGCTGCACGCGCTGAACGTGCTTCAAGTGGACGTTCCCGGGCAGGTGGCGACCGCGGGCTTTGACGATCTGGACGTGGCGGACGTGCTGCAGCCGAGGCTGACCGTGGTGCGGCAGCCGGTATACCAGATTGGCGAGGCGGCGGCGAATCTGTTGTTCCGGAGAATTCTGCGGCAGGAGTTTCCGTCGACGGGACGGCGTATCGTTCTTCCGCTGGAGCTGGTCATTCGCTGCTCCTGTGGATGCCACACCAACAACGGTTTGGACGGAAGCAGAAAGCTTCCGGAGATGTCCGGCGGGAATTCTCCGGCCGCGGGTGTGCCTCGCAGGCACCGGTAACAGGACAATCCCCGGGGAGCGATTCCAGGCATTTGCGGGAAAAGGGCGCTGTGAATTTCCACCGGCGGTTTGCTCAAAATTGCCGGCTCCGATAACGAACTGAATAACTGATGCCCGCGCGCAGATTTCGGCACGCCTGAGACGTGCAGGTGTTTCTTCACCGGCTCAATTCCCCCCGCAATTCTTACTCTCATGCAGGTTGCTGAAGCGCGCCCGTGTCGCGCACAGCCCGTCGCTCCGATCGATTGGGACTGCGGCTCGGGATCCGGGGCGCCATGCAGAACCGCGCCGGGAACGGTAGTTACGTGGGGCCGGACCGAAAGTAATCTTTTCGCGGCCGCGCCTGCGTGGTTTGCTGGGTTGCGGCGCTTCGGCGCGCTGCCGGGGTGTCCATGTGCGGCGTATTTGCCGAACATAGCAATAACTATGTAAGTAACTTGGAGGCCGCTCATGCGACGGCAAAAAAACTGCTTGACCGATTTATCGGGTGCGGAAGATAATCCAGACCGGAATCCAGCCATAGGAAATCAGCAGCTCAATGCGCGGTAAGGCTCGCATCGGGAATGTGATCGATATCACAGCGCCGCAAAGACGCAACGGCAAGGAAGCCAGGGGGGTTGTTACGATGACGTTCATACCTAGAATCAGGGCGGCAGTCGCGCTGTCGGCGCTTCTTGTGGCAGGGCTCCTGCTGTGGCAAACGCCCGCTTTGGCGCAGAGCACAGGATTGGTATCCGGAGTAGTGCAGGACACAAGTGGCGCGGTGATTCCGGGCGCGACCGTGTTGCTGACGGACCTCGACAACAAGTCCCAGCGGCGGACGACCAGCGACGGCGCGGGAGAGTTTGCGATCGCCGGTGTCACAGCGGCTCAGCACTACCAGGTGCAGGTGGAAATGAAGGGCTTCAAATCGTGGCAGTCCCAGCCCTTTCCGGTGCGGCCGGGCGACCAGCTCAGTTTTACCGACATCAAGATGCAGATTGCGACCGCCACCGAGCAGGTGACAGTGGAAGCGCTGGCCAATCAGGCGGTGAAGCCGCTGGATACGGCGGAGCGCAGCGATGTGATCACCTCGAAGGATCTGGACACGCTGGCCATCGTAGGACGCGACGCCACGGAGCTGGTGGAGATGCTGCCTGGGTTCGCCATGGTAAGTCCCGGGGTGAACAATCAGACGCCGAACACGGCCGTGGTAGGCATGAGCGGTCCGGTGGGCCAGTTCACGGCAAACGGCGCGGGCCCGACAGGGAACGATACCATCATCGACGGGGTATCCCTGACCGATATCGACACCCGCGAGGGCACCGTCCAGACGATCAACTCCGACATGATCACCGATATCAAGGTGACGACCTCCAGCTTCAGCGCGGAATATTCGAAGGGGCCCAACGTGCTGGCGGCGACGACCAAGGCGGGCACCAGCGCGTATCACGGCGAAGCGTACATTTACGCGCGCGACACGGTGTTCAACGCCAACGACTGGTACAACAACTACCTGCAGCAGTCGCGGCCTCCGGGGCGGTATCTCTATCCGGGTGGGCAGCTGGGCGGGCCGCTGTGGATTCCCGGGACGCGGTTCGGACCGCACAACGACAAGTTATTTTTCTTTGCCGCATACGAGAACATGAACCAGAATTACTCGCCCGAGACCCTTGGATCCTGGGTTCCGACCATGTCCGAGCGGCAGGGCGATTTCAGCCTGGCATCTCTCAACTCCGAGCTGTGCGGCGCGCGTCCGGACGGGAAGGTGAACCTGAATGCGGTTCTCCCGATGTGCCAGACGGAGAATTACCTGCCGACTGGCCAGGCGGTCACCAATGGCAATGTGACCGCCATGGCGAACCCCAGCGGGGTCGCCATGGTGAACTGGCTGCCGCTGCCGAACGCCAATCCCTTCGTGAATCAGGAAGGCTACAACTACATTCAGGAAGTGGTGCAGACGCAGAACGGAGATATCTTCCACGGACGTCTCGATTTCACTCCCGACGATGCGAACAAGTTTTACCTGACCTGGGGGCGCCAGGCGCAGATCAGTCAGGATCCCGTGTCCTGGGGATACGCCCCGCAGTATGCGGTGCTGTATCCCGGCGGTGTCACTGCCGGCGACCTCTCGAATATCGTTTCGGCGCACTACATGAGGACATTCGGGGCGACCATGACGAACGAGGTGACCGCCGCGATGTCGTTCATCAGCGACCCGGGCAATATGGACACTCCTCAAAAAGTGGACCGGTTCGAAATGAACAATTACAACTGCAACGATCCGGCCAAGCGAGAGGCGGGAACCTGCAACAATCCGCAGTCGGACACTTTCAGCTATCTGGGCGAATACAAGAACGCGGGCGATTATTCCGTTCCGGCCCTGTCGGACTACAGCAGCCTGGGTTACCCGAACCTCCTGATGCCGGGCGGCTTCTATAACAACCAGATTCGGATGAAGAAGGTGGTTCCGGACCTGTCGGACACCGTGAACTGGGTGAAGGGGTCGCATAACCTTGCGTTCGGGGTTTATTGGGAGGACGGAATTCTGAACGGCGATGCGGATTACGCCACCGCGTTTCCGCAGGGCGAGTACACCTTCAATCCGCAAAACGGATACTTCGAGTACAACCCGGGAGGGACGGCGCAGAACAGCTCGCCGGGAGGGAACTCGCAGTTCACGGGCTGCGAGAATCCCAACCCGCTCGGAACGGGGCGTCCATCGGGGGCCAGCTATCTGGGCGACTGCATGAACGGAGTCGCCATGATGTACATGGGAGAAACGGACTCGTTCACCCAGACCAATTTTTCTCCGCTGGTAAATATGCAGTACACAACGCTGTCCGCGTTCGCCAACGACTCATGGAAGCTCCACCGCGTTACGCTGATGCTGGGAGCCCGTTTCGAGCACCTCGGGCCCTGGGTCGACCGTCATAACAACGGCCTCGCGACATTCTCGCCGGCGCTTTACAACCAGCAGTGCAGCGGGCGGAATTGCGGCGAAGCCAAAAACATGCCAGGTATCACCTGGCACAGCCAGGACGGCTCGGTCGCCAATTCTGTCAGCAAGCCCCCGATGATCTATGTCTCGCCGCGCCTCGGCGCCTCATGGGATATTTTTGGGACGGGTCGAACCGTGCTCCGCGGCGGCTGGGGCGTTTACCGGAACGAAGAGCAGTTTGCGCCCTATGCTCTGGCGGCGGCCACTGCCCAGGGCTACAAGTCCTCCTACACGTTCGGGACGGAAACCTTCGATCTGATCGATAACCAGTCGCCGGTGAATCCTCCGGATTTCAGCGTGTATACGCTGTCGCCGAAGGACACCACGCGTCCGGTCTATTACCAGTTCAACGTCACGTTTGACCAGCGGCTGCCGTGGAACTCTCTGCTCGAAGCGGCTTACGTCGGCAACAATAATACGAATCTGCCCACGTACAACATCGACGCCAGCGGCTACAACGGCGCATCGGATCTGAACCTGATCCCGGCCGGGTTCCTGTTTGGCCCGGTCGCCTGCGGCGGCCAGGTGAACATCAATCCGACCACCTGCCTTCCGGCATCCCTGAAGACCTCTTCCAACCCCGCTGTTTCCATCGGCGGGCTGGACACGCAGCAGACCGATTTCTTCCGCTCCTATCCCTTCTACCAGCACATTTACTCGCTCAAGCACAGCTACTACTCGAATTACAACGCGATGCAGGTGAGCTGGAATAAGTCGGCCGGCATGCTGAGCTGGGGCGCGAACTATACGTTCTCGAAGGTGCTGGCGACGGCGGCTTCGTACAACAACGTGATTCCCGATCCGCTCAATCTCCGCAATGAATACAATCCGGCGCCCTTCGACCGCACCCACGTCGTGAACGCGCACTATCTGCTCAACATTGGGAAACGGTTCGGCGGTGGCGACCGCCTGTTGTCCATGTTTGGAAACGGGTGGCAGATTTCGGGAATCGAGTCCATCCAGAGCGGGCCCGATCTGCCCTCCGAGCAGGGCGAGAACTTCGGATTCGGGTATGGCTCGCTCCAGCCGACGCAGGTGGCGACCCAATGGCAGATGCCCGATCCGGAGCAGGGAAAGACCTGCGCGAATCAGTTTGGGATTCCCGCGGACAAGAACGGCGATCAGTACTGCGTCCAGTACATGAACCCGACGGTGTGGATGGGCAGCCCCGATTATCAGTTGATGCCGACGGTCTACTGCAATCCCGCGGGAGGCAAAGCGACCCACCAGTTCATGAACGCCACTTGCTTTGGAATCCCGGTTCCGGGCAGCCCAAAGACCGGCCCCTTCGCCTTGTCGCCCAACCCGACTGGGCAGGGGCAGTTCCGGTTGCCGTACATGCGCGGGCCAGCCACGCTGATCAGCAATTTGAGTTTGATCAAGGACTTTTCGGTGGGCGAGGGGAAGACTCTGGAGTTCATGGCGGATGCTTTCAATGTCCTGAACCATCCGCTGGTTTCGTTCAACAACAACGACAGCTCGAACCTGAGCCTGGGCAACCTGCTGTATGCGGTTCCGGGCACGAAGCTTACGGAAAACCAACTGGGTTACAAGGATTTCGGAATCGCAAACGTGAAATACGGATCGCGCCTGATGGAACTCAGCGCGAAGTTCTCATTCTGAGGAATGGCTGGGATGGCCGGGGAGAAGTCTGGCCTTCCCTTCGCAGAATGGCAGCCGAGCCGCGAGAAGAGCAGGCTGTCCAGTACAGAGCGGCCGCTGGGAAAGGGCCGGCAGAAGGAGCGGGCGGAGTCGGCAGGGCTGCTCGCGGGCATTTGAACGAGATTGTTGGGGAGGGTTTATGGTGATCGGGATTCAAGCGTACTTCCGTCGCGTGGCGCGGGCCGCGACCTGGTTTCTGGCCGGGGCGGTCTCCCTGTGCGGTATCGCCACGGCGCAGACGGTGCCCGCGGTAACGACCGGGTCGATTGTTCCGATTCAGCATCCTCTCTACAACCAGCTGTATAAGTTCGTCTACTGGCACGGCTATGTTCTGGCCCTGGACACAGCGGCCAGCGTGCTGTATCAGATGTCGCCGGGATCGACGACTTTTACCGCAATTTACACCGGTACGGCCACCGGCCCCATGGGCGCCAGCGGCAGTTACTGGACCGAGGATATGGCGATCGACAATGAGGGCAACTTGTATTTGCCTCAGCGCTATGGCACACCTCCGCTGTTCTGGCGGGTTCCCTTTGACCCGGTGGCCAAGACGTGGAATCTGACCACCAACAATTCATGGCCTGCGTCGCCCAACAATATTGAATTGTCCAACGGCAATACCCTGGTAAGCCAGGGCTCCAGCACGATGGCTTTTTTGGACAGCGGGAACAACGATGGCAGCGGCACTCTGTACTGGATGACTGAAGTCAGTCCCTACGTTATTTACGAGCAGCAGGTGTTTGCCGGAGGCACCATCGTCGACCCAAACACCGGAAAGGTGGCTCCGGCGGTCTCTGTAGTCGGTGGTCTGCTGAACGACGACGGCAAGATGTCGGTGGATGCCAACGGAAATATCTATTTCGTCGAGAACCCAGGCGCGTCGAATTCTGGTCGTGTGAACGGCGCCTTTTTCATCCCGGGCGGCACCACCGGCCTCACCGGCGAATCCGCGCTGACGAATCTCATCCCGAGCTCCTACGCCTCCACGAACAAGTTCAACGGCGTGACCCTCGACGCCGCCGGAAACCTGTATCTGACCAGCGAATCGGACAGCTACGGCGGTACGTTCGATGGCGACTTCATGATTCCGAACTCCTGCGGAAACAGCCAGTCCGAAGTGTATTCCGCTTCCTGCTATGACTGGGCGAGCGCGTCGTATATTTCCCCGGTAGGCGCAAACAACCCGCTGACCGTGGATCCGCGGGGATTCCTGTGGATTCCGCACTACGGGGACTACTCCTATCCCGGATCGGGCACGTATGCCGGCGCGGATAATACGACCACCAACACGTGCCAGGGCGCCTGTAACTTCGTGCTGTGGCAGATGGGGTCGGACAATCTGGGGGCTTCTCCGGTAGGAACCGCCAGCGCTACGGGGACGGTGTTTGTCAACTTCAATGCGGCGGAAACGCTGGGCAGCATAGGGTTCTCGCAGCCGGGAAGCGGAACGGATTTTGCCACGACCGGCACGAACCCATATCCGAACAGCGCATCGACTACGCCAACCGTACCCTGCGCGACGGCTACGGCCACCCCCTATCAGCCGCAGACGACCTGCCCGGTTTGGCTCACGATGACCCCGCGGACGGTGGGGACCATCTCCGGCGAACTGGCGCTGGCGGATTCGACCAGCAAGACCATTCCTGGCAGCAACGCCTATCTGGCGGGAACGGGACAGGGACCGATGGCGGCGCTGCTGGGAATTCCGACGCAGACTGCGATGGCTACCGGACTGTCGACTCCGGCGCAAGTGGCGGTGGATACGGTGGGGAACGTGTATGTCGCCGATCCGGGACTGGGCAAGGTGCTGGAATTCGCGCCCGGATCCACGGCGGCGGCAGGAACCCCGATCGGCAAAGGGCTGAAAGCCCCGACAGGCGTCGCGGTGGATGGATCGGGCGACGTCTATATCGGCGATTCCGGCAACATTTACGAGATTCCCTTTGTGAACGGCGCATTGAATACTGCCGGCCAAATTACTCTGTTTGCTACCTCGGCGAAGGTTCCCTCCGACAATCCTCCGAACTATTCCCCCCTGGTGTTGGGCAGCCATTTGAACCTTGCCGTGGATGGGGAGGGCGATGTTTATATCGCCGATGCGGATGACGGGCAGGTGGCGGAGATCGGAAATCCGTCGACCGCGATCACGCAAAATGGCTACGCCGTCGTGGGATCGGGGTTCAAGGCGCCCTCCGCGGTGGCCGTCGACGGCAGCGGCGATTTGTTCGTGGCCGATGGTACGACGTTGTACGAAATTACGCCGTGGAGTTCGCAGGCTTCCCTGGACAGCAATCTGTCGGGGGTTACCGGGCTTGCGGTGGAACCTTCGGGCTCCGTGGACGTGGCGCAACAGGGAGGGATTCTGCGGGTCCCTTCGCTGGGCGGCACCCTGACGGTGAACAATGCAACGGCGGTGGATACTGCTCTGACGGCGCCGAACGGCGTGGCCATCGACAATCAGGGAAACCTGTACGTCGCGGATATGACCAGCGGGACCCCGAACCTGTATGAGCTGAACACCACCACGAATACCGCATTCGGCTTCGGGCAGGTCGGCGCATTCATCGCGCAGGAGCAGGACATCGGCGTTTACAACCTCGGCAATGAGCCGCTCGCGTTCAATACCAGCCCCACCTTCAGCGATTCCAACGATTTCTCGCTGGTGAGCCCGAATACGAATCCCTGCGACACCTCGGGAGCCACCTCGGTCATCACCGGTTCCGGCTGCAACTTCGGCGTGCAGGTCGACGCCCAGACCACGGGCGCCATCAGCAGCAGCATGGCAGTGGCTTCCACCGCGGCCAACGGCACGGTGACCGCAAACTTCACGGCGACCGCACTGCTCACTCTGGAACCGACAGCCGCGGCCATCAGCGTGAGTCCGGCGACGAGCACGTTCCCGGGGAGTGCGACGGCGACAGTAACCATTACCCAGGCTCCGCTGAATGGAGGCGCTCCTTCGACGAATGTGCCGGACGGAACGGTGACAGCCACGCTGACCTCGGTGACCGTGCCCGGCCAGCCCCCCATCGTGTTCACAGGGCAGGCTACGGGGACGGACACAAGCACCACAGCCACAATTCCGCTGACGAATCTTCCCGGCGGTTCCTATAACGTGAGGGCGTCTTACAAGGGCAACACCAATTACGGAGGGAGCACGGCCACGGCGACGCTGCTGGTCACGCCGGCGCCGCCTCTGGTCACAACAACTGAGCCAAGCGCGACCCAGCCCGATCAGTTCAATGGGGTCTATTACGTAAAGCAGAACTCGACCACGGAAATCACGGCGACCGTATCGTCGCCGCTGGGAGCTCCGACCGGGTCGATAACCTTCATGAACGGATCGCAGCCGGCGGATCCCACGCAGGTCAATGAGCCGCTGGACTCAAACGGGCAGGTGATCTTCAGCCTGAAGAATCTGGCGGTGGGCACTTACAATCTCACGGCCGTCTATAGCGGGGACACCAATTTCGCAACGACGAACTCGGCGCCTGTGCCGTTCCAGGTGTTGCAGCCCAGCGTGCTGATCACGGCGAGTCCGGCGTCGGTTTCCGCGTCGGCCGGAACACCCGTGTCGAGCACCCTCACACTGGAGTCGCTGGTGGGCTTCTCTGCGCAGGCTCAGGGAGATATCAACATTGCCTGCGATAACACGACGCTTCCGGCATATTCGGAGTGCACGTTCAATAATCCGCAGCCGGTGCTATGCCCGTCTGCGGGTTCAAGCACAACCTGTGCTTCCACCACAACCACGGTGGTGACCATCAGCACAAACATTCCCACGAACATTCCCACCTCGGAGAACCGTCCCATGGAGCCCTCGCCGTTCGCGCTGGCCGGCATCCTGGGCCTCGGATTGTTTGGGCTGGGTCTGCGTAAGCGAAGGCTGATCAGTCGGGGGTTGTTCAACGCGATGTGCCTCACGGTGCTGCTGGCGGGAGCGGTCCTGGGCTTCACAGGATGCACGAACTCGGGTTATACCCATACGCCGCCGGCGCCGCATTATGTCACGCCGTCGGGGACAAAGAACGTCAGCATCATCGTCACGGATGCGTCGTCGGGTCAGCAGTATTCGCTGCCCTTCACGCTTCCCCTGACGATTAAGTAGGCCAGAGGCAACCAGCTTCCGGAGAGCGAGTTCATGCTTCTCCGGAAGCAGCAGAGGTCAGGTATTTCGATGCCGCGGTTTCAGATAACGAGCAAGGCTGGTACCAGGTTTTCAGGGAGAAATGTCATGTACAGCAAGTCAACCATGTCGCTGCGCCGGTTCTCGACCATTGCGCTGACGCTCCTGTTCGTCGGGGGGATTTGTCTCGGTGGCGCCGAAGCGCAGACTGCGCCGGTGGTGACCGCCAGTTTCGCTCAGGGACTGAACCATCCGAGCGGCTGGGG